>CAZKWK010000128.1:0-5705 GCA_964556335.1 uncultured Bordetella sp. | reverse complement strand
ACCTGCGCCATGGCGGGCACTGCGAATGCACCTGCGACTGCTGCAGCAATAAGATGCTTCTTCATTCAGTATTCTCCTAAGGCGTTGAATGACCTTAGAAGGCATGCTGAACTTCAAAAAAACTCTGATTAACTGTCTCTGCGTGCTTTAGGAGATTGTTTACTGAAAATAGGGGTAAAGCAGAAACGAATTACGACTGCCTCAACTCCCCCCGCGCAAGCCGCTCCGCGATTCCCACGTAGGTGCCAGGCGTAAGCGCCAGAAGCCGGGCCTTATCCGCTTCGGGCAGTGCTAGACCGCTGATAAACCCGCGCATCGTTTCTTCCGTCATTCCTTGCCCGCGGGTGAGTGCCTTGAGCTGCTCATAGGGCTGCGGGAGCCCATACCTGCGCATGACGGTTTGAATAGGCTCTGCCAAAACCTCCCAGGCGTTGTTCAGGTCTTCCTCAAGTCGCTGTCGGTTCACCTCGAGTTTGCCCATGCCCTTGAGGCAAGAATCCAACGCTAGAAGGCTATGACCCAGCGCGACGCCCAGATTCCGCAGCACCGTAGAGTCAGACAGGTCGCGCTGCCAACGGCTCACAGGTAGCTTGTCGGCCATATGGCGAAGCAATGCATTGGCGATTCCGAGATTGCCCTCGGCGTTTTCAAAGTCTATGGGGTTCACTTTGTGGGGCATGGTGGATGACCCCACTTCGCCGGCCTTTAACTTCTGCTTGAAGTAACCCAACGACACATAGCCCCAGACATCGCGACAGAAATCCAAGAGCACTGTGTTCACACGCGACAGCGTATCGAAATAGGCCGCAATGTCGTCATGTGGCTCGATCTGTGTAGTCATGGGGTTTACGGTCAGCCCCAGCGTGCCTAGAACACCGCGCGAAAACCTTTCCCAATCCACTTCAGGGGCAGCTGCCTGATGGGCGTTGTAATTTCCCACCGCGCCGTTCATCTTGGCCCGCAACACAACACCTGCAAACTGATCACGGGTGGCCCGCAGTCGCGCCCGCACATTGGCCAGTTCTTTACCCAGTGTTGTCGGCGATGCCGTCTGCCCATGGGTGCGTGAGAGCATGGGCTGGCCCGCCTGCTCGGCCACCATCGTCGCAAGCCGGTCGATCACCTTCTGAATCGCAGGCAGCATGACTTCTTGCCGCGCCCCCTGCAGCATGAGCGCATGGGCGGTGTTGTTGATGTCCTCCGAGGTGCAGGCAAAGTGAATAAACTCCGCGGCCTGCGTCAACTCTGGCAGCCCGCTTGCCTGCGCCTTTTCCTTCAGAAAGTATTCGACAGCCTTCACATCGTGGTTGGTCTGGGCCTCGATGTCTTTAATACGCGCCGCGTCTTCCACGGCAAACATCTGGCCCCAAGCCATGAGCGCACTGCGCGCCGCGGGTGAAAAGGGTTTCAGTTCGGGAAGACCCGCCTCAGAAAGCCCCGTAAGCCAGGCAATCTCTGCTTGCACACGAAATCGCAAAAGTCCATATTCAGAGAGCAGTGGTCGTAGACCCTCGACCTTTTCGGCATAGCGACCATCCAAGGGCGACAGGCAGAGCAGTCGACCGTCCCGCAGGGGATCCGACAAACCCCCTCCTGTATTAGGGTTTGTTGTATTCATGTGCCAATTGTGACACGGGCATGGTGGCCATTTGGGCGGGGGCGCTATACTCCGCTACCTCTCCTTTCTCTCTGGCTGCTATGAAGATTATCGGCTCTGTCACCAGTCCCTATGTTCGCAAAGTCCGCGTGGTCGCGGTCGAGAAACGACTCGACTACGAGTTTGTGCTCGAAGATGTCTGGTCGGAAAAGACAGAGATTGCTGCGCAGAACCCTCTGGGTAAGGTACCAGTGCTCCTGCTCGAAGACGGCTGCGTGTACGACTCCCGGGTCATCGCGGAGTACCTCGATTCTCGCGCGCCGACCCAGCGCCTCATACCTGAGGGCAATCGTGAACGCACCACCGTGCGTACGCTCGAAGCCTTGGCCGATGGCCTCTGCGATGCCGCCATTGCCATGATTGTGGAGAAGCGATTCCATCAGGGCGCCGCGATTAACGAAGACTATCTCGCCCGGCAGGCACTGAAGGTAGATCGCGCGCTTGCGGTAATGAGCCAGACCCTGGGCAAAGACCAGTGGATGAACGGCAAGGCCTTCTCCTTGGGCGATATCGCCTGCGGGGTGGCGCTTGGCTATCTCAATTTTCGATTTCCGGAGAACTCCTGGGCCAAGGCCTATCCGAACCTTGCAGACTTCTACACGCGTATGTCGGAGCGCCCGTCGTTTCAGCAGACTAAGCCGCAGTAGCGCTAATAATCCCACCGCCGAGGCAGACCTCGCCGCGGTAGACCACAGCCGACTGCCCCGGTGTCACAGCCCACTGCGGGGTCTCAAAGGCTATGGAAATCCCAGTGGCTTCCGCACCAACGAGCCTTCCCGAGGCGTCGGCCTGTCGATAGCGGGTCTTGATGCCCAAGCCGACAGCACCGGGCGCATCGTCGTCGTTCTTCTCAGGGGGCTTACCGGACACCCAGCAGGCATCGATCGTCTGGCAGCTGCGGCTTAAAAGCCACGGGTGGTCATGGTCTTGCACAACATACAAGACATTACGGGCCATGTCTTTCCGGGCCACGAACCAGCCGCTACCCTCTGCGCTGACAAATCCTCGCTTTTTTACCCCCCCGATTCCCAACCCCTTGCGCTGTCCCAAGGTATAAAAGGAAAGCCCCTGATGACGCCCCACCTCGATGCCTTCGGGGGTGCAGATCGCGCCTGGCTTGTGGGCCAAATAACGCTGCAAGAACTCCCGAAACGGGCGCTCTCCAATAAAGCAGATGCCTGTGGAGTCTTTCTTCTTGGCATTGGGCAGCCTTATCTCATCGGCAATACGACGCACTGCGGTCTTCTGCAGTTCACCCACGGGAAACAAGACACGGTCGAGTTGCTGCTGGCTCAATCGATGCAGAAAATACGACTGATCTTTTGAGGCATCGAGCCCGCGCAGGAGTTCGACTGCACCCTCTTTTGTGCGGCGCAGGCGCGCATAGTGGCCCGTGGCAATAAGGTCTGCACCCTGTGCAAAAGCATGGTCGAGAAAGGCCTTGAACTTAATCTCTGCGTTGCACAAGACATCGGGGTTAGGCGTACGCCCCGCCTGATACTCGCGCAGGAAGTCGGCAAAGACCCGATCTTTGTATTCGGCCGCGAAGTTCACGGCCTGTAGTTCTATGCCCAGAAGGTCTGCAACGGCGGCGGCATCGAGAAAATCCTGCCGCGTAGAGCAGTACTCCGAGTCGTCATCGTCTTCCCAATTCTTCATGAAGACACCCACGACCGTATAGCCCTGCTGCTTCAAAAGCCAGGCAGACACGGCTGAATCGACCCCGCCAGAGAGCCCCACGACCACGGTTTGATGTCTAGTCATATAACATTACAGTCTAACCAGAAACCGTCAGCCGCAAAGGGTTGGCGCGCTTATATCTAATTTGAGAGGAAGACGCGTGCGTATCGGCATTCCGAAAGAAGCATTGGTCGGGGAGACGCGAGTAGCGGGTTCACCAGAGACGGTAAAGAAGTTGGTCGGTCTTGGCCATCAGGTGGTGGTTGCCCATGGCGCGGGCCTCGGTGCGAGCATGGTCGACAGCGCCTATGAGGCCGCAGGCGCCACCCTGGCAGATCAGGCCACAGCGCTGGGCTGTGACATGGTGCTCAAAGTGCGTATTCCTACCGATGCCGAACTCGCCCAGATGAAAAAAGGGGCAGTTTTGGTGGGCATGCTCTCGCCGTTTGACCGCCCCGGTCTTGAGCGGCTTGCAGCGGCGGGCCTTACGGCCTTTGCGATGGAGGCCGCTCCGCGCACCACGCGGGCCCAGTCGCTCGATGTGCTCTCGTCACAGGCCAACCTGGCGGGGTATAAGGCTGTGATGCTGGCGGCGGATGCCTATCCCCGCATCTTCCCAATGCTTATGACGGCTGCCGGAACGGTGAAGGCCGCGCGGGCCGTCATTCTTGGTGCCGGCGTGGCGGGCCTGCAGGCTATTGCCACGGCCAAGCGCTTGGGCGCGGTGGTCGAGGCCTCCGATGTGCGCCCTGCAGTGAAAGAACAGATCGAGTCGCTGGGTGCAAAGTTCATCGATGTGCCTTATGAGACCGATGAAGAACGTGAAATCGCCCAAGGGGTGGGCGGCTACGCGCGCCCCATGCCCGAGAGCTGGATGAAGCGCCAGGCGGCCGAGGTGGCCAAGCGTATTGCCCAGGCCGATATCGTGATTTCTACCGCACTCATTCCTGGCCGCAAGGCCCCCATTCTAATCACTGAAGAGATGGTCTCGAGCATGAAGCCAGGCTCAGTGATTGTGGATATGGCGGTCGAGCAAGGCGGTAACTGCCCGTTGTCTAAGCTGAATGAAACCGTGCTCACCACCAATGGCGTGAAGATTGTCGGACAGCCCAACCTGGCGGCCTTGGTACCCACCGACGCCTCGGCGCTCTACGCACGCAACTTGCTGGATTTCTTAAAGCTCATTCTTACCAAAGAAGGGGCGTTGCAGGTTCCCATGGACGACGACATTGTCGCAGCCACGTTGGTCACGCGCGACGGCCAAGTAACGCGTCCCGCCTAGCCCCGCCCCTTTACATATATCCCTCTAGATCGAGCCCCCGCTATGGACATGATTAGCCCCACCCTCACCAACCTGATTATTTTCGTACTCGCCATCTATGTGGGGTACCACGTGGTCTGGAATGTGACGCCCGCCTTGCATACCCCACTCATGGCAGTCACCAACGCCATCTCGGCCATTGTGATTGTGGGCGCCATGCTGGCTGCGGCTCTCACGGAGACGGTGCTTGGCCAGACCATGGGCGTACTCGCGGTGGCGCTTGCCGCAGTCAATGTCTTTGGTGGCTTCTTGGTCACCAAACGCATGCTTGAGATGTTTAAGAAAAAAGACAAGAAGACGGCAACTGAGAAGGGGGCTGCGTAAATGTTTAGCCTCTCTATGGATGTTGTGACGCTGCTCTATCTGGTGGCATCGGTCTGCTTTATTCAGGCATTAAAGGGCCTCAGTCATCCCACTACCTCGATACGAGGAAACATTTTTGGCATGACTGGCATGGCCATTGCCATCGTGACCACCGTGGGGCTGATTGGCACCATGGCCCAGAGTCTCTCAGGGTCGGCAGACCTCGGGTCTGGTCTTCTGCTGCTCCTTGGTGGTCTCGTGGTCGGCGGCGTGATTGGGGCCACCATGGCCAAGCGCGTCGAGATGACGAAAATGCCTGAACTCGTGGCCTTCATGCACAGCATGATTGGTATGGCGGCCGTGTTTATCGCGGTGGCGGCGGTTGCTGAGCCCTATGCACTCAATATCGCCGCGAAGGGGGAGCCTATTCCGGTGGGCAACCGTCTTGAGTTGTTTCTGGGAGCCGCGATCGGCGCTATTACGTTTAGCGGCTCTGTGATTGCTTTTGGCAAGCTCTCGGGCAAGTACAAGTTTCGGCTCTTTCAGGGGGCACCAGTCGTTTTTAGTGGCCAGCACATGCTGAACTTGGTGTTGGGCATTGCCACCGTGGGGCTTGGTCTTGTCTTCATGTTTACCGAGCGGTGGGATGCCTTCTTCCTCATGCTCGCCTTAAGTTTCGTGCTGGGCGTACTCATCATTATTCCTATCGGCGGTGCAGACATGCCCGTGGTGGTCAGCATGCTG
>CAZKWK010000127.1:4423-5775 GCA_964556335.1 uncultured Bordetella sp. | reverse complement strand
GCCCCAACGGGTATCACCTGGTACTGCTTGAAGATCGGCGGTCGGTCTCACAGGGGCCCCTCGTCACCGCGCACAAGGCCCGCCATATTCTGATTCGGGTCGATGGGCAGATGTCTGAGGAGCGTGCCCTGCGTCGCGCCCAGGAGCTTCGACAGAGGCTCTCGGTAGGCGATGCCTTTGATCAGCTGGCCCGAGACTTCTCCCAAGACCCTGGCTCTGCGGGCAAAGGGGGTCTTCTCGACTGGGCCTATCCCGGAGACCTGGTGCCCGAATTTGAGCGGGCACTGAATGAACTCTCGGTGGGGCAAGTGAGTGCCCCGGTACGCACCGTCTTTGGCTTTCATCTCATTGAGCTGCTAGAGCGTCGACGAGAGCCACTCTCTCAAGACCGGCTGCGTGTCTCGGCAAGGCTTGCGCTTCGGGAGCGAAAGCTCACGGAGGCTGTGTCTGACTGGATGCGGGAAGTGCGGGCAAACAGCTATGTGGAGATTCGCGCGCAGTGAAATCTGCGGCGGGCGCTGACCATATTGCAAAGAAGCGGTTTGGGCAGAATTTTCTGCACGACCCCGGCATTATCCGGCGCATTGTTGATCTGATCCGGCCCATTCCGGGGGAGTGCTTGATTGAGATTGGTCCTGGGCAGGGGGCCCTTACAGCACCGCTCATTGCGGCAGCAGGCCGTATCACCGCGATTGAACTCGATCAAGATCTGCTCCCCCGACTGCGCGCCCAGTTTGCGCCCGAGGCCCTCGACCTCATCGCTCAGGATGTGCTCACGGTAGATTTCTCTGCGCTTGCACAGGCTGCAGGGCAGCCGCTGCGTATTGTGGGCAATCTGCCCTACAACATTTCTACCCCCCTCTTGTTTTATCTGATGCCAATCGCCGATCAGGTTCGGGATCAGACATTCATGCTGCAAAGGGAGGTGGTAGACCGCATGGTGGCAGCACCTGGGTCGAAGGTCTATGGTCGACTCTCGGTGATGCTGCAGGCCCGCTACACCATGGAGCGCCTGCTGCGGGTGCCGGCCGGAGCGTTTGTACCAGCGCCTAAGGTGGAGTCCGCAATTGTCGTGATGCGGCCTCTGCAGGCTGCGGCCCGCACGGTGGTGGATGACCGTGTCTTTTCTCAGTTGGTGACCCAGGCCTTTTCCGCGCGGCGAAAAATGCTGCGTAACACCTTGGCGCCCTATGGGGCTCGGTTGGATCTTCAGGCCGTGGGCCTTCTGCCTACGCAACGGCCCGAGGAGGTGAGTGTGGCGCAGTATCAGGCCCTGGCGGCTCAGATCTCGAGCGTCACGCCCTTTAACTGAGACTGCGCTGCCTTGTAGCCGGGCAGTATTTGTTCGACTT
>CAZKWK010000127.1:0-4413 GCA_964556335.1 uncultured Bordetella sp. | reverse complement strand
CCCAGGGCCCGCAGGTGGGCGAGTGCGTGGGCCACAACATAATCGATCACGGGTAGGCTGAATTGAATCAGACGCCAGTTGAGCCGAATATGGCCGTCTTGGGTGCAACTTCCCCATCGGGTGCGCGCGTGCGTGAGTGAGAATCGCGCATACCGCCTGCCAGACCGGTCGGCCAGTATGTCGAGCCGCTCTTTGAGGATCTCTTTGGCCTGCGACTGCATCCACCCGTGCACGCGATCACGCACCTGATCTGGGGCAGACTGGGGCGACAAAGGCAGCAGCAGGCGCGCCGCTTGGGCATGCCAGACCACGTCTTGTATGTCCGGGGTGAGCGAGAGCGTGCAGGGCTGCCCCAGAAACATCACTTCTGCCCCATGGGCCCACTGGGCTTCGGGTTCTAGTCGGTTGGCCTGGCGGTGCTGCCAGTCGCGGTAACGTGCCGATAGCCAACGTGACTTATGCCGAAGAATGTTGCTGATTTCATCGAGAGGCACCCAGGCTGGGGCCACCACCTTCACATACCCGTCTTGTAGTGACATTCCTACCGTACGGCGTCGAGACCGCGTGAGTACGACCGAAATTCTCTGGCCCTCAAGCTCCATAAACCGTTCTTTGGATTTGAGCTCTATCTGCCCATGGCCCGTTGGCGCAGCACCCCCTAAACGACCTGTTATGGCAGGCGGTGTGAACGCAGGAGGCGTGAGTGCCGAAGACGGTGCCAGCAGCGAGAGCTGCTCAGGACATGCGATTGGTTTCTTCTTCAATCCAGGCTTCGATTCGGGCTGTGAGTGCCTCGGGGGACTCTTCGGGCTGTGGCTCTATGAGTGGACCAATAGACACCGTGACACAACCAGAGCGTTTGAGAAAAGCATTTTTCGGCCATAGCAGCCCAGAGTTTAAGGCAATTGGCAGTATCGGGGTGTTCAGGCCCAGCGAAAGTCGCGCGGCACCTGTCTTGTATTTCACGCGCTGCCCGGGACGCGTACGAGTTCCTTCTGGAAAGAAGACCATCCATCGGCCTTGTGCAAACTTTTGCTCTGCCTGGGATTCGATCTGCTGAAAGGCCTCTCGGCCCTGACGCCGGTCGATATGGACCATGTCGAGTAGCCGAATACTCCAGCCAAAAAAAGGAATCGCCAACAGTTCCTTCTTAAAGACAAAGCAGAGTGGCCGTGGCATGAAGCTGGGAAGAAAAAACGTTTCCCAGGAGGACTGATGTTTGGCACAGACAATGACTGGTCGGTCTGCGCACGCATCAAGCAATGCCTGCCCCTCAATGCGCCATTGAATCCCCAGAATCGCACGCGCCGCGTAGATGGTCATGCGCGGCCATTGCATAGCCAGACGATAGCGGTTGCGCCCACTGAGAAACGGGGCACACGACATAAAGAGTGTCGCCCAGAAGATGAGGCTTACGGTCTGCCAGAGGCCAAAGACCACTGCGCGGGGTACTCGCATGCTGATACTGCGGCTAGGCCTTGGCTAGGCGGGAGAGGTCTGCCACCAGATTCATCGTGCCAAAGAGGTTGTGCAGCAGTCGAAGCCGATTCTCTCGGAGTGCAGGGTCCTCGGCGTTGACCATCACCTGATCGAAAAAGGCATCGCCCGGTTCTTTGAGCGCAGCCAGCCCCTGCATGGCTTCGACATACTGACCCTTCTCGGCACGTGCCTGCGCTTCGGGTCCGAGCGTGGCGAGTGCCTGGGCAAGCGCCTTCTCTGCAGACGCTTCTAACCGCGCGGCATCGACTGGGGCAAGCCCCAGTCGATCGGCCCATTCGGTTTTTTTCAGAATATTGCCAATACGTTTGTGGGCGGCACACAGGGCGGGCGCCTGCGGCGAAGTCATAAAGCGGTCGACTGCCTGGAGTCGATCCAGTAGCTGGTCGTAGCGGTTGGGGCACTGGGCCAGCACCCCTTCAATGGCCTCAGGGCTATGGCCTTTGTCTTTGAGATACCCGCGTAGTCGGTCGGCAATAAAGGCCTGGACATCGGCAAGGTTGGGTGCCACCGCGGAAATGCCTGCGAAGCTCTGCTTTGTCTCTTCGAGTAACTGATGCAACGGCGCGGGTACGCGGGCCTCGATCAGAATACGAAGGACCCCCAGTGCTGCGCGTCGCAGGGCAAACGGGTCTTTGTCGCCAGAGGGCAGAAGGCCAATACCCCAGATACCAACAAGGGTCTCGAGTTTATCGGCCAGGGCCACTGCGAGGGCTACTGGGTTGCCGGGCAGGCTATCGCCTGCGAATCGGGGGTGGTAGTGGCCTTCAATCGCGAGACACACTGCCTCGTCTTCACCATCGTGTCGCGCGTAGTACTGGCCGGCAATGCCCTGAAGTTCAGGAAACTCACCGACCATGTCGGTGGCCAGATCGGCCTTGGCAAGTTCTGCTGCACGGGCTGCCTGTGCAGGATCTGCGCCCACCCAAGCTGCCCAGCGCGTTGCGAGTTGTGTCAGGCGTGCGATGCGCTCGGCCTGGCTTCCGATTTTATTGTGATAGACCACCTGGGCCAGCGTGGCCACCCGGGTGGCAAGCGGCTTTTTCTGGTCTTGTTCGAAAAAGAACTGGGCATCGGACAGCCGCGCGCGTAACACCCGTTCGTTGCCCTGGACCACCACCGCGGGATCTTTGGAGGCAAGGTTGGAGACAAGCAGAAACCGATTGACGAGCCTGTCTTGTGCGTCGGTGAGTGCGAAGTACTTCTGGTTTTGCTGCATGGTGAGAATGAGGCACTCTTGGGGCACCTGCAGAAAGCCCGCATCGAACCGCCCCGTGAGTACCACTGGCCATTCCACCAGGCTCGTGACCTCATCGACGAGCGACTCCGGCATCACCACACGGTCTGATTCGGCCGCCGACTGTAGCAGCGAGACCATCTTCTGGCGTCGCGCTTCGAATCCGGCAATGACAAACCCGTCTTCACGCAACTTTTCGGCATAGTCGTTGGCGTGGGGAATCGAAAGAACGCCGTGACTTAAGAACCGGTGCCCCTCGGTGAGGCGGTCTGCCCGAAGGCCCAGCGCTTCTAAAGGCAGAACGGCAGCACCATGCAGTGCTATAAGGCGATGCGCAGGGCGCACAAACTTCACTTCGTGCAGGGCCGGATTGTTCTCCGACGCGGGCCACTGATAGCGCATGACCTTCGGAATGGGCAGGGCCGCGATGGCCTGGTCGAGGGCTGCCTGGGCCGCTGCGACGATCTGTGCGCCGATCACGCGAACTTCCACGAAGAGCGCTTCTGCCTTGCCGTCCATTTCTCGAATCAGATCGGTGGGCGCGAGGTTCTGCCCCAGGGTGAGCCCGAGGCCTGCCAGCTTCTTAATAAGGGGGGGCTGTGCTTGGCCTTCGTGATTCAAGCCAATCGCCACCGGAACGAGCTTCTCGCGTTGCCGCCTATCAGGTGCCTGGTGGGCGACCACGTCGATGTGAACGGCCAGTCGGCGCGGGCTGGCAAAAGGGGTCGCCGTTGCATCGGCTCCCGCCAAGCCGGCGGACTGTAACGACCGCGTGATGGTGTCTGCAAAGACACGGCCTAGGGTCTTCAGGGCCTTCGGCGGCAGCTCCTCGGTGAAGAGCTCAATGAGGAGCGGGGCGGGGGTGGTAGGTAAGGGCGTGGTCATCTCGGTGTTGTCGTCTTTTTAGGCGGCCTTGTTTCCCAGGGAGGCCAGCGAGGCCGAGCCTGGCAACATGGGAAAGCCCAGGCGCTCGCGGGCTTCGTAGTAGGCCTGGGCCACCTGACGCGATAGCGTACGAATACGTGCGATGTATTGGGCCCGCTCGGTCACGGAAATGGCGCCGCGTGCGTCGAGCAGGTTAAAGCTGTGGGCGGCCTTCAACACCTGCTCATAGGCCGGCAGGGGCAGCCCCTCTGTGAGCAGCCTGCTCGCATCGGCCTCATGTTCGGAGAATCTCCGAAAGAGCACCTCGACATTGCTGGCCTCAAAGTTATACCGCGACTGCTCCACTTCGTTTTGGTGGTAGACATCGCCATAGCTGATGCGCCGCGTCTGGCCGTGTTCTTGCCACTCGGTCCAGGTGAGGTCGTAGACGTTTTCCACGCCTTGCAGGTACATGGCCAGCCGTTCAATGCCGTAGGTAATCTCACCTGTAATCGGGCTGCAGTCGAGGCCACCGACCTGTTGAAAATAGGTGAACTGGGTCACTTCCATGCCGTTGAGCCAGACCTCCCAGCCCAGGCCCCAGGCGCCAAGCGTGGGGTTCTCCCAGTCGTCTTCGACAAACCGAATGTCGTGGGTCTGTGGGTCAATGCCCAGGGCCTTTAACGATCCGAGGTAGAGGTCGAGGATGTTGGGCGGTGAGGGCTTGAGCACCACCTGGTACTGGTAGTAGTGCTGCAGCCGGTTGGGGTTGTCGCCGTAGCGCCCGTCCTTGGGGCGGCGGCTGGGCTGGACAT
>CAZKWK010000126.1:5022-5928 GCA_964556335.1 uncultured Bordetella sp. | reverse complement strand
CTCGAAGCGTAATACAGGGGGCTAACGTGCTAGCGGCGAAAGCCGCCCATCATGCCGCCGAGGCCCTTCATGCCGCCCATACCGCCCATCGCGCGCATGATCTTGGCCATACCGCCGGACTGCATCTTTTTCATCATCGTCTGCATCTGCTCAAACTGGTTGAGCATGCGATTGAGCTCCTGTACCTGCACCCCGGCGCCTGCGGCAATACGGCGCTTGCGGCTTGCCTTCAAAAGCTCCGGGTTGCGGCGCTCCTGCGGCGTCATGGCATTAATGAGCCCTTCCATACGACGAATCGACTTGTCTGCCGCCGACATATCGCCACCCTTGGCGGCCTGCTGAAACTGGGCGGGCAGCTTGTCAATGAGCGACGACAGCCCGCCCATCGACTTCATCTGACCAATCTGCATTTTGAAGTCTTCGAGGTCGAACTTGGCCCCTGACTTCAGCTTGGCCGCCATTTTCTCGGCAGACTTCAGGTCGATCGACTTCTGAGCCTGCTCCACCAACGCAAGTACATCGCCCATGCCGAGAATGCGTTGGGCGAAGCGCTCAGGATCAAAGGCCTCCAGCCCATCGATCTTCTCCGAGGTACCGACAAACCGCACGGGCTTTCCGGTAATCGACCGGACCGACAACACCGCACCCCCGCGGGCATCACCGTCGACTTTGGTGAGCACAATGCCGGTAAGCGGCAAAGCCTGGCCAAAGGCCTCGGCAGTGCGCACCGCGTCTTGGCCCTGCATGGCATCCACGGTAAAGAGCGTCTCCACCGGCTTGACCGCCGCATGGACGGCCGAAATCTCCGCCATCATCTCGGCATCAATGGCAAGTCGGCCCGCGGTGTCAATCAGCAGCACATCGTGAAAGTGCCGGCGGGCCCAGTCCACTGCCGCAACTGCAATA
>CAZKWK010000126.1:3964-5012 GCA_964556335.1 uncultured Bordetella sp. | reverse complement strand
CCACGGGCTTCTGGTCTGGCGTACTGGCAAAGAAATCGACCCCCGCCTGCGCGCTCACCAGACGCAGCTGCTCGATAGCCGCCGGGCGGTAGACGTCGCACGACACGGTGAGCACCTTTTTCTTGTGGCGATCGTGGAGCCACTTGGCCATCTTGCCCACACTGGTGGTCTTACCCGCCCCCTGCAGACCGGCCATCAACACAATGGCAGGCGGCTGGCTGGCAAGATTCAGGCCCGTTGCGGGCGGCGGCTGATCGCTGACCATGAGGCCCACCAGCTCCCGATGCACCACGCCCACCAAGGCCTGCCCGGGAGTGAGGCTTCCCACCACCTCCTGGCCTACGGCCTTTTCGCGCACCTGGGCCACAAACTGCTTAACCACAGGCAGGGCCACGTCGGCATCGAGCAAGGCCAGCCGAATCTCGCGCAGCATCTCCTGGGTGTTGGACTCGGTAATCCGAGCCTCCCCCTTCATGGTCTTCACCACCTTTGAGAGGCGGTCGGTCAATGTTTCTAGCATCGATGCATTCCTCGGAAAGCCCCCCGTAGAAGGGCTGCGCTACACTGGTCTCATGGAGTCTTCATTGTATGAGTTCACCGCCTGGATGGCCTGCCTGGGCTACATCGGGCTTGCGATTCTGCGGCTTCGGCGTCCGCCGACCCTCGGTCAGATAGGGGTGCAGGGGGCCTCGGGAGAATCTAGCCTTGGGGCGAGGCAGGCATCCGGCGCACACCCCCTGCTTATGGCGGCTCTCACCGTGGTGCTCACCCTGCATGGCCTCACCTTACTCCCCGCCTGGTTTTCTGAGGAGGCCTTTCGGTTCGGCTTTGCAAGTTCGGTCTCTTGGACCCTCTGGCTCGCGGTACTCCTCATGTGGGTGGAGTCTTTTTTCCAGCAACTGCCCCGCATCACCGCACTTATTTTTCCTGTGGCTGCCCTCGGCTGTCTTCTGCCCCTCTGGTTCGGGGGAATCGTCATCATGGAGCAGCCCCCAGCGCTCTTTCGGGCCCATATTCTTCTGGCCATGCTCGCCTACAGCGCCTTTGC
>CAZKWK010000126.1:2702-3954 GCA_964556335.1 uncultured Bordetella sp. | reverse complement strand
TTTGCCGTGGCTGCGGCCCACGCGCTTCTCATGATTTCACTAGAAAACGCTCTGCATCGCGGGGGCGCGCGAAGCCCCTGGTGGGAAGATATGCCCGCGCTGTTGGCCTTAGACCAGACACTCGTACGGGTCACCTGGGCGGGCTTCGTACTGCTGACCTTCACCCTGCTCTCCGGCGTCTGGGTGAACCTCTGGCTGCACCATCCGCCGCTGAAGATGGACCACAAGACCTTCTTCACGCTCGCAACCTGGGTCATGGTGGCCGTCTTTTTTGTTGGGCGGCGCGCCCGTGGATGGCGTGGACGGGTGGCAGCAAAGTTTGCGCTGGCGGGCTTTGGCCTGTTACTACTGGCCTATGTGGGGAGTCGGTTCGTACTTGAAGTGCTGCTGCATCGATAACGCGCCCGTCAGATGCTCACCCGCATTCTCATTGTCGTTGTACTCGTGGGTCTTGCCCTCTGGATACTCAAACGCGCACTGGGGCGGCCCGACCGCAGGCAATCACCGCCCCCCAAGGCCTCTAACCGACCAAAAGGCAAATCAACAACGGAGACACTTGACCTTGTGTCCTGCCAACACTGTGGCCTGCACCTTCCCCGTACCGAGGTCCTCTGGCGGGACAGCCATCCTTTTTGCTCAGAGGCGCATGCCGATAAGGGCAGGCAACAGAGCGGGCCAGAAAACCCAAGGGAGTAACCGGTGGCCACCGCCCACAACACCACGCCGACGGCAACTATTGGATGACGCAATTCAGTGACCTTGGCTGGCTTTACAGCAGCCCAGAGGCCAGCTGCCACTGGCGCCCCAGTCCCCATTACAACCAACGGCCCGCGGGTATGCCGATCTCGCTGGTGGTGGTGCATGGCATCAGCCTTCCTGCCGGCCGTTTTGGTGGGCCCTGGATCGATGCGCTCTTTATGAACCAGCTCTCGGAGCGGAGTCCGCACGGGCTTGCGAGCCTTGCCGGCTTAGAAGTCTCGAGCCATTTTTTGATCGCACGGGATGGCAGCCTCTCCCAATATGTCTCCATTCTGAACCGCGCGTGGCACGCAGGCGTCTCTGTCTTTGAGGGGGAGTCCAACTGCAATGATTTCTCCATCGGAATCGAGCTTGAGGGTACCGACGCGCTTGCCTACACCGAGGCGCAGATGCAGGCGCTGGCGATGCTCTGTCAGGCGCTGGCAGGGGCACTGCCCACGCTACGGGCCATCACCGGGCACAACGTGATCGCCCCCGGACGTAAGACCGACCC
>CAZKWK010000126.1:0-2602 GCA_964556335.1 uncultured Bordetella sp. | reverse complement strand
CGATCGCGAGACCCCACGCGGGTCTACGCCCAGTTTCTTGGCGGTAGCCTTGAGATCTCTTGTCTGCATGTCGCCTCCCTAGGCGGGCAGGCCGTTGGCGTGCATGGAGCAGCGCAGCTTAGGGTTTGCCCAGACCTTTTTCCTTGCCCGCCGAGGGGGCGGACTACTACAATTAGTAGGAACAAACGTAAAAAAATACTACCGGTAGTAAGGCCTAGGCCGATCCCGGTCTACCCCCCTACCGCTTTTTCAGGAGATCTTTGGCATGCAAAGGGCAGTCTCGTCGACGGAATTTGTGCAATCCACTCCCCCAGCCACCCATTCCTCCCCCGAGGACACGGGCAGCCTGCTGGCGGCTGCTGGCCTCTCAGACATCAAGGTCATTCGCCGTAATGGCGCTGTGGTCTCCTTTGATGCGCCCAAGATTACAGTCGCCCTCACCAAGGCCTTTCTTGCCGTGCAGGGGGGGCAGGGGGCGGCGAGTGCCCGCGTACGCGAGGTCACCGAACAACTCACCCAGCAAGTCACTGCCGCGCTGCTGCGTCGCATGCCCGCCGGCGGCACCGCCCACATCGAAGACATTCAAGACCAGGTCGAACTCGCCCTGATGCGTTCCGGGGAGCACGAGGTCGCGCGTGCCTACGTGCTCTACCGAGAGCGCCGGGCCCAAGAGCGTGCCGCCAAGACCAAGACACAAGTGGCGGACCACCAACTCAGCATGCTTGTCAAAGGCCAACGGGTGCCACTTGATCAGGCCTGGCTTCAGAGCATCATCACCGATGCCTGCAAGGGGCTTGAGGGCCATGCCTATGCAGAACCAGTACTCAACGACACGGTAAAAAACCTCTACGACGGGGTACCCGTAGAAGAAGTTGAAAAATCCGCCATCTTGGCGGCCCGCGCACTTATTGAGAAGGATCCCGCCTATGCAAAAGTCAGTGCCCGCCTGCTCCTGCACACCATTCGCAAGGAGGTCTTGGGGGCAGAGGTCTCGCAGACCGATATGGCGTCGCAGTATGTCGACTACTTTCCTCGGTACATCAAGAAGGGCATTGAGATCGGCCTATTAAACGAGGAGCTCGGGCGCTACGACCTCAAGCGCCTTGCGCAGGCCCTCAACGCTGAATGCGATCTGCAGTTTGACTACCTTGGTCTGCAGACCCTCTATGACCGCTACTTCCTGATCGACCGCAACGACCTGTTTAGTGGCGAAGGCCGCCGCATTGAAATGCCCCAGGCCTTCTTTATGCGGGTCGCCATGGGGCTGGCGATTCAGGAACTCAACCGCGAGGAGCGGGCGATCGAGTTTTATCAGCTGCTGTCGAGCTTCGACTTCATGAGCTCCACGCCCACCCTCTTTAATAGCGGCACCACCCATTCCCAGTTGTCTTCCTGCTACCTCACCACCGTGGCCGATGACCTCGATGGTATTTACGAAGCCATTAAGGAAAATGCCCTGCTCGCCAAGTACGCCGGTGGGCTGGGCAACGACTGGACGCCAGTGCGGGCCCTTGGTAGCCACATTAAAGGTACCAACGGCAAGAGCCAGGGCGTGGTGCCCTTCCTCAAGGTCGTCAACGATACGGCGGTCGCCGTGAATCAAGGGGGCAAGCGCAAGGGCGCGGTCTGCACCTACTTAGAATCGTGGCACCTAGATGTCGAAGAGTTCTTAGAGTTGCGTAAGAACACTGGGGATGACCGGCGCCGTACCCACGACATGAATACCGCCAACTGGATTCCCGACCTCTTCATGAAGCGGGTGATGGAAAACGGCGAGTGGACGCTTTTTTCGCCCTCCGATGTACCCGATCTGCATGACAAGGTAGGCAAGGCTTTTGAGGCCGCCTATACGGGCTACGAAGAGAAGGCAGCCCGCGGGGAGATTCGCCTCTTTAAAAAGATTCAGGCTACCGCCCTCTGGCGCAAGATGCTCACCATGCTCTTTGAAACCGGGCACCCCTGGATCACCTTCAAAGACCCCTGCAACATCCGCAGCCCCCAGCAGCATGTGGGCGTCGTTCACAGTTCTAACCTCTGTACCGAGATCACCCTCAATACCAACGACACCGAGATCGCCGTCTGTAATCTGGGCTCCGTCAATCTGGTACAGCACCTCACCGCGGGCACTCAGGGCGGCCTGGTGCTCGACCATGCCAAGCTCAAGAAGACCGTGAGCACAGCCATGCGCATGCTCGATAACGTGATCGACATCAACTACTACGCGGTGGCCAAGGCCCGTAATGCCAACGTGCGGCACCGGCCTGTCGGTCTCGGAATCATGGGCTTTCAAGAGGCCCTGCATGCTATGCGGGTGCCCTACGGCTCTGCCGAGGCTGTTGAGTTTGCCGACAGCTCTATGGAGATGGTCTGCTACGAAGCCTACTGGGCCTCAACCACGCTGGCCCAAGAACGTGGCGCCTACTCAAGCTTTAAGGGGTCGCTCTGGGACCAGGGAATTCTGCCGTTAGACAGCCTCACACTGCTCGAAAAGGAGCGGGGCGGCTATGTAGAGATCGACCGCCGGGCCCGTCTCGACTGGTCGGCACTGCGCGCCCGTATTCAGGCCCATGGCATGCGCAACTCCAACTGTGTGGCCATTGCA
>CAZKWK010000125.1:0-5990 GCA_964556335.1 uncultured Bordetella sp. | reverse complement strand
GCCGAGCGCGAAGAGATCGTCGAGACCTTACTAGCGCGGGTACCTGCAGTGGCGCCTGAGGCCCGCATTCGCGTGAAGCTGCTTCCTAATGGGCCCCCTGTGCCCTACCCCGTGCAGTTTCGTCTCATCGGTGACCGGCCGGAGATTCTGATGCAGGCTGCGACACAGGTGCGGGCCGTCATGGCCACCCACCCCGATGTACGGGGACTGCACGACAACTGGAACGAGCTGCGTCCGACAGCCCGTATTTCGGTAGACCTGGCCCGCGCCCGTGAACTCGGCGTGGGACCGGCCTCGCTTGCCCGTACCTTAGAGGCGCGTTTCTCAGGCGTGGTCGTGGGGGAATACCGAGAGGCCGATAAGCTGCTACCCATCGAGATGCGGCTGCCAGCCCAGGAGCGCGAGAGCCTCGCCGACCTCAAGGGCCTGCTCGTGCCCACGGCCACCAATAGCCTGGTAGCCCTAGAAAAATTCGCCACCATTACGCTTGTCTGGGAGCCTGGCATGGTCTGGCGCAAAGACCGCCACTATGCCCTGACCCTTCAGTCGGACGTGAGTACGAATCGTCAAGGCGCCTCGGTGGCACTCGAACTGCAGGCCATGCTCGTCCCCGTGGCCGCACAGCTACCCGCCGGCGTGCGGCTTGAGATCGGGGGCACGGTAGAGGAAAGCAGTAAGGGCCAGGCCTCAATATTTGCTGGCATGCCGATCATGTTCTTTCTCACCTTTACCCTGCTGGTACTGCAACTGCAGAGCACGCCGCGCAGCCTGATGGTGCTTGCCACAGCGCCCTTGGGCATCAGTGGCGTGGCACTGGCCTTACTCGTACTGCAACGACCCTTTGGCTTTGTGGCCATGCTCGGAGTGATTGCGCTCATGGGCATGATCATGCGCAATTCGGTCATTCTGATTGATCAGATCGAGAAAGAGCGGGCGGCGGGTACCGCCGTCAAAGACGCCATCGTCGAGGCCGCCGTGCGCCGATTCCGGCCGATTATTTTGACCGCTGCTGCAGCCGTGCTGGCTATGATTCCACTACAAAACAGCGTCTTCTGGGGGCCGATGGCGGTGGCAATTATGGGCGGCTTGATAATCGCCACAGCGCTTACCCTGCTTTCGCTGCCCGCCTTGTATTCAGCCATCTATGGCCGAAACAAGGCGGTGTGAGCGCGGCGCGTGCTACGTCACCACCGGGACATGAAAGAGGCTCGTGGCCTCGAGGTCTAACACCATGACGGCATGCTGGTTGTGCATCTGCCAACGCCAGCGCAGGATGCCGAGGTGTGGCTTGCTGCTCGCCCGCTTGACCTCCAATACCTCGGCGCGTAGCCGCAGCGCATCATGGGGCCGTACTGGTGCAGGCCATTTCACATAGGCCAGCCCCGGGGAGGCAAAAGACTCCGAGCCGGCCAGCACCTTGTCAGCGACGAGTCGCATGGCCAGCCCGCAGGTATGCCAGCCGCTGGCAATCAGGCCACCAAAGTGCCCGCGTTCAGAGGCCTCAGGATCGGTATGAAACCACTGGGGATCGTAGGCCTGGGCAAAGGCGATGATCTCCTGCTCAGTGACTGAGGCAGGTCCCGCCTCGATCACCTGGCCGGGAAAGAATTCTGCAAATCGCATCGTGCAATACTCCAGAAGACAGAAATAAAAACGGACACGGGCGTCGATAAACGCATCCGTGTCCGCACCCAGAAGGCTGTTTGGCTAGTACGTCTCGAAGTGGATTCTACCCTCGGACTTCATGGTCTGATGCATCGTCGGCCAGTCACCGCCCGACTGCGACGCGACATCGCGCAGGGCCATCACCACCCCCTCTTCCATGGCCTTCAAGCCACAGACATAGACATGGGTATTGGCATCGGCCAGCAGCCCTGCCAGATCAGCCGCACGCTCCCGCAAGGCATCTTGCACATAGCGTTTGGCCTTACCGGGTTCGCGCGAGAAGACGAGGTTAATGTCGATGAAATCCCTGGGGAGGTTCATCAGCGGCCCAAAGTACGGCAGCTCTTCTTTGGTTCGCGCACCGAAGAACAACATCAGCTTGCCCTGCTCTGCGCTGCTGCTCTTGCGCTCGCGACGACGCCACTCGGTCATCGCCCGCATGGGCGCACTACCGGTACCGGTACAGATCATCACAATATGGGACTTCGGATGATTGGGCATGAGAAAGCTCGTACCAAAGGGGCCAATCACCTGTACCGCATCACCGACCTTGAGGTCACAGAGGTAGTTACTGGCCACGCCGCGTACGGGCTTGCCATCCCAGTCTTCTAAGACCCGTTTCACGGTCAGCGAGACGTTGTTATAACCCGCACGTTCCCCATTGCGGGCGCTCGCAATCGAATACTGGCGGGGATGATGCGCCCGACCGTTGGCATCTACCCCTGGCGGCACAATACCCAAGGACTGGCCTTCTAAGACCGGAAAAAAGGCCTGGCCGAAGTCCAGCACGATGTGGTGGGTGTCATAGTCCTTACCCACCTCGGTGACACGAAAATTCCCCGTAACTGTGGCGGTCACCTGCTTTTGCGTCGACTTCGGACCATAGAGGTTCGCGTACGGATGGGCAGCAGACCAGGGGGCTACCACCGCAGACACCCCCGATACGGCCGCAGATGTCAGCGCCTCTGCCGGATGGGGAGATTCAGCGGCAGCATTACTGCCATCTCCGGACGCGAGGCCCGTATCCGCGCTAGTCGACTCGAAGGGAAGTTCTGCAGGGAGTTCATCCCAGCCTAGCTGCTCCTCAAGGCTGTAGGCCTTTACCTTCGGCACCACCCGCCAGTTGTCAATCGACCCCGTGGGGCACGGGGGCACGCAGGCCATACAGAAGTTGCACTTCTCTGCATCGACCACATAGTTACGCGAATCGTGGGTGATGGCACCTACGGGGCAGGTGGCCTCGCAGGTGTTACACCGAATGCAGATCTCGGGGTCTATGAGGTGCTGCTTGAGCACCCCACTCTCATTTACGCCCATCGCTGTCTCCTCCGCCCTGGGTGTTTTGGGGTCTGTTGGCATTTCTCGTGGCGCTATCGTGCCGCGCACAAAAGGTTCGCTACACCGCGTCCGATTAGAACGCGTTAGTTAAACCGAATGTACTCAAAGTTCACCGGCTGCCGGTTAATGCCCATGACCGGGGGTGCAATCCAGTTGGCAAACTTGCCTGGCTCCACGACGCGACCCATGAGTGAGGCGACATACGCGCGGTCTTCCTCGGTGGCAAGCCACTGGTCTACGTGCATGTTCCACTCGCGCTCCGAGACCACCCGGCCATCAGGTGATACTTTGACGCCCGAGAGCGCGCCAATCCGGCGGTTAAAGGCCTTGTGGGGCACCTTCAAACGGAAATCGATTCCTGCCTTCTCGATCACCTTGTTCCAGCGATCGACGCCTCCTACTGAGTCTTTGATGTAGTCATCGCGCAGAACCTCATTGAGCGCATTGAGCATCGGGACATCTTTCTCGATGAGCTGCCCGTTGACCACCTGCAGCACCTTGTAGGTGTCGTTCTTGAGAATATGGTCATCGATGCGCTTACCCTCTTCGTACCGACCCTTCAGACCAGAGCTGTAGAAGGTTGCGGCGTTACTCGACTCGTCGGCACCAAAGAGGTCAATGGTGACCGAGAAGTGGAAATTGAGGTAGCGCTGAATGGTGGGCAGATCAATCACACCGGCGGCGCGTAACTTCGACACATCGTCGGTCTTTAGCTGATTCATCATGTCGCAGGTACGCTGAATCACGCGCGAGACACCTGACTCACCCACAAACATATGGTGGGCCTCTTCGGTGAGCATGAATCGTGTGGTGCGGGCCAAGGGATCGAAGCTTGATTCGGCTAAGGCACAGAGCTGGAACTTACCATCACGGTCGGTGAAATAGGTAAACATGTAGAAGGAGAGCCAGTCGGGCGTCTGCTCATTAAACGCCCCGAGAATACGGGGGTTGTCCTGCTCGCCGCTGCGACGCTCAAGCAGGGCCTCTGCCTCTTCGCGACCATCACGGCCAAAATGTTTGTGGAGAAGGTAGACCATGGCCCAGAGGTGACGCCCCTCTTCCACATTCACCTGAAAGAGGTTGCGCAGATCGTATTGGCTTGGGCAGGTCAGGCCCAGATGGCGCTGCTGCTCTACAGATGCGGGCTCGGTATCGCCCTGCGTGACGATAATGCGGCGCAGGTTGGCCCGGTGTTCTCCCGGCACGTCCTGCCACACGTTCTCGCCCATGTGATCACCAAAGTGAATCTTGCGCCCAGCCTCGGCGGGATTCAGAAAGATGCCCCAGCGATAGTCGGGCATCTTCACATGGCCGAACTGGGCCCATCCCTGGGGATCCACACTCACTGCCGTACGGAGATAGACATCAAAATTCTGGCTGCCCTCTGGGCCCATATCATTCCACCACTGAATGTAATTGGGCTGCCACTGCTCAAGCGCCCGCTGCAGGGTACGGTCTTCGCTCAAGTTCACGTTGTTGGGGATCTTCTCGCTGTAGTTGATTCCGTTCATGGTCTGCTCCTTAGAAACTTGGGTCGTAAAAAATGATTTCTCGTCGGTGTTGCTACTGTGATTCGTCGTCGCGTTAGACGCGGTTCCAGTCAAAGGCGGCCTTCTCGCCCTTGCCATAGACCTTTAAGGCCCCCTTCTCACCCACCGCATTGGGCCGCTGGAAAATCCAGTTCTGCCAGGCGGTGAGACGACCAAAGATGCGGCTAAACATGGTCTCTTTGCCGTTAAACCGTAGGTTGGCCTCCATGCCGGTGAGGGCATCGGGCGACATGGCCGAACGCTCTTCGATGGCAATACGCACCTCATCAGCCCAGTCGATATCGTCAGGATTGCTAGTGACGAGCCCAACGGCAAACGCGGCATCGGCATCGAGCATCTGGCCCTTGGTGGCCTTCACCGCATCGACCGCCGGGGCCTCATCGTAGAAGCGACGGCCAATGCGGCTCTGACCGGTGACCATGGGATAGGCGCCAAAATTCATTTCAGAGACCCCGATCTTTGGGGCCTTCTGCGCATCGTCGGGCAGGGCCAACATGTAGCTGCGATCGCAGGCCAGGGCGAGTTCTAAGAAGCTGCCCACAAAGCAGGAGCCCGGCTCAATGAAGGCAAAGAGGCTACGTGAGGAGACATCGAGCCGGCTAAAGACGCGACGCATCAGGCCCAGGGTCTCACGCACGAGCCAATGGCCCTGGTGGGCCTGCAGTAAGGCATCCATCTGTAGAACGGCCTTCGGATCGCCCGAGGTCTTGAGAATCCAGGTGCCCAGGTCGAGCTCATTGGTACGCAGCTGCAGGATGGCGTCATCGAGCTCACGGGCCAGCGCCAGGGGATACCAGGCGGCGCCCGCTGCCTCGATGGCCTCGGTGGTCTGCGGCAGCGCAGCGTCTGGGCCGTGCACGGTAATCGTCGCAGTACGCAGTGTGCGATCGATCTGAATCTTGACATGGCTATAGCTGATGGCATCGGCAGACTCTTCGCGCGCCACCCGGGGCAGCGCAATGCCTTTCGCGCCCACCGGACGATCGCTCTGCGCTGCAAGTTCTTGGGCACGCTGCTGCACATAGTCTGCAAATTGCGCAGGCTTCACGACTTCATCTACAAGCCGCCAGTCTTTGGCCTTCTGGCCACGCACCCCTTCAGTAGTGGTGCAGAAGATATCGGCGAGGTCATGGCGCACGTGGCGCTTGTCGGTCACGCGGGTAAGACCGCCCGTGCCGGGGAGAACACCGAGCAGCGGCACCTCGGGCAGACTGACCGAAGAGGACCGATCGTCAATCAACACAATCTCGTCGCAGGCCAGGGCAAGCTCATAGCCACCGCCCGCGCAGGCGCCATTCACGGCCGCGATGAATTTCAGCCCACTGTGCTTGGAAGAGTCTTCAATACCGTTACGCGTTTCGTTGGTGAACTTACAGAAGTTGACCTTCCAGGCGTGGCTGGAGACACCCAGCATGAAGATGTTGGCGCCGGAGCAGA
>CAZKWK010000124.1:1399-6026 GCA_964556335.1 uncultured Bordetella sp. | reverse complement strand
CCCACCGAGCTCGCAAGTTTCATTAATAAATACCTCACAAGCATGAGTAAGGTCATCCGCGACCATAGCGGGACGCTCGACAAATACATTGGGGATGCCATCATGGCCTTCTGGGGTGCCCCCGTAGAGGAGCCTCGCCATGCGCTCATGGGTGTGAAGGCCGCGCTTGCCATGAAGACAGAACTCAACGCCTTGCGTACACGTTTCCAGGCGCGCGGCTGGCCCGACATCATGATCGGCATTGGCCTGAGTTCCGGCGATATGACAGTGGGCGACATGGGCTCACAGGTGCGCAAGGCCTATACGGTCATGGGGGATGCGGTAAATCTTGGCTCGCGTCTTGAGGGCCTCACCAAGCATTATGGCGCCTGGATTCTTGTGCCCCAGAAGACGGTAGATGACTGCCCCGAGGTGGTCTTTCGCGAAATCGATCGGGTGCGGGTGAAGGGCAAAGACGAGCCCATCACCATCTATGAACCCGTGTGTCTGAAAGAAGAACTCACTCCAAGACTTCAGAAGTCGCTTGCCCAATGGAGTGATGCTATGCAGCACTTCAAAGACCAGGATTTTTCTGAAGCCATCACTCTGCTTCGCGATATGCTGGCGTCAGAGGGCTCAGACCTGCGAATCGAACTCTTTTTAGAACGTGCCATCCATCTGCGCGATAACCCGCCCGGGCCCCACTGGGATGGCGTCACCAAGTTTGAAACGAAGTAATCTTGTTCTTGTTGAAGAAAGGATACGCCCATGAAGGTCTCCCGCCCCGCCCGTAGACGTCTCATGCGTCAGGCCGCAGCACTGACGGCCCTCGTCACTCTTCCCTTCCTACCCGCCCAGGCAAATACGCCTGCCGGCGAGATCGTACGCGTACCGGGTACAGCCGCCATCAAAGGCAAAGATGGTCAGACGCGCGCGGCACAAGCCAAGGGGCCGGTGTTCGCCGGTGATCAAGTGACCACCGAGGCAGAGGCCCAGGTGATGATTCGATTGGCAGACCGCTCCTCGCTTCTGGTACGGCCCAAAAGCACGGTAGTCATCGAAGACTTTCAGTTTGAACAAAAGCCGGACGACCGCATGACCACCAATGTGGTGGCCGGCGCCGTGCGGGCCGTCTCGGGCAACATCGCCAAAGACAAGCCCGGCAATGTCAAGTACTCCGCGGGCACCGCCACCATTGGAATTCGGGGTACCGATATTGAACTGGCGATTGTGGAAGAAGGCCAGAAAGACCGCGCCGGCATCTACAACTTCGTGCATAGCGGCGCAACAGAAATGACGCTTGCCGGGGGGCCTACGGTGCAGGTAGAGAAAGAGCTCACCGGCTTCGCGCCCGCCACGCTCAAACCCGGTGAATCGCCACTACAGCTGCTGCGCGACCGCCCTGCCTTCTTAGTGAGTTCCGGCTTCGATACGCTGATTCATCAGCTCACCAACCCGCGGGTGCCGATGATTCGCTAGCTTGAAACAACCGCATTCTTTTGATATCTTTAAGATATCTATTATCAAGGGAATCGAGATGAAAGCAGCAACAGGGCAGATCGCCTTTCGGTATCGCCCACACGACAGCGCCACTGGCGTGACCCGTACGACGACCAAACGCTTGGCCGAAGTGTTGGGCGTTGATGAAACGCAAGTCATTCATATGGCCTTGCATGAACTGGCCACCAAGTTCCTTCCCCAATATGAGGCCGACGAAGGCGCTTTGTCCGCAGTCCAACGCAAGCAGATAAAAAAATCTGCCCCCAAGGCCAAAGGCGGCACCATCCGTAGCAGTCTGTTTGGATCGGAAGGAAGTTGATGCACTGGTGGCCGGAACCTACGGCTGGCGAGATCGTCTGGTGCCACTTCCCCGACAACATTCACCTCAAGCCGAAGCCACGCCCCGGCCTCATCATCTCAACCAAAGAGGATGACGAAGGCAGGCTCTTCGTGAGTGTGGCCTATGGCACTAGCCAAAAGACAAGTCGTTTATACGCTGGGGAATTCAGGATCACAAAAAATGAACATCCTGTCGCCTATAAAAGCGCCGGCCTAAGCTACGACACAAAATTTGATCTGAGGAACGTTCTAGAGCTCCCGTTCAACGACGTGTACTTCTCGGTTCCACCACATGCGCCGCATGGCCAAAATCCAAAGCTCGGAACGCTACACCCGAGTATGGTTCGTATAGCCGCGGCCGCCTTTGCCGCCGCAAGCCAATAGCCTGGTCTTCAAGCCAATCAAGCTTCACTGTCCGACGAAATCATCGACTGAGGGCTTTAGGCCCCCGAGTACCGATGATTCGTTAGCACTCGATAACTAGTACCGAATACCCGCGTAAATCCGAAACTGATCACGGCCTCGCTCTGCCTGATAGGCAATTGCGCCATAGACGGGGCCAGACGAGGCATTGACCCCCAGTACCCCCTGCACCGTGCTGCTGTATTCCTTGGGCTTAAGTGTGGAGGTAGACCGCACAGAAAAATCGTTGCCGATTAAGTAGGCACCCGCAAACGGGGTGAGGCTCCCCATCTGATACGACAACTGGCCACCCACACGGCCTTGATTCAATTTGGTCAGACTCCCCTGGCTCGTGGTAACGGTGCCATTTGCCGCGACAATTGAGAAGGGCGCAATATCATCTCGCGAATGGCTCAGGCTCGCTTTGCCGGTAAACATCACCCGGCTTGATACCGCCTGCATATAGGTGAGCCCTGCAGACACAAAAGAACGATCGTCTCGCGGACGCGAGACCGACCGCGTATCGGTGATGCTTTCCAGATCGTTGCGGCCAAAGCCAGAACTCACATCGAGCATCCAAGCGGCGCTGAGCATGTAAACCATATACGGGCCCACGGTGTAGCCCTTGCCGGTAATGCTTGAACGGGCATCGGCCCGCCCCGGCTGCCGCTCGGTCGAGGTGATGTCTGCCCAGTCTCCCGTAATCGAGACGCCCATAATCAACTCGTCGTCCTGGTTGTATTCCAGCCCGGCCAGCAAAAGCTTCACAGAGCCATCAGAAAGTAGTGGGGCAATGTTGTTGTCCACCCGGGTGTATACGGGCGTAGCCCAGAGACTCCAGGGCGAGGGCTCTGAGGCCGCAAGCCCCCGCAGCAGTCCGTGCTGTGGTGGCTCACCCGTCTCTGCCTCACCGAGCCGAATGCGAAAGACCACCCCACCACCCAGAATGGCACTGCTGATCACGCCCGACAGCGCTTCAGCCGTAGATCGCGTAGCGGCAGCACTTGCCGCAAGGGGCTCGTTTTCACGATCGCTTGCAGCACCATTGGCATGGGCAGAGACCGAAAAGACACTGCCCACCAAGATGGCGAGTAGCGTGGCAACAGGCGCTTTACTGTTGGAAAACTGGCGGTGGGTCATGGCGGGCTCGCTCTTAAAAAGAATGAAGTGCTGCGTGTTTCTGCGGCGCGAAGCGCTGTGTGGTGCGGCATACAGATAAGGAGTCTAAGCTACTCAAAAAGAGATACGCAAGATCGACGCAAATGGTCCGCCGCAGCGTCTATCCACAGATCTGCGGGCGCATGTCCGAACCCCTCTGCCACATGCAGATGCGGGCGGAGTGCATCCGTTAACCCAAGCCGCCCGAACGCCGCCGGTGGCACAACCCGGTCTTGCCCGCCAAACCAGAATCCCCGATCCCTCACGCGCACCAGCGCATGTGGATTGTCTGCGGGGTCAAGGCTCTCGGTAAGTGGGGTGAGGCCATGCCACGCCACCCAGGCGGCCAGATCGACCGGTGCCGCAAAGGTAACAAGGCAGGCGGTATCAGATCGTCGCATGGCAACCAGAGAGGCCAGCGTACCCCCGCCTGAGAATCCAACAAGAATCAGTGGGCGATCCTGGTCAGCGAGCACCCTCGTTCTCAGCATATCCAAAAGCCAAGACATATCCTGAACGACCTTGTCGCCAAAACGCCCAGTCGCCCAGAGTTCGTTGCGCAGGCACTGCGCTTGAAATGCGGCGGATTTCGGCGAAACAAACTGGCAGTGTCGACCCACATAGAAAACAGGATTTTTCGCAAAGGCATGTGCCAAGGCACTGGCCATTTCTGCGCCCACCGCCCGGTGCGGTGTTGGGTTTGCAGGGGGAAGGTACCCCCCCAACCGCCAGGCTGCCCCGTCGGCCTCAAACACCACCAGAGCGGGACGCTTACCTCCGCCCTCACCTCGTGCACCGTCACGCAGCCAGGCCCGTACCGGCATCGACGCGTCCTGGTCCACAACGGCCCGAAACCCAGCGTTTGCTAACGTCTTCGACCCGCGATCAGCCACGTGCGGTTGGGACGAACGTGGAGCCAGAAGGCTGCAGCCCAAAAGATTAACGAAAAGGGCTATCACGACCGCGGCCTTCGCCATCAAAGCTTTCATTGACCACGTCCGACTCTGGGTGGGAAAATTAAGTGTAATCATTTCTGCGAGCGCTCTGCCATGCATCCCATATCGAACCCTATCGCCCTGAGCCTGGGGCTTTTGCTCACTGCCTCGGCCGCCTTGGCTGCCCCCCCTGAGCTCGCCTCCAGTGCAACGCCCGCATCGCAGACCACACAAACCATTCGGGCGACAACGATTCAAGCCGCAGAGCCCAGGCTTGCGTTTATGGCGGGCACCGCCTTTGCTGTCAGTAAACA
>CAZKWK010000124.1:0-1299 GCA_964556335.1 uncultured Bordetella sp. | reverse complement strand
GCTATGGAAGGTCCGCGGGGTGCGAGTGGATTCTTTCAGTTCAGTGCCCCCGTACAGCGAGGTAATTCTGGCGGGCCGCTTTTAAGCCCCGATGGGTTGGTGGTAGGCCTCGTACAGGCAAAGCTCAGTGTGTTGGTGGGAAGCGCCTCTAAAGACATTCCGCAGAATGTGAACTTTGCGATTCAGTCCCAGGGAATCGTTCATTTTTTGAGTCAACACCAGGTTCCCATTGAGGAAGCAAGCCTGGCTCTGAACCAGACCAAACGGCCACACGAAATCTTTGCATCGGCCCAGGCCAGTGTGTTCTCTGTGCAGGTGGTTAATGCTGCCCAGACCGCTCAGGCTGCAGCGGACCCCCCAATTCCTGATGAAATGCGGGCAGTTCTTATCAGCCTACCCAAAGACGAGCAGGCACGCCTCTACGGGGCCTTTAAGGCCGGGTTCAATCAGTTTAAGGTGGTGGGCTCGGAGTACGTCATGGTACGCGCAAGCCCGACTACTATGCAGCCGGTTGCAGACACCCCCAACTTTGAATTCATTCTGTCGCTGGCAAAGCCCCGCACCTTGCCTGATGGGCAGAGCTACAAATCTATGGTGCTACAGGCACAACTCGCCTGCGCAAAAGATGCCATGACCGTAACCCGCCAAGAGTACAAAGACGAGAGTTTTGGCAACGGTAAAACCCTTCGAGCCCTCAAACGCAAAGAAGACTCCACTGCAGAAGCACGCCCGATTAAGTCAGAGGCTCTAAAAGATTTCTTCAAAGCCTCTGTCTGCGGCGCGCCGAAAGCCTGATCGACCGTTCTCTACCTCACGTTAGTGAGCAGTCTGCGTCACACCGGCAACGGCGCAGTCAAGAACCAGACGTCGGCCATCACCCGTTGCTCTCCAGAGGCCGTGGTGTAGAGCGACTGCACCTCAATATAGTTGCCCTGATCTGTTTGAGGATTACGTGTGGTTTGCAATGACAACTCCGTAATCTCCATCTCGGCCAGAGTAAAGAGCTCCCCTTCATCAGTGATGCCATCGGAATCTTGATCTTTCCAGACCAGCAACTCTGCAAAGGCGGCATCGTCGGCATTTAATAAAAGATCGCCGTTATCGTCTAAGTCTCTTAATGCGTCATACCCATCTGTGGCGAATCCACCCGCAGATAGCCGCGTGGCGTTGCCAAAAAGCTCTGCGCCGTTATTAATTTTTCCGTCACCATTGAGGTCACGGGCCAACTGCCCGTCGCGAGGCGAGGCCCATCCCACCTGCTCCAGCACCCCATCAGCATTCAAGTCGAAGAGCACCCCT
>CAZKWK010000123.1:0-6125 GCA_964556335.1 uncultured Bordetella sp. | reverse complement strand
CAGAGATTTGCTTGAACTTTGGTACGTTCATCTCAGCAAATGACAGCAACACAACGAAGAAGGCCATAAGCAGTGTGGCCAAGTCCGCAAAGGTTGCCATCCAGGCCGGTGCACCCACCGGAGGGCAATCTGGACAGTCTTCGCATTTAACCTCTTCGGCCTCTTCAGCTTTCGCTTCTGGCTCTTCTTCGGTTGCAGCCGGAGGCTGCGGTGGTGCAGGTGGCGTTGCCTTGGCGCCCTCTGTCTCGGGGCTGCCAGGCTCCTTCGGCTTGTCTTCCTGAACGGCTTCTTCTGCCATGTGCGCTGGTCCTTGCCCGTGTCTTGGTTGCTAACGCTGTGGCCTTAAGCCATTAGCCTTTAATGGCTTCGAGTTTCGACTGGTCTTTGGGGCTCACATAGCCAGCAAGAACATCGGGGAGCAGGCGCGGGTTACCACCGCTGATGATGAACATCAGGGCCTCGATGATGAGTTGGTGGTTCGTGTCGATTTTCGCGTCGTTGTTTACCACCTTCTGAATCACTGGAATGGCAATCATGTTGGCAATCACCGCGCCATACATGGTGGTGAGCAGTGCCACAGCAAACGCCGGACCAATCGACTTTGGGTCGCTCATGTTGCCCAACATGATGACGAGCCCCACCAGGGTGCCGATCATGCCCATGGCCGGTGCCACTTCCTTAATTGACTCCCAGACGAGCTTGGCTTTACCCGCGGCGTCTTTCACCTGCGCCGCCTCAATCTCAAGAGCCTTTTGAATGAGCTTAGAGTCTGTGCCGTCGACCATCATGCGCACGCCTTTGGCCATGAACTTATTCGTAATCTCCTGGCCCTCTAAGGCAATCAAACCATCTTTTTTCGCAATGGTCCCAAGCTCCACCAGCTTTTCAATGAGTTCTACCGGCGTCTCGATCTTAAACTTAACGGTCTTTAGGGCGTAGGTAATGGCACCGATAAACTCAGGAATCGATGAGCGCGCTAAGACCACAAACGCTGTGCCGGCTACCACAATAAGGATAGAGGGGAAGTCATAAAATGGACCAGGGTCTCCCATAGCCATAATCACCATGCCAAACGCACCGCCGAGCCCGACAATTGTTGCGATATCCATTTTCTACCAATGCTCCTAGATCCAGGGGTCAATCACGTATAGTAAGGACAGAATCGTCATAACCAGTGAAGACTTGATGCACAACCTTCTTGCAAGAAACGCGCCTTATTTTGCGATGCTTGGGCTTGTGACCTTTTTCGGACTGGTCGGATGCTCCGACCTTCGCCACACGCCCTCGTGTGTTGATTATTTTAAGGCTGGGGACATGGGCCGTTTCAAGCTTGAAAACCCCTATGTGGTCCAGGATTCAGAGACGAGGTTGTTTTGGTACCGCTGTGCTGCGGGTCAAACGATTGTGGAAGGGCAGTGTGTGGGAGACCCTATGGTTCTGGACTGGAACCAAGCAAAAGCCTACGCCGTAGAGTTTTCCCAGGCCTCAGGACGAACCTGGCGTGTTCCGGAATACGACGAGATGAAGGCGCTCTCCGAGACGCGTTGTGAGAACCCGGCATACAACACGAATGCCTTTCCAGGGCTTCCGGTAGAAAACTTCTGGACGTCAACCACCCAGATTGGTTCTTTGTGGCAGGGCTGTTCGGTTTACACCCATACGGGCCACGGCCATTGCAGAACCCGCAAGGTTGAACCCATGATGTTTATGTTGGTGAGCGATCCTTAACGATAGGGCGCAGAGCATACCGACTGCGTTATCTCCCTTCGCGGCGGCACATCGGAGGTGTAACTACGATCGATCATAGCCAACCCTCAGGCGTTTGACTCGTCGCCTTTGAACTTCAGGTTGTACTTGTTGATTTTCTCAATGAGTGTCGTGCGCTGAATGTTGAGAATTCGTGCCGTCTGAGAGACATTGCCATCGGCCTGCGTGAGGGCCTGCTCAATGAGCGCCTTTTCTAAATCAGAGATGCGTTTCTTTAGGGGAATGGCGTCGAGCGCGGGCAGTGGCGTGCCTTGGGCGAGTGCGATGAGGTCTTCAATCGGATTGAACTCGCCTTCTGCGAACCGGTTGGCTGCAGAAGAGGTACCTACCGAAGCGGTCGGTACGATCGGTTGGTGAATGGAGGGCGGCTGAGTTGATTGCAATGCCTGCGCCGATTGCGACCACGATTCGCCTTTGGGCTCGCCTGTAAAGCTGCGGTGAGGCGGCAAAGCTTTGCCGCCATCGACTTCAAGTTTTAACTGAATCGGCCCATTCTTGCCGTCTCCGACCTCGGGGTGCTCCAGAAAGTCTTCCACGCAGAGTGGTTGATCTGCCTCGGCGACCAGGGCCTGCGCCAATTCGGGGGTCTGGCTTGCCACCGCAGTTGCCTCGGCCGGCACTTGGGGGGTGCGCGCAGGCGTGGATACCGAGGGGGGTGTTCCGCGCTTCGGCGCGCCAGCGGTCGTCGGACTCGCCTGGCCGATTTGCCGCTTGGCCCCGCGGGGCTGCAGATCGCGCAAGCCCTTGGGGAACATGACCTGGGGCACGTCGGGGTAGCAGATGCGTTGCCCTGCAAAAAGCGCACTAAATCGGGCAATAAGATTGGAGAGTTCGCGGATATTGCCCGGCCAGGGGTATCCCTGCAGCGCATGGAGCAAGACCGGGGTCATCTCGACGGCGCCCCGGTGGGCATGGGCATGCACCTGGGCGAAGTGGGCGCAGAGCGCCTGAATATCTTCGGGCCGGTCACGCAGCGGCGGCGTGGTGAGCGGCAAGACATTGAGCCGGTAGTATAGGTCTTCTCGGAAGCGGCCGGCCGCCACCTCTGTTTCCAGGTCTTTGTGGGTGGCAGCCACCACCCGGACATCAATCTCAATGGCCTTACTCGATCCTACGGGGTCGATGGTTCTTTCTTGCAAGACTCGCAAGAGCTTAACCTGCATCTCGAGCGGCAGGTCGCCAATTTCATCTAGAAAGAGGGTTCCGCCCTGGGCGAGCTCAAACCGCCCGGTGCGGTCGGAAATGGCGCCAGTAAAGGCGCCCCGGCGATGGCCAAAGAGCTCGCTTTCAATGAGATCGCGGGGAATGGCCCCACAGTTCACGGGCACAAAACGTGCTTGACTTCTGGGCGAATGGTCGTGCAGAGCACGGGCCACAAGCTCCTTGCCGGTGCCGCTCTCGCCAATTACCAAGACCGTGGCATCTGAATGCGCCACAGAGGCGATAAGCGCCTTGAGGCTCAAGATCGATTCGCTTTGCCCGATCAGAGAATCAAGGCTCATGGTGAAGTCGAACTTTTGACAGTTTCATAACCTTGAGTTTACGGGAAATAGACGCAAACGGATTAAAGCAATCGTTCGCCATGCCGAACCTCAGAGCATTCGTGTTGTTTTGTTCACTTTATTGAAGGATGGTCGATCATGCACAAACGCCTGCAACTCACCCTGATTTCCGGACTTGCCAGCTTGAGCCTTGTGGGCTGTGCAGGAATGTCCAAGACCTCTAAGGCGCCGGTTCCCCCACCCGCGCCGGTGGTCGAGGCACCCAAGCCCGCCGACGCCGAGAAGGACAAGGTTCGCCCCAGCACCAGTGGCCTGGTACAGTCGATGATCGAGCGGCGCCAGTCGATGACGGCTACCGGCTATGCCGTGATCAGCGTACAGAACCATCGACTGCCCGCCCAGCAGCGGCTTTTGGCCATTCGTGCCTCCAAGCTTGACGCCTACCGTGCGCTGACCGAGCAGGTCTATGGCCAGTACCTTGATGCGACCACCACGGTGGCCGACATGGTGGTGCAAAGCGATAGCTTCCGTGCCCGGGTTGAGGGCGTGATTTACGGCGCCACCCTGGTAAGCATTACCCCGGTGGGTGATGACACCTACGAGACCACGCTGTCACTCGATGCCACCGTGGTTGACGATATTCGTAACCTCTACCTGCAGCAACTCGCCTCCGCGCGGGTACGCTAGGCCGCTGTAAACGGTCGCGACGGATCCATAGCACCACAGGGGCAGGCACCATGCAGACCAAGACAGCGCAGCGCGGGTGTTACATGCTGCCCAGTACTGCCTTAGGGGGGGAATCGGGCCGGAGATCTCGCCCGCGCATGGCCCTCTCGTTCTCTCTTGCCCTGTCGTTGTCCTGGGGCCTTGGGGCAGGATTCTCTGCGGCCCACGCCCAGAGCCTTAACCCGTCGGTATCTCCGGCGGGCACGGTACTGCTGGCGCCCCCTTCCCGATCGGGTCCGCAGGCCTTCAATCCCTCTATGGCGCCGGAGTCCCGGGTACTCTTAGCCCCGGTACCAGGCAAAGAAAAGAAATCCACCTCGCGCGCCTCCGCCAGGCCCGATCCGGAGGACTTACCCGGCTTTAACGCGGCCGTGTCGCCTGCCGGCCGGGTGCTGCTTGCGCCGATTCCCAAGGCCACGACCCAGCGCGCTGAAGCCCAGGCCCGCGAGCGTGCCCGTAAGGTGGAGCAGGCCAACCGACCCGGGCCCACGACGGGCAAGTCGCCCACCACGGGCGTTAGCGCCCCACGGGCCGCCTCGGGGCTGCCGGATTACGAGGCCCAGCTCGCTGCGATTCGCACCGAACTCATTGAGGCCGCGAGTCGGGCCCAGGTACGCGTGAAGACGGTTTCTTGGATTGACACCCAGGGGCAGCTGCATGAGGCCAACGAGTTTCGGTCCGATGCCAAAGTTCGGGGCATTCGGGTGAATCGGTATCTGGGCGAGTCGCGGGTAGAGGTCGATGATCTCCAGGCCTCGAGCCCCGCCGAGGACTGTGCGCCTAAGGCAAGCCCCTATAAACGCCACGCCTACTTTTCGGTGCAGGCTGAGCCCGGCGGCAGTTTTTTTAGCACTGCCCAGCTTGCCGTGTTGGCCGAGACCCTGGGCCCTGAACTCCTCACGATATTCGCCGCAGATACCGGCTGGGCCTTTAGCCAGAGCCCCTACGCGGCCGCGGCCACGCGACCGCAGAGTCTCTATGAGCAGCGGCTTCTGGGGAGAATAGAAGATTCGGCGCCCTATCAGCTCACCGTGCGTCTGGTGGATATGGGAAAGCGTTCCGAGCCTGCAGCATCGCCAGAGCAGGACTCGGCCCCCAGCCTGGCACCGCCTGCCTGGTTGCGTAAGGTGGCGGTGCAGGCGGGGGTTGCTTCTGCGCCTCCAGAACTAGGAACTCTGGGCATTGTGCTCGTGATGAGTGATCGTCAGACAGGCGCCACGGTGTTCTCGCGTTCGATCGCATTGCCCATGCAGCAGATGCGTACGGGGTATCTAGATGCGCCTCGCGCGGTGGTCTCTGACATTACTCAGGCACAGCATGCCCTGGCGTCTCTGCAGCAGGGCCTGCGCTCCGGCATGGGCTGTGTGGCCCCGGAATATCCGGTGCTAGAGCGCCAGCCCGAAGGCAGGTACTTGCTCAACGGTGGTCGTCGTCTTGGGCTCACCGTTGGCGGTCAGGTATTGCTCGCCGCACCGGCGCAGGTGCCCGCCCGCATTCTGCAGCCAGAAGTTGCCGCCTCGTTGTCGCTTGCCGTCGTGGAGTCGGTGCAAGAAGATCGTGCGATCGTGCGCCGCGTGGCAGGGCCTGCACCTTCCGGCAATGGTGCCCTAGTTGGACTTCCGTTTTAATTCAGACGCATTCTCAAGGATCGCCCGATCATGAAGCTCTCTCGTTCGACCCACCTCGTACTGTCTGCGCTGGTCGCGTTTCCTGCGACGACCATCCTTGCCCAGCCCATGCCCGACACGGCCCGTGCCTTAAAGACGCTCATGGAAGGAAGCGCGAGTAACGGCAATGGTTACGGTGCGGACGCGTCTCAGTCCGGTTCCGGTGCAGGCACCGCTGCAATGGCGCAGAGTGCACAAAACGCGATGACGGGAGCGGGCCATTCACATACTGTGCGCCCCGGCGAAACGCTGGCAAAGGTCGTGCATCAGGTCTACGGCAGCCATCCGTACAAAGACGCACCCGTCTTTCGCCTCATCGTGCAGCGTAATCCTGAGGCCTTTGTGGGCGGCAATCACAATCGGCTCAAGGCGGGTGCGCAGTTATCGTTGCCCCATCCGGCAGAACTGCATGCGGCGCTCACCGCCCAGCATCCGCAGTTTCAGTCTGTTGCGGGGCGCCCCC
>CAZKWK010000122.1:0-6311 GCA_964556335.1 uncultured Bordetella sp. | reverse complement strand
ATCGGCCTGCCAGACGCTTCTCCGGTAGCGATACTCACTGGCGATTTCGACGGTACAGGGAATGCCCGCGAGGGCTTCAAGCCAATAGCGGGCGACCAGCCCGGCATGAAAGCTCGTGCCACAGGCGAGAATGAGCACGTGGCGCGTTTTGGCAAAGACGGCGGGGGCCTGTGCACCGAAGAGTTCGCTCGAGAGGCTGCCTGCCCCGGTCACCATCTCAAGGGTTGCGGCCACCGCCCCTGGCTGCTCGTTCATTTCCTTCTGCATGAAGTGCTGAAACGGTCCGAGGGCGACATCATCGGCCGACAGGCTTGACCGGATGACGGAACGTACTACAGCCGGAACGCTCCGGTCGCTCAGCGAAGTGACCACGGTGCCATTCTCTGGGTCCCGGCGAAGGGTCACGAGATCGCCATCTTCGAGGTAGATCATGTCGCGCGTAACCTGTAGCAGCGCGGAGGCATCGGAGGCGAGAAATGCCTCTTGTGTGGTCTGGCCTACGCCCACCACCAGGGGGGCACCGAGGCGTGTCGCGACCACCGTATGCGGGTCACGACTGCTGAGTACGGCAAAGGCATAGGCGCCTTTGAGCTGCCTGCGGACCAGGGCCAGGGCCTCGGTGAGGGAGCCCGTCTCTCGGCGCACCTGATGCAGCAGGTGGGCGACCACCTCGGTGTCGGTCTGAGAATGAAAGACATAGCCACGGGCCTGCAGCTGCTGCCGAAGCACCTCATGGTTCTCGATGATTCCGTTATGTACCAGGCAGATACTGAGCCCGTTGCCCTCCGAGAGATGGGGGTGGGCGTTGTCCGTGGTCACGGCCCCATGGGTTGCCCATCGGGTGTGGGCGATGCCCACGGTTGCTGAGAGCCCCGTGGCTGCCTGGGCAAGCTCCTGTACGCGGCCCACAGCCCGCAGCCGTTGAATGCCCTGATCGCCAAGAACCGCAAGTCCCGCCGAGTCGTAGCCGCGATACTCAAGCTGTCGCAGGCCTTCAATGAGAAAAGGCGTGATGTTCTGTGCGCTGACGGCCGCGACGATGCCACACATAGGCTAGTTCCGTTTTTTCTCTGGGCGTTGGTAGTGCCCCAGGTTAGTCTGCCGCACCCGTGACAGGGCGAGTGCCTCGGCGGGTACCGGATGGGTGACCGTGGTGCCGGCCCCCACCGTAGCCCCCTTGCCTACCGTGACGGGCGCGACCAACTGGGTGTCTGAGCCAATAAAAGCATGGTCTTCAATCACGGTCTGGTGTTTCTCTGCGCCATCGTAATTACAGGTGATGGTGCCGGCGCCAATATTCACATGGGCACCAATCACGGCGTCGCCAATGTAGGAGAGATGGTTGGCCTTGGAGTGCGGACCGACCTGACTGTTCTTTACTTCGGTGAAGTTTCCAATGTGGCTGTGTTCGGCTAGCACGGTGCCAGGCCGAATACGCGCAAAGGGCCCCACCACCGCCGAGGCCCCGATATGGCAGTCTTCCAGAATACTCATGGCCTGAATACGGGCATGGGCTGCGATCTGCACATTCTTGAGCAGGCAATGCGGCCCAATCTGAACCCCCTCGCCCAGAGATACATTGCCTTCAAAGACACACCCTACGTCGATAAACACGTCCTGCCCAGCGTCCAGCACGCCACGCAGATCAAATCGGTCGGGGTCGGCCAGCTGAACCCCCTGCGCTAACAGGGCCTCGGCCTGGCGTCGCTGAAAGACCCGCTCCAGGGCGGCCCGCTGGGCTTGGCTATTGACGCCCTCAATCTCGGTGGGATCGGTGCAGACAATGCTGTCGACGGTCTGCCCCTCAGAGACCGCCATGGCCAGCACATCGGTCAGGTAGTACTCGCCCTGGCTATTGTTGTTATTGAGCGCCCCCACCCATCTGCGCCGGGCCGCGGTGGGCGCCACCAGGACGACCGTATTGATCGCTGTGATCTTGCGGGTCTCGGGGTCGGCATCCTTCTGCTCGACGATGCGGGCAATGGCGCCTTGGCGATCACGCACGATGCGACCGTAGCCGGTGGGATCGGGCAGCACTGCTGTGAGTATGGCAAGGCTGTTGCCACGTCGGGCCGTATCGGTAAGCGCCTGCAGGGTCTCTGGGCGAAGCAGAGGCACATCCCCATAGAGCACAAGGGAGAAGTCTGTGTCCGGCAGTACCGGCAGGGCCACCGATACTGCATGGCCAGTACCCAGGGGCGGATCTTGCAGCACAAAGTTGACGGGGCAGTCGGGCGTTTCAAATACCGAGAGTCTGCTGCGCACCGTGTCGGCCCCATGGCCGACCACCACCACCAACTGCTGCGCCCCCAGAGACTGGGCCGTTCGCAGCACATGCCCCGCCATAGGAACGCCCCCGATCGGGTGGAGTACCTTGGGCAGTCCGCTTTTCATGCGACTGCCCTTGCCCGCTGCGAGCACGATGACATGCATAGGGATGCCCTAGAAGCTCGTGGGGTGGGAACGGTGCAGGGCCATGCCGGAGGGCTGGCCCGCATGCGGGTTGGGGGAAATATACGACCCGAGCACCATGCCAATCAGGCTAAATCCCAGCCCGATAAGCTGCGGTTCGACGAGCAATTCGGCACCGGAGATCTCAAGCATGAGCCAGACGCCAAGACCGAAGAAGACAGACAGCGCCGCCCCCAGATTGCTCGCCCGACGCCAGAAGAGTCCCGCGGCCAGGGGCACAAAGGCGCCCGCCAGCGTGATCCGGTAGGCGTTCTCCACCATGGTGTGAATCGTGGCATCGGTAATCACCGCATAGACGGTGACCATCAGGGTGAAGACAAAGACAGTGATGCGGGTGGTCAGTAGCAGCTGCCGGTCAGACATATGCGGTACTGACCCTTTGATGACGTTTTCGGCAAAGGTGACTGCCGGGGCCAGAAGCGTACCGGAGGCCGTACTCATAATGACCGAGAGCAGGGCACCAAAGAAGACCACCTGCACCCAAAACGGCATATGGGCGATAACGAGACTCGGCAGAACGAGCTGAGAGTCTTCCTCCATGAGCTTTTTTGTGAGCTCCGGGTCGATGATATTGGCCGTGTAGGCAAGGAACAGGGGCACGGCGGCAAAGAAGAAGTAGGCAATGCCACCCAGGGTGGTTGCCCAGACCGCCACAAACTCATTCTTGGCACAGTTAACCCGTTGAAAGACATCTTGCTGCGGGATCGATCCCAGGGCCATGGTGAAGAGTGCCGCGGCCCAGCCGAGCATATCGACGAGGTCGAGACTGGGGAGCCATTCAAACTTGCCCTCGGCGGCGGCCTTGGCAACGACCTCGGGAATACCGCCGGCCATATCGCCCGCAAGACTCGAGACGATGAGCAGACCAATCACAATCACAATCATCTGCACAAAGGTGGTGGCCGCCACAGACCACATACCACCCACCAGGGTATAGAGCAGGACCACACTCGCACCGATCACCATGCCCTGGTTCATGGAGATGACATCGCTCGATAAGACATTGAAGACCAGGCCCAGGGCGGTGACTTGTGCGGAGACCCATCCCAGGTAAGAAATCACGATACACAGAGAGATCACCAGCTCGATACGGCGGTCGAATCGAATCCGAAAGAAGTCACCCAGGGTCATGAGCTTCAACCGGTAGAGCGGCAAGGCAAAGATGAGACCAAACAAGATGAGGCACAACGAGGCGCCGAGCGGGTCAGAGATCAGCCCCCGAAAGCCTTCTTCTAGGAAGGTTGCGGAGATACCCAGTACGGTCTCGGCCCCAAACCAGGTGGCAAAGACCATCGACATGACCACGGGCATCGGCAGGTTCCGGCCTGCAGTGATGTAGTCGCTGGCGGAATGCACACGACGGGCCGCCAGTAGGCCAATGACGATAGAAAGAAGCAGATAGATACCGACCAGTGTAAGCAGCATAAGAAGAGATCCCCCTAGTGACTCGGCAGTTCGATTCCCCAGATCTTGATGATCAGAGCCCCCATATTTAACAGCAGTAGTAAGACAAGCAAAGAGAGGAGCAGCACCCAGCGTCGGGTCTTTCGGGTCTCCCGCGTGAGACGCGCAAGACCCAGGGCAATCGGGTTGGGCTCTGGATAGGCCAGCCGCGACAGGGCCGTGTGGGCAAGCCGCGGAAGCTGCGGCAGCATCGCAGCCCAGCGCTCGGCCTCGCGTTGTGTCTGACGGCGCAGGGCGGCAAAGCCCACCTGCTCCTGCATCCAGTTTTCAAGAAAGGGCTTGGCGGTGACCCAGAGGTCAAGATCGGGGTCGAGTTGACGGCCCAGCCCCTCGATATTGAGCAGGGTCTTCTGTAGCAGCACGAGTTGGGGCTGAATCTCGACATTGAAGCGGCGCGAGGCCTGGAAGAGCCGCAGTAGTACCTGGCCCAGCGAGATCTCTTTTAAGGGGCGGTCAAAGAAGGGCTCACAGACCCCTCGCACAGCCGCCTCAAGGGCATCGACCCGGGTATCGGCGGGCGCCCAGCCCGATTCAATATGGAGTTCTGCCACCCGACGATAGTCGCGCCGAAAAAAGGCAAGGAAGTTCTGCGCCAGATAGTTCTTGTCGTACTCCGACAGGGTGCCCACGATGCCGAAGTCCAGCGCAATGTAGCGGCCAAAGCGCGGCCCGCGGTCAGCCACAAGGATATTGCCGGGGTGCATGTCGGCATGAAAGTAGCCGTCGCGAAATACCTGGGTAAAGAAGATCTCCACGCCATCGCGTGACAACTGCTTGAGGTCCACGCCCGCCTCGCGCAGCTTCTGCATGCGATTGATCTGAATGCCATAGACCCGCTCCATCACCAAGACATCGGTGCGGCAGAGGTCCCAGATCATCTCGGGGATCTGCAGCAGGGCAGAGCCCTCAAAGTTTCTTCGGAGCTGCGTTGCGTTGGCCGCCTCACGCACGAGATCCAGTTCGTCGTGAAGATAGTTGTCGAACTCTGCCACGACCTCGCGGGGCTTGAGTCGCTTGCCATCTGCGGAGAACCGCTCGACGACCTGGGCAAAGAGTCTCAGTAGGGCCAGGTCTTTGTCGATGATCTGGGCCATGCCAGGCCGCAGCACCTTCACAGCCACCTCACGGCCATTGTGCAACTGGGCAAAGTGCACCTGTGCGATTGAGGCGCTCGCGACGGGCTGGGCATCAAAGGAGGCAAAGAGGGCCTCAAGCGGCTGTCCAAGGGCTTTCTCAATCGTGGCAATGGCAAGGTGCGAGGCAAACGGCGGCACCTGGTCTTGCAAGAGGGCTAGCTCGTCAGCAATGTCTTCGGCAAGCAGATCGCGCCGGGTGGATAAGACCTGCCCAAACTTCACAAAGATTGGCCCTAGGCTCTCGAGCGCCTGACGAATGCGCACCCCCCGCTTCTCTTCAAAGCGTCGTCCCAGCCGCAGCAGCTGTAAGAGCACGCCGAGACTTCGGGAGTTGAGTCCTTTGCGCGCGCCATCGACGGCCAGCTGGTCCAGTCCGAACTTGAGGATCACCCAGCCGATGGTGACCATGCGCAGCAGGGAACTCATTCGGGGTCCTGAACCGTGGGAAGGTCGTGAAAATTAAAGAGACTCTGGTCGAGCAGATGCGAGGGCTTTACGTTGCCCAGTGCTTTAAACATGGAGTCGATGCGCCCAGGGTGCTTTTTGTCCCAATCTCTGAGCAAGGCCTTGACCTGCTGGCGCTGCAGATTCTCCTGTGAGCCACAGAGATCACAGGGAATGATGGGAAAGGCCCGGTGGATCGCCCAGGCTTCAAGGTCTTCTTCTTCCACATAGGCCAGGGGCCGGATCACGACATGTTGGCCATCGTCAGACCGCAGCTTGGGCGGCATCGATTTCAGGCTGCCCCCATGAAACAGATTGAGGAAAAAGGTCTGCAGGATGTCGTCGCGGTGATGCCCGAGGGCAATCTTGGTGGCCTTCAGTTCGGTGGCCAGCCGATAGAGAATGCCGCGTCGAAGCCGCGAACAGAGCGAACAGGTGGTCTGTCCTTCGGGAATTACGCGCTTGACGATGCTGTGGGTGTCTTGCCGTTCGATATGAAAATCAAAACCGCCTGCCCGCAGATAGGTGGGCAGTACCTCTGTGGGAAAGCCTGGGTGTCCCTGATCGAGGTTGACCGCCACGAGGCTAAACGGAATCGGGGCCCGCTTACGCAGACCCTCTAAGAGGTCGAGCAGGGCATAGCTGTCCTTCCCGCCGGACATACAGACCATCACCCGATCACCGGGCTCGATCATCGTGAAGTCTGCGATTGCCTGCCCCACCTGACGATACAAACGCTTGGAGAGCTTCTGGATCTCCGTCTCATTGCGCAGACTCTTGAAGGTGCGCGGGGCG
>CAZKWK010000121.1:0-6536 GCA_964556335.1 uncultured Bordetella sp. | reverse complement strand
AGCCCAGCGGTGCACAAGGTCGGGTAGCGCGATGCCTTGAACCCGACGCTCGTGAATGATGGGAAAAATCTTGTTCTGCACCTCTGGCCGTGCGCGAGAAATCTCATCGACAAACACGGCTTGCGCCCCCCAGATAGCGGCAGGTGTCTTCACAAACTGTAGGCTGCCCGCGGCATCTGGGATGGGGTACCCCACAAGGTCATCAAAGGACAAAAGGCTTGCGTTGTAGTGTCGCCACGACAGTGCTAACGCATGGGCTAGTCTCTCAAGCAATAGCGACTTGCCGCTGCCGTGTTCTCCAATAAGTAGCAAGGGCGTCTGCCCCGCGAGTGCCGCAAGAACAACTGCCTCGACTTCAGCTAGCCCGAACAACCCCAGCCTATCGAGTACCGAGTCGCGACTATAGGTAGTCATACCATTTCTCCTGTTTAGCCAGTTCTGCGATATGCACGGGCTGGCAAGTTGGATGTAAATCCCCCGTTGTACAAAACAAAAAGCCCTCTGCAATGAGAGGGCTGACGCGTCCCGCTTGGTTACCGTTAACGGTCACATTGCCTTGGTAGGCGAACCACCTTGCCCGGGCGGGGCAGGTTGGCGAGGGCGTCAGCCCAAACTCTCAATGCTGAATTTATTGTCTACTATGCAGAGCGACTTTGCAAGAAAAAGTTTGATCTGCCAAACGGCTTCAATTAGCCTTGCACAGACAAAGGAGAAATCTTGTTGCGCACAGCCGTATTGATCTCGACCGTCAAGTGTTGGGTTTCATTGTGACGACCTTCAGCATGAACATTCTCGACACAATTGCGGAGAATAAGATTCAACAGGCGATCGAGCGCGGGGAACTGGATTTTCCAGAGATGTATGGAAAACCACTCGAGATTACCGAAGACTTTTCCATTCCCGTTGAAGTACGTCTGCTGTTGAAAAAGCTCTCTCAGGCAAAGAACATAAGCCATGAGGAGTCACTGTTGCTGCGGTTCTGGAAGGCGCGAGCCTATCGAAAAGAACGCAAGCGCATAAGCAAATAACCGCCTTTTCTGCAGTACAGGATTTGCCAATACTCTACGGGGGGTGACGTAGGCTTTCTTTCACTGAGAATTGAACAGCAGACTCAGGGAGGGGCGACCTCAGGGGAGCGGTAATGTTGCTGTAACAGAGGTCTCCTATCGTTACAAGCTAGCCAATGCGGACCGCGACACTTGATGACCTAACAGCCCTCTATGAGCGTCGAGGGCATTTGCAGTACGCAGGGGAACCTGTTACGCAGTTGATGCATGCGTGGCAGTGCCTCCTCTGTGGACAACGGGAAGGCGCTGGCCCATCGATGCTGCTCGCGGCATTCTTTCACGATGTCGGTCACCTCCTTCAGGCAGATGACTGCTCGCCCACGCTTGCGGGTATTGACGATCGACACGAGAAGGTAGGCGCTGCTCTTTTGGCGCGGGTCTTTGGCAGATCAGTCAGCCTGCCGGTGGCATTACATGTCGACGCAAAGCGTTTCTTGGTCTCAACGGATCCGGGCTATATGGCTAGGCTTTCGGAAGACTCCGTGCGCAGTCTTAAGCTGCAAGGTGGCGCGATGACAGAAGCCGAGCAGTCGTCGTTTATGGAAAACGCATGGCATGAAGACGCGATTCGCCTGCGCAAGTGGGATGACGAAGCCAAAGAAGCCAGCCGAGAGGCACCGAGCTTCGCGTCGATCAAGGCTACGCTTTTGACATGCGCCGACAGACTCAGAGCAAGCGCCGCTTGAGCAAACCGAAACTGCCAATACCCCGGTAGCATCATGTTCATACTCGCTTCGTTACTGCTCTTCGTGGCGACACACACTGCGCTGGCGTCCACTACAACGACTACCGCCTCGGAGCGGCCCATAGTCGTTCTTGTGGGAATCGATGGCTTTCGTGCCGACTATCTGGCGCGAGGGTATGCTCCCTTACTCTCTCGTATGGCGAGCGAAGGCAGCGTCTCTCAGGGCCTCATTCCAAGCTTTCCCACATACACTTTTCCCAACCACGTCACCCTCGTCACGGGACGGAGGCCCCAGCACCACGGTATTTTGAACAACACCATGTCCGATCCGAGTATTCCTGGGCAACGTTTTCGTCTTGCCGATCGCAATGCAGTCACGAATCCCACCTGGTGGACAGAAGCCCTGCCCATATGGGTAACCGCCGAGAAGCTGGGGCTGCGAACAGCCACGCTCTTCTGGCCTGGCAGTGAATCTGCGATTCAGGGTGTTCAGCCATCCCGCTGGCTCTACTATCAGCATGACCTCAACCCCCAAGAGCGCGTAAAACTACTGCTATCCTGGCTTAAGGAGGATCGCAAGCAAGCTCCTGCCTTCGTAACAATCTATTTCTCCCAGGTAGACTCCGCGGGGCATGCCGCAGGCCCCGACAGCGAACGCGTGAATCAATCGATACGTGACGTCGACCAGGCACTTGTCGCATTTCGTTTGGGCCTTGAGGAATTGGGACTTCTTCAACGGACCGTATTTGTCGTGGTGTCTGACCACGGCATGTCGCTGGTGCCGAGCGATCAGATCATTTCGGCAGGCCAACTGCTCAAGGACTTTCCTGGTGTGCGATGGGAATGGACGGGCGCCACCTCAGGTCTGAACTTGGGTGGAGAGTCTGAGGTTGCGGTGCTACGCGCCCTATCGGCGCAGAAAGAGTTAACCTGCTGGCCTAAGCGTGATATTCCCGCCCGCCTCGGGGGCGGTGCACATCGGCGCATTCCCGATGTTGTCTGCCTGGCCCAACGTGGCTGGTCGGTCTCCGATCGGCTGCTGAACTTTCCGATTCCGGGTCAGCATGGCTTCGACCCAGAAGATATCGAGATGCATGGTCTTCTGATAGTGCATGGACCCGGAATCCCAAACCGCGTGCTTCCCAGGGTTTCGAACACCGAAGTCTATGGTTTGCTCTGCCGACTGCTCGGCATACGACCCGAGGCCAACGACGGAACGGGTGTGCTCGAAGCACCGGTAAGCTTCGGTATCAATTAGGGATACAGCGCCACGTGCGACATACGCTTCTCAATCAGCATCTTCTGATAGTTAAGCCATGTCCCTGAGGCATCTACCTTGTTTAGGGCAAGTGCTGCGTTATCGAAGTGGCCAAGTTCTCGGTAGGCATCCACAAGCAAAAACCCGTCGTGCGACTTTGTCCTTGGGTCTTGCAATAGATCGGCAATACGCTGCAGGCTCTGTGCCTGCGCATCACTGATTGACCATTCGGGAGGCACGGTGGCCCCTGTCTTTCGGGCATGTAAATAGCCCTCGCGATACCAATCGTTTCCCTGCTGCCAGAGACGTATCCGCAGTTCGAGTTCAAACAAAGCGGCCTTGGGGTTTTTATCGGGCGCGTTCTCGAGGAGCGCCTCAAGTCTCTGTTGTGTTTCCGTGAGAGCAAGCCGTTCGACCGGCGGTGGGAGCGAGTCTTTTAGTTTCTTCTCCCACTTTGGCGCGGGTGCACCGGCCAATTTTCGCCAGGCGGCGGCCAGCCAGTGACGCGGGGGATCAGCAGGCCGCTCCACCGTATCGTGCATCTCGTCGTCGGTAAGCTGGTTTATGCGTATCGCCTCCGACCCGTCGTAGAGCTGGTCGCAAGAGGTACAGAGCCGCATGTACTCCGAGCGGGGCATGAGCGAATACGCCTGATAGCCATCGGTCCATGACTCGAGCGTCATAAAGTTCATGGACACATAATTAGGCGTACGAAACCATGCGCCGCAGTGGGGACAACAGAGAATGAAGCAGCCAGAGATTCGCGTCATAAATGATTGCCAAGGTGGCGAATCACACCAGGGCCTTTGAATGACGCCCGGTTACTTCACATCGAGCAGTTCTACATCGAAGATCAGCGTGGCATTAGGAGGAATCACCCCACCGGCACCTCGCGCGCCATACCCCATCTGCGGGGGAATCACCAGGGTGCGTTTGCCGCCCACCTTCATGCCGGCCACACCTTGGTCCCAGCCCGCAATGACGCGGCCTGCGCCCAAGGGAAAGTTAAAAGGACGGCCGCGATCCACCGAGCTGTCGAACTTCTTGCCCTTACCATCTGCGGCCTGGGTGGTGTAAAGCCATCCGGAGTAATGCACGAACACATTCTTGCCGGCTACGGCCTCAGCGCCCGTGCCTGCCGTGCGATCGATCTTCACGAGTTCTTGCACGGGCTCTTTGGGAAGGTCGGCTGCCAGCGGCCCAGGCACAAGCGCTGGAGCAGCGCCAAAGCCAAAGATGGAGACGAGAAACTGGAGGAGACGATTTTTCATGAAGTGGTCCTTGTTAATGGTCTTTAATGGTGTGCATGATCTTCTCGAGAAATCCCATAAGCAGGGCCGAGATCACAAAGGTGACGTGCAGAATCGTGAGCCACATCACCTTCTCTGAGGTGTACTGGTCGATATTTAGGAAGACCTGAAGCAGGTGAATAGACGAGATCGCGACGATCGAGGCGGCCACTTTAATCTTTAGGCTGCCTGAATTGAGCTTGCCGAGCCAGGCTACCTCATTGGCACTCTGGTCGAACCGGCTCACAAAGTTCTCATAACTCGAGAGCATCACCATGACAAGTAGGCTTGCCACCAGGGCGGCGTCAATAAGCGCCAACATGGAGAGAATCATGTCGGCGTCGGTCATGCTCGGCATGTTGATCGCCACCTTGTAGAACTTCATGCCAAATGAAATGGCATAGATAAAGAGGGCGGCCCCGAGCCCTGCATAAAAGACCACCAGAATCCAGCGGCTGGCAAAGATAACGCGCTCAACAAAGGCTTCGAGGGATTTCATGGGTGGTGATGACCGTGCAAGATTTGGGGAAGAAGCAGCTCCGATATCGCTAGACTAACAAAACTCTCTACTCTTTTTGATTGCGAGTCAGATCATGACCACAAACTTTCTGCGCCGACGGTTTCTAGCCGTGCTGCTGCTCGGGTGCTCTATGGGGAGCGCCACGTTTTCGTCTGGCGTGCAGGCAGCCACCCCCGGCAGCCTGGCACCCGCTTTCTCCTTGACCGATACGTCTGGAAAGGGCTTCTCGCTGAAAGACTTTTCGGGCCGCTGGGTGGCGCTGGAGTGGGTGAACCCCGAGTGCCCTTTTGTAAAGAAACATTATCAGTCAGGCAATATGCAGTCGACGCAGAAGCAGGCGGCCGACGGCAAAGTGGTCTGGGTGCAGATTAATTCCACCAATGCCAACCATTCGGAATACAAGACGCCCAAAGAGATGGCCGCCTGGAATGCCGAGATGAAGACGGTGGGGGTGATTGCGGCACTCGATAGCGACGGCAAGGTGGGCCGTGCCTATGGCGCGAAGACCACCCCGCAGATGGTGCTCATTAACCCGCAGGGCACGGTGCTCTATCACGGGGCGATTGACAGTATTCGGTCGGCAAACCCGGCGGATATTGCCCGTGCCACCAACTACATGAAGCAGGCCATGACTGAGGCCCTCTCGGGCAAGCCGGTGTCGGTGCCGGAGTCTGTGCCTTATGGCTGTACGGTGAAGTACTGAATCGCGTATCCCGCACAAGCGCGCGGAATGAATTTAACCTACTTGTAAAAAAAACCAATCTGGTTAAAATTCGTCAGTGGAGAAAAGTACGCCGCACTACAAGTTGGTGCTTGTACAAGGGTTGGTAAATCTTGGCCAAGTTCGTGCCACAGCCAGTGCATTTAGTGGCGCCCGTGCGCTTGGCATTTACGATTTGGCGGGCATGTGTGCGGTAGTGACTTCGCTAACCGCTGCCAACTTTTACAAGAGTATGACTACCCACGCCGATCATCGGATCTGGCAAGACGTATACCACGCCAAGACATCTTGCGGCGATGAGGTCTACCTGAAGCTGACCGTGATTGATGATGTTCTGATCGTTTCGTTTAAGGAGTTGTGATCATGAAATGCCCGAGCTGTGGCGCAGCCAAGCTGATCTGCGATACCCGTGATGTACCTTATGTTTATAAAGGCGAGAACACCATCATCCCGGAGGTCACGGGCGATTTCTGCCCCGCCTGTGGTGAAGTGGTCTTGAATCGAGAGCATGGAGATCGTTATAGCGACTTGATTGGCGCTTTCCAGCGGCAAGTGAATTCTGCCTACGTAGATCCCGCCTACATCGTAAAAGTGCGTAAGAAGCTCGATCTCGATCAGCGAGAAGCAGCGGAAATTTTTGGTGGTGGCGTAAACGCCTTTTCGCGGTATGAGAATGGCAAAACCAAACCGCCCTTGGCGCTGGTGAAGCTACTCAAGGTATTGGATCGCCACCCAGATTTGTTAAACGAGATTCGGACTGCATAAGCCTAAGAAGTCGTACTAGCCTTTTTGGCCCACGGCGCCAAGCAGCGCGGACATGCCGCTATGGCCCGTCCCCTCTGAAAGCTGCGCCTCGTAGCAACGCAGATCGAGCCATGTGAACCCTGGGAACCCCTCGCGAATCATCTGCTCGTCATAGAGGTGGTCAAGCTTGTTCGGCCCCCCGGTCTTGTACTCCAACTGCTTGGCGGTATAGCCCTGAATCACCACGAGGCC
>CAZKWK010000120.1:0-6542 GCA_964556335.1 uncultured Bordetella sp. | reverse complement strand
GTGGGGGTGTTGGGATAGACCCAGTGGGCCTCTACCTGCGTCTCGTCGGTGGGGCAGGCGGACAGCGCCTCCTTCACCTGACGGGCCAGCCGCAAGAGGCTCTGCCACTGCGGAGCGGGGAGAGCCGCATGACTGAGCCCCCACTGGCCCAGCCAATGGTCTGCGAGGGCGGCATCGAAGTCATCGCCGCCAAGCTCTGGGTCACCACCGGTTGCCACCACCTCGAAAACGCCGCGGGTGAGACGGAGAATCGAAATATCGAAGGTGCCACCACCGAGGTCGTAGACCGCGTAGACCCCTTCTGCCCCCGACTCCAATCCGTAGGCCAGGGCGGCAGCGGTCGGCTCGTTGATGAGCCGCAGTACCGAGAGCCCCGCGAGCTGGGCCGCATCTTTGGTGGCCTGCCGCTGGGCGTCATCGAAATAGGCGGGTACGGTAATCACTGCGCCCACCAGACTATCGCCCAAGGTCTCTTCGGCCTGAAGGCGCAGCCGACGCAGAATCTCTGCAGACACTTCCACGGGCGACACGAGACCCGCCGCGGTCCGAAGCCGCACCATGCCTTCTGTCTGGGCATCGAGCGCAAAGGGCACCTTCAGGCGCTGGGCATCAGCAAGGCCACGCCCCATGAGCCGCTTCACAGAGACAATCGTGTTCTGAGGATCTTCGCCGGCGAGGGCGAAGGCCTCCTCCCCGAGAAGATCGGGGCCCGACGCACTGTAGTGCACCACCGACGGCAGAAGCCGTCTCCCCTGGCCATCGGGAAGAATCTCAGCCACCCCAGAACGAACCGCAGCGACCAGCGAGTGGGTGGTTCCGAGGTCGATGCCCACGGCATGACGGCGCTCGTGCGGCAGCGTCGACTGGCCCGGTTCTGCGATCTGTAAAAGGGCCATCAGCCAAGCTCCATCTGAAATTTCTTTACAAACATGAGAGCGCGCACCTGCATCGCTGCAGCCTCAACGCGCGTCTTGGTCGAAGACGACGGAGCCTTCATCAGGTCTCCCGGGAGGTCGTCAAGTAGGCTGGTTAGCCGAGCCAGTCCATCGGCCATCTGCCCGGCGCACAGGGCACGAAGCCGATCCAAGGCCTGCAACCGCGCTGGCGTATCCGGCAGACTCTGAAGTTCTGCATGCTCTTCGCGCAGCATCATCTGGGTCTCTAGAAATTCCGGCGGCATCTGGGTGTTGGACTGGGCATCGACCGGCACACCGAAGAGACCACACAGATACGCGGCCCGTTGTACGGGATCTTTGAGCACGGCATAGGCCTCGTTGATTCGAGTTGACCACTGCAGGGCCAGACGCTTCTGCGCATCATCCGCACGCGCAAACCGATCGGGATGCACCGCCCGCTGAAGTTGTTTCCAGCCCACCTCTAATACCGCAGGATTCAGGGTGAACCCGAGGGGCAGACCAAATAGGGCAAAGTAATCTTGGTGGAGCAGGCCCTCAGGCGCAAGCTCAGACCTGGAAAGATTCACCGCAGCCGCACTCGCTCTTCACGTTGGGGTTATTAAACTTAAACCCCTCGTTGAGTCCTTCGCGGGCAAAGTCCAGTTCGGTACCGTCAATGTAGGGAAGGCTCTTTGGGTCGACAAACACCTGCACCCCACGGCTCTCAAACCGCAGATCCTCCGAGGCGACCTGGTCGACAAACTCGAGCTTATAAGCCAGACCCGAGCAGCCCGTCGTGCGCACCCCCAGCCGAATACCCTCGCCCTTGCCGCGCTTGGACAAAAACCGGGTAACGTGCTGGGCAGCCGCTTCAGTCAACGAGATCGACATGCTTCTTCCTGTAATCCTCGATGGCAGCCTTAATGGCATCTTCCGCGAGAATAGAACAGTGAATTTTTACGGGCGGCAAAGAGAGCTCTGAAGCAATCTGACTGTTCTTAATCGTCATGGCTTCGTCGAGCGACTTGCCCTTCACCCACTCGGTGACCAAGGAAGAAGACGCAATCGCCGACCCACAGCCATAGGTTTTAAACCGCGCGTCTTCAATAATGCCCTGATCATTGACCTTGATCTGTAGCTTCATCACATCGCCACAGGCCGGGGCGCCCACCATGCCGGTACCGACACTGGGATCGTTTTTATCCAGCGCCCCCACATTGCGGGGATTCTCATAATGGTCGATCACTTTTTCGCTGTATGCCATCGCTTCTTTCCTCTACCAATCAACAAAAACAGACTGCTGCACGTCGATACACCGTCTAGTGCGCCGCCCACTGAATCGCGTTTAAGTCGACCCCCTCTTGCACCATCTCCCAGAGCGGAGACATCTCGCGCAGCTTGGCCACTTTCTCTTTGAGAAGGGCCACTGTGAAGTCGATATCGGCCTCGGTGGTAAATCGGCCGACCGAGAAGCGAATCGACGAATGGGCAAGCTCGTCGCTGCGCCCGAGGGCCCGTAATACGTACGAAGGCTCAAGACTGGCACTCGTACAAGCAGACCCCGACGAGACCGCAATGTCTTTGACTGCCATGAGCAGCGACTCGCCCTCTACATAATTAAAACTCACATTGAGGTTATGGGGCACCCGGTGGTCAAGATCCCCATTGAGATAGACCGCCTCCATTTGTGAGAGGCCCGACCAGAGCCGATCGCGCAGCATGCGAACGCGTTCGTTCTCTGTGGCCATTTCGGCCTGGGCGATTTCAAAAGCCATGCCCATACCCACAATCTGATGGGTAGGAAGGGTGCCCGATCGCATACCCCGCTCATGGCCACCGCCATGAATGAGGGGCTCAAGCCGCACCCGGGGCTTTCTGCGCACAAACAAGGCGCCCACGCCCTTCGGGCCATAGGTTTTGTGAGCACAAAAGGACATCAGATCTACCTTGAGCGCCTGCAAATCGATGACGACCTTGCCGGTTGCCTGGGCACTGTCAACATGAAACACAATGCCACGCGCACGGCAGATTTCGCCAATTGCGGCGATATCCTGAATCACCCCGATCTCATTGTTGACATACATCACGGAGACAAGAATGGTGTCAGGCCGAAGGCTCGCCTCAAAGGCCTGCAGATCGAGAAGACCATTAGGCAGGACATCCAGATAGGTGACTTCAAAACCCTCACGCTCGAGTTCGCGACAGGTATCGAGGGTGGCCTTGTGCTCGGTTTTCACCGTAATGATGTGGCGGCCCTTGTCTTTGTAGAAATGGGCTGCGCCTTTGAGCGCCAGATTAATCGACTCGGTAGCGCCAGAAGTCCAGACAAGCTCTTTGGAATCACAGCCCACCAACCGGGCCACCTGCAACCGGGCGTGCTCTACGGCCTCTTCGGCCTTCCAGCCAAAGGCGTGGCTACGTGAGGCCGGGTTGCCAAAATCCTGGCGCAAATAGGGCAGCATGGCCTCCAAGACCCGCTCATCCACCGGGGTCGTGGCCGAGTAATCGAGATAAATGGGCGTATTCATTCGGACGGGCTCTCTCGTCTATCGGCTGACCACAGCACTTGTTAAAGGATCGGCGACCACCGGGCGACGCTCACGCTCTTCGTGAAAGACCACCTGACGGGTGACCGGCGCATCAGACCCGGGACGGTGCTTCTGCCGCTGTTCATCCACCAGATCTTGTAAGGACACAGAGTCGAGAAAATCCACCATGTGACGATTGAGGCTTGCCCAGAGCTCATGGGTCATACAGACCTGATCATCGAGGCAGTTCTGCTTTCCCCCACACTGGGTGGCATCTAGCGGCTCGTCGACCGCATAAATAATATCGGCCACGGTGATGTCTCGACCAGACCGGGCCAGACGATATCCGCCCCCGGGACCCCGCATCGACTCCACGAGTTCGTGACGACGGAGGCGCCCGAACAGCTGCTCGAGGTAAGAGAGAGAAATTTTTTGGCGCTGACTGATCGCAGACAATGTCACCGGCCCTTTTTCTTGCCGTAGACCAAGATCAATCATCGCCGTCACTGCAAACCGCCCTTTGGTGGTAAGCCGCATACATACGCTCCTGTTTACTATTGCCTGGATGCCCGCCGCACAGAGCGGCGGGAACGGGCTCCCTGTCGTCTAATTCCGACTAATTTACTGGGTAGTCTACAGAAGTTGAGCGAAACGCTCAAGTAATTCGGACGATTCCTTTATTTTCTGGGGACTTAAGCCGCAGCGACCATGCTCGCCCGACGACGAACCACCTCCATCAGGCCGTTGCAGGCGTCTTCGATGTAGTCAAGCGCCTGCTCAAACCCCTGGGCCCCGCCGTGATAGGGGTCGCTGATGGTGGCCGCCTCAAACTCCGTGGCAAAACGCATGAGCAGCTGCAGCTTATGCTGCAGGCCACGCGGAGAAGTGCGTTGCATCAGGGCCAGGTTGTCCCAGTCCATCGCCAGAATGTAGTCGTACTCGCTGTCGGCGAGTTCAATCTTCCGGGCGACGTGTTCGGTAAGGTCATAACCCCGCTTCTGCGCGGCCGCAATCGCACGGGGATCGGCAGGCTCCCCGGCATGGAATCCGTGGGTACCTGCGGAGTCGGCCAATACCAGATCGGTAAGGCCTGCGGCCTTGACCATCGAATCAAAGACTCCCTTGGCCATGGGCGAGCGGCAGATATTACCCATGCAGACAAATAAGACCCGCGTCTTCACGCCAACGGGCTTTAGAGGCTTGGTGGGAGGAGAGTCGATTTTCTTATTCTGGGTACGGCTCATTTTAAAAAGTTCCTTTATACAAACGTTCAAGGGTTATGCGGCGCGGGCTTGTGGCCCTTGCACACGGGGAGACAACGACACTTCAAGAACCTGGTCTTCTAGCCGACCGGCACCAAAGGCCTGGGCCTTCAATCGGGATAGCGCATCACGGGCGGCGGCGGCTTTCTCAAACTCAAGATTGCGGGCATGTTCGAGCATGGCCTTCTCCAGGCGAGAAATCTCCTTAGCTAAGGCCTTCTCAGACAGAGCCTCCACCGGCACGCCGGACACAGTGGCCACCGAGGCAGCATCGGCCTGCCGGCGCTGCTGTTCTTTGTTCGATACCGCACCATCAATAAGCTCACGAATATCTTTGGCCACCGACCGCGGCTCAATGCCATGGGCCGCATTGAAGGCCTTTTGACGGGCACGGCGGCGATCGGTCTCGTCAATTGCGCGACGCATCGACTCAGTGATCTGGTCGGCATACAAAATCGCCTTACCATTCAGATGCCGAGCGGCTCGCCCAATGGTCTGGATCAGGCTGCGATCAGACCGCAGAAAGCCTTCTTTATCTGCATCCAAAATCGCCACCAGGGAGACCTCGGGCAGGTCGAGCCCCTCGCGCAGTAGATTGATGCCCACGAGCACGTCAAAACTCCCAAGACGCAGGTCGCGCAGAATTTCGACCCGCTCCACAGTGTCGATATCGGAATGCAGATAGCGCACCCGCACGCCGTTCTCGGAAAGATAGTCGGTGAGCTGCTCCGCCATTTTTTTGGTGAGCGTTGTCACGAGCACGCGCTCTGAGACCCCCACACGCAGCCGAATTTCAGACAGTAAATCGTCGACCTGCGCCCGCGCCGGGCGTACCTCGATATCCGGGTCGGTAAGGCCGGTGGGCCGCACCAGCTGTTCCACAACCGCCCCCTGCGACTTGTCAAGCTCATAGGCGGCAGGCGTGGCGGAGACAAAGACAGCCTGACGCAGCTTGGGCTCAAATTCGTCAAACCGAAGCGGCCGATTGTCGAGGGCCGAGGGCAGTCGAAATCCGTATTCAACCAGCGTTTCCTTGCGGGAACGATCGCCGCGATACATACCCCCGAGCTGCCCGACCATGACATGGCTCTCGTCGAGAAAAATCAAAGCATCGCTCGGCAGATAGTCGATTAATGTAGGAGGCGGCTCACCGGCTGCCGCACCCGACAGATGGCGCGAATAGTTCTCGATGCCCTTGCAAAAGCCGAGTTCTCCCAGCATTTCTAAGTCAAAGCGGGTGCGCTGCTCGAGCCGCTGCGCCTCCACGAGCTTGCCCTGGGAGACGAAGAACTTCACCCGCTCATGGAGCTCCGCCTTAATCGTCTCAATGGCACGCAACACCACCTCACGCGGCGTGACATAGTGCGACGAGGGATAGACCACAAACCGCGAAATCTTCTGGCGAATGCGCCCGGTGAGCGGATCGAACAGATGCAGCGACGCAATCTCGTCGTCGAAGAGTTCTACCCGCAAGGCGAGCTCTGCATGCTCCGAAGGGAATATGTCAATGGTGTCGCCACGCACGCGAAAGACACCCCGACCAAATTCGGTGTCATTACGGCGATACTGCATCCGCACCAGCTGGGCGATCAGCTCGCGCTGATTCATCTTGTCGCCGGTGCGCACCGCCAAGACCATGGCGTGGTAATCGGAAGGGTTACCAATACCGTAAATGCACGAGACCGTGGCAACGATAATGGTATCTCTGCGCTCTAAGAGCGACTTGGTGGCCGACAGCCGCATCTGCTCAATGTGTTCATTGATCGCAGAGTCTTTCTCAATAAAGAGATCTCTCTGCGGCCCCAGCACGAAACCTTTCGCCACTCATATCATAATTCCTGCCATAATTCATTCCA
>CAZKWK010000119.1:3029-6573 GCA_964556335.1 uncultured Bordetella sp. | reverse complement strand
TGCCGGTCGAGCGCTGACTGGCCGAGCCGGCGCCGGTGGGCAGCAATTTGGGCGGGCTTAAAGGACGCCAGTTGCGTGGTGGTAAGGCTTCCCACCTGAGAAGAGCTTAGTGCGGCAATCTGATCGGTGCTGAGGCGGCCAATCTGCTGGGTCGTAAGCTGGGACACCTGAGCGGTAGTGAGCGACGCCAACTGGTCTGTCGACATCGCGGCAATGTCGCGCGTCTCGATAGCACGTACCTGAGCGGAAGACAGGGCCTGCAGATCTTCTGTCTCAATGGCAGAAATCTGGGTCGTAGAGAGCGCGGCAATTTGAAGCGTGCTGAGCGCCGCCACCTGCGCGGTAGTGAGGCCTGCAATCTGTTCCGTTGAAAGACTGGATACTTTCGCGCCAAGGCCGGCCACCTGGGCTGTGGTGAGCGTCTGGAGGTTTCCTACGCTGATCGCCTGAATTTGGTTGGCTTTTAGACCAGCCATATCTCCAGTTTCAATCGCGCCGAGTTGTGCGGTAGTGAGCCCACCAATCTGGTCTGTGGACAGCGCTGCCACTTGAGTGCTGGTGAGCGCCTGAATTTTGTCGGTGCCCAAAGCGGCTAATTGTTCGGCCGACAGCGCCTTAATGTCGCGCGTCTCCATGGCCGCGATCTGCGCCGTGGTAAGAGCCTGTATCTGTAGCGTGGAGAGTGCCTGAACCTGCGTAGTGGAGAGTGCCGCGATGCCGGCGGCCGTCAGGCCATCGATATCAGTGGTCTCAATTGCGGCGATCTGCTCGACACTGAGTGTGGAGATCTGACGCGCAGACAGGTAGGAGAACTGCTCTTCAATGAGGCCAACGATCTGGTCGCTGGTGATGGAGCGAATCTGCGAGGGCGACAGAACCGCCATCTGGCCCGAGGTGAGAGCGCGGATGGAGTCAGTTGGAATCGATGCAATTTGCTGACTCGTTGCAGACTTGATCTGGTCGGTCGTGAGCGCGGCGACTTGCGCCTGAGTCAGTGTATTAAATGAAATAGTCATGGTGATCGTCCCACTGGTGTGTAACTGCTGACAGTTGAGACGACAGCACGCCACCGTCCCTTAGTCGATTTGTCGAACGCGGAGGTAAAAACTTTAGGTCTCATGTGAACTATTTTTCTGATTCCAGAGTGCCGTCCCAATCGCGTCGACTTCTTTTTGCTCTCGCCTGTCTAAAAAATCTTTCTGTGCCTTCTCGGTCCGTTCTCGCAAAGACCCAAACTTCTCTACCTCGGCATGGCTCGCCAGTAATGCCTTTTGTACCGCCTCCTTCTGCTCCGCGAGCTCTGCTAGCCGGACCTCAACACTGCGCTGCAAGAAGCCTAGGTTGTAGATAAAGGTATTCACGACCTGCACATCGGCCATACGCTGCTCGGCATGCCCCGCCTGCAACTTCTGCTTGTAATGTGCCGTCAACACTGCAAACCGCCTCCACTTTTGTTCGTTGTCCCGAATCTCGCCAGAGATACGAGCCATCTCCCGTTGATGCTGCAACAAACGCTGGTCTGCCAACTTGCCGAGAAGGCCCCAGGGCGACAACGCCTTAGGGCGACCTGTCGACTTCATGCGGCAAGAACCCGCCAACCAGAACCGCAAAAAGCACAAGAGCAAAAAGCTGGCCACTCTTGCGAGTAGCCAGCCTGCTTGCCTTGTGGCACAAGAGAATTACTGCAACAGAGCCAAGACACTTTGACCTGACTGATTGGCCTGGGCCAACATGGCGGTTGCAGCCTGCTGCACAATCTGCGCCTTCGCCAACGCCGTGGTCTCCTGGGCGTAGTCGGTGTCAAGAACCCGACTGCGTGCGGCAGAGTGATTTTCCACCGACTCGGAGAGAATACTGATCGTGGCATCTAACCGGTTCTGATAGGCACCAGAGCGCGACTGGGCAGCACCCACATCATTAATGGCGGCATCCAATGCGGTAATGGCACGGCCTGCGCCAAGCTGCGTAGTGATATCAATTTCACGCACTTTCAGGCCCGTATCGTTGCCACCGAATGTGCCCTCGCGGAAGCCGAGCAACTCAAAGTTCCCAGCGGTACCCTCATCGGCCCCGCGGGTCACCGTAAAGGCCTTGTCAGACGTGAGCTTTACCGTGGAATAGAAGGTTGTCGCATCGGCAGCAGTAGCACCACCGTCATAGGTAACCCCAGAGAGGCCCATATCCGCCGCGGCAATGTCAGAGGAAATGCTGATGTTTCGGCCATCTTCGGCACGAAGCTCAATAGCACCGCCAAATGCGCTTGCTACCACACCGGTCTGACCGGAAAACTCGTTAATGCGGTCAATCACCGCGTCACGCGTACTGGCATTGAGCGTAATTTCCACATTGTTGAGGTTCAACGTACCCGAGGCTCCGTTGGTGCTCATCGTGGCGTTACCACGAATGACGTTGGCCTCTGCCACCGCGGTTACACCGTGCTCACCACTGCGCTTATTAATGGCCGCAGCAATCGCAATGGCGCTGGCCGCCTTTGTGGAAGATGCGGCGGCTGTGGCGGAGGCGGCGTCGTCTGTAGCATTCGCACGAGAAATGGCAATGCCATTAATGACAAGCGTGGAAGCGGTAAGTACTCCCGTTGTGGTGTCATCCGGAGCCACCCCAGACGCACCGGCTGCACGCGCATGGCTCTTGAACTGCGCCATATCGGATGCAAAGGTACCCTCACGCAGGCCGGAGCGCTGAACAGTACCCGAAACATCATGATCAATGGCAATGGATCCGCCATTGAGAGAGTAGAGCGAATAGGTACCTACCTGGGTAGTACCGGATGCCGCAAGCCCCGTTGAGGCAGCCGTATGGGTACCGTAGTCCAAATCAATATTACGGCCGTCATCTGCAACGAGAATCACCCCTTGAGAGTCGGTACCGGTATTGATAGCACGTACGCCTGTCTGCGCAGAAATATTGTTGATGGCGTCGGCCACCGTGATACGGCTTGTTTCTGTATCGGCAGCGGTGGTGAAGGCAGCAGTAGACACACCGTTGATGGTGAGAACCGTACCGTTGGCGCCACCCGTGACAGAGCCGTCCATGACACTGCCCAACAAACGGGTTTCATTCACCTTGGCAAAGACACCGCTCTCATTTTGCACGCGGTTGATTGCAGCAACCTTGGCAATAGCGCTGGCAGAATTATTTGTAGACGACAACGCGTCGTCAGTCGCCAAGGAGGCGCCCACGCTCACGCCATTGATGAGGAGATCGCCATCGGCGAGAGCCCCGAAACTTGCCACCGCTCCGCCTGCCGCGGTGAGCGCCGGAATATCGCCTGAGCCAATATCTTTCGTGGCTACAGAGTCAAACCGCATCTTCATGAGGTCGCCCTCGAAGGCGCCGGTCTGCAGGGTAAGGTTAGTAGCCGAACCATCGAGCAGCTTAATGTCGTTGAAGTGAGTCTTCGTGGCGACGTTATCAATCTCCATCTTGAGTTCTTCGATTTCTAACTGAATCGACTCGCGATCAAGCGTGGTCATGGTGCCGTTGGCCGCCTGCACCGCAAGTTCACGCATACGCTGCAGCATGC
>CAZKWK010000119.1:0-3019 GCA_964556335.1 uncultured Bordetella sp. | reverse complement strand
GAGACGCCGTCGTTGGCGTTTTTGATAGCCATGGACAGTCCACGTACCTGGGCAGTCATACGGTTTGAAATCGCCAGGCCAGCGGCATCGTCCTTTGAGGAATTGATGCGAAGCCCGGTGGCCAAGCGCTCCATAGAGGACGAGAGCTTAAGGTTGTTTGAACGCAAGGACTCTTGAGCAAACAAGGCCTTTACGTTGGTGTTAATCACTGACATGACAATCTCCTAGTCAATAAAGAGGTTTAAAGCAGGTCAGACTGCAGGAACTCCAATCTGATGTCTGGTGAATCGGAGCACTGCGAAAAAACTTAAGCGGTGTATTACAACTGTTGATCAAAGAACATACCCTTCACGGACTCAATAGACTGGGCGATCTTGATCACGGCTTCTCCAGGAATCTGACGCACAACCTCACCGGTTTCTTTATTCATGACCTTGACAATAAGCCGGTCAGTCGCCGAGTCGACAACAAATCCGAGCTTTGTCTGGTTCTGTTTCATCTGTTCGTTGAGTCGCTCGATGGCCTCGTCAAGCCGACGCTGCATCTCTTTAAGGTTCTCTTGGGCCTTGGCCTGAATCGCCTTTTGCTGCTCTTGAGACTGCGCCTCGAGCGCTGCCTGCGCCGCCTGCAGAGCTTCACTGGTATGCGCCGATTGCGCCGGGGGCGCTACTGGGGATGCTGATGGAGACGAACCAGCCGCCGCAGCTGGAGCAGCGGGCGCGGGTGATGACGGTGGCGCAGCGACAGGCGCCGGCCGTGCAGGCGCAGGTCGGGCCACCGGCCCTACGCCCCCTCCTGCCCCACTACCTGTTATTGCTGTCATGGCCCGCTGCCTTTGCCCTTTACCCACAAACCGGGTTTTCACTTACCTTCACGCCTTTTTCGGCATTCGACTAAGGAATCGGGGGGAGCGAGAAAAACTTAAGGGCTTTGGAAGAAAAAATTTTCTCCCAAAGCCCTTGTATCGCTAACGTATTGAATTACTGTTTATTTTTGGTTGTATGAGGCGGCCATGGCCTCAAACTGTCCTTTCAGGTTTTCGCGCATAGCGGACAACTGGCCCACCAGGCTTTCCATAGAGGCAAACTGACGGGTGTACCGCTCAAGAATCAGTTCCATGCGGTCATTGAGTTTGGCCAGTTCGGTTTCGTAACGATTTACCTGGGTCTCGGCACTATTGCTCTGGTTCATGATGAGTCCCGTCGGGCCCATGATGTCGCGTAACTTTGCTGCCATGGTGGCGCCAATACCCCGCTTTTGGGAAAAAACGCCGTCTTGGGTAACTGCCTGCCGGCCCGCGAGTGCCTGCACCACCTCATCGAAGTTTTCAGAAATAGCTTTATCGAGTGCCGACTCATCAAGAGTGACAATGCCCTCTTTGTCTACAGAGACTCCCATGTCGCGCAGATTGGTGATCTTCTCGCCTTTGGTCTCGCTCTGGCCAAAGAAGATTTGCCGCACCTGCGACAGTACCGACCGCACGGTAGAGTCACCGTTCAGCGCGCCGCTAAACACATCGCCTTCGTCTTCAGACTTCTTTCCAGAGAGAATCTTGAAGTCAGAGACCATGTCGTTATAGCCCTGGACCAGCGCCTGAATTTTGGACTTTACATTGGCAGGGTCTGCTGAAAGCTGCACGCTGGCGTCAAAGCCCGACTCGGCCAACAACTCCAGGCTAAGCCCTGGCACCGCATCAGAAATGGAATTGGTACTGCGGGTAATTTGTAAGCCATTAACCATGACAGAGGCGTCTTGGGCCTGTTGACTGGGATCACCAAAGGCCATCTGTGGGGCATCAAGGGCATCGCTAGAGATCTCAAACTGGTTGTTGGCTCCCGTCTGCCCAGTGAGCACAATGCGATACCGATTGCCATCGGTGGCACCGGTATCCACCAGCTGTGCAGTGACCCCAGTGGCGGCCTGATTGATGGCATTAACCACCGCGGTGGCATTGGTCTGCCCGGCACTAATGGGAATCTGCGTGGTCTTTTGGCTGCCCGCTGGCCCAGTTTTAATGGTGAGATTGAAGGCCTGATTGTTGTTGACCGCACTCGTAATGTTGTCAAACCCAAGCTCAGAAATACTGCGTTGCCCCTTGGCAAGAGCCAAGACACGCACGGAGTGGCTACCTGGCCCCGCCAGGCTGGTGGTGGTTACTGCCACCGAAGACGGGTTACTGTTACGCACCGCGAGAGCCGAAAAGTCGGTGGTGCTGTCAAGGCCGTCAACCGCTGTTTTGAAGCTTTCCAGCACGGCCATCATGGCAGAGTAGCCGGAGATCTTGGCTTCTGACTTATCGATCTTGGCCTGAATGGCGTTTTGCTTGGGCACACGCTCGGCGTCGGTAAGGCCTTTGGCCAAAGCCTTAATATCAACGCCTGAACCTGCGCCTAAGGCCGTCACAATGTTGGTATCTAACGCCATATTCTTCCGATTATCGGCCGCGAAGAGGGAAACTTAAGCCCGGTTACTGTAAAATACTCTGCGTGAGCGCCTAGCGAATGTACTCAAAAAGGCTCAGCCGCGAGATCTGGGCAAATCCCGCCTGACTTGCCTGTAACGCCAGCATACGCTTCTGCATCTCGGTAACGGCCTCGGTGTAGTCCAGATCTTCCATTTCACTAAGCACGGTCTTTAACTGCAGCCGAGTCTCATCGAGCACGGCCCGCTGGTTCTCCACCACGTTCATGGCAGACCCCACCTTGGCCTGACTCACCGCCACGCCCTGGGTCAGCTGCTCCAACTCCCCCAGGCCGCGGTTCATCAATGTGCGATCAGAGTTCTTGACGGCATCTACCAAGTCTTGCACCGACTGAAAAAAGCTGCGGCCTTGGGTGCTGCCATCGGGCTGCGGGCGACTCACCCGCTGAAAGACTTCGGTGCCCGTGCGATTGAGCTTTACCTGCCGCTGATCGCCCACATCCACAAGATTTACAGTTTCATCGCCCTGATAAATGATGTCGCCCTGGGCATTGGGTGCAAAGGGGGGGGTGAGCGTTCTCGACCCACTAAAGAGATA
>CAZKWK010000118.1:5192-6639 GCA_964556335.1 uncultured Bordetella sp. | reverse complement strand
GCACTTGCATGAGGCTGCGCAAGACATCATCGCCCACTGCATGCATTTTTGAGGTGAAGGAAATAATGCCTACGCCGCGATCGTGTTCGGGCAGATGCCAGAGCCGCACGCCGGGTAACTCCTGCAGGGTAACGCCTGCCTTCTGCGAGGCCATGACGCGCGGGCCCGCCAAGGGCGACTCGCCTAGCACCCGTTCTGGAAAAATCTGTCGCGCGTAGACCGCCAACGCAGAGCGTGCCCCCAGGGTCTGGGTCTTGGCAGAAAACGATCCTGCAGGCGTATGCACGCCCTGGCGATTGGGCTCTAGGCACCAGTCGGGCAAGGGCGTGGTCGACATGGCCTTGCCCTGCGCAATATCTTGGGCAATCGCCCGTGCGGTCTCTTGCCAGCCGGCCGCCTGCCAGAGTTCAAAGGGGCCCAAGGCCCAGCCAAAGCCCCAGCGCATAGCGAGATCTAGGTCGCGGGCGTTATGGGCCATGGAGGCCAGATGCACCGCACTGTAATGAAAGACATCACGGAAGATGGCCCAGAGAAACTGTGCCTGCGGATCGCTCGCGGCGCGCAAGGCCCGCATCTGCTCGGCCGGATTCTTGATCTGCAGAATCTGCTCGACCTCGGCAGACACCTGCGCCTGCCCAGGCGCGTAGTCTCCCGTGGCGGTATTGAGTACCTCGATGGCCTTGCCGTTCTTGCGATAGAGGCCTTTGCCAGACTTCTGCCCCAATGCGCCATTACTGATCAATTTTTCAATAAAGGCGGGAAGCCGAAAGTGTGGATGCCAGGGGTCGTCTCTAAGCTGGTCCTGCATGGTCTTGACCACATGGCCCAGGGTATCGATACCCACCACATCGCAGGTGCGGTAGGTGGCACTCTTGGGCCGCCCTATGCGCGGGCCCGTCAGGGCATCGACTGCGTCGATAGAGAGCCCAAAGGCCTGGGTCTGGTGCATGACTGCAAGGAGTGAGAAGACCCCAATACGATTGGCCACAAAGTTGGGGGTATCCAGCGCTCGAATGACCGACTTGCCCAGCGTCTGGGTGAGCCAGGCCTCGAGCGTGTCAACGACCCAGTCTTCCGTCTGCGTTCCGGCTATGAGCTCGACGAGCTTCATATACCGCGGGGGGTTGAAGAAATGCATGCCACAGAATCGCGGACGGGCATGGCCAGGAATCTCTTGTGCGAGCGCCTCAATGGAGAGGCCTGAGGTGTTGGTCGCCACGATCGCCCGGCTGCCGATATGCGGGGCCATCTGGGCATAGAGGCTGCGCTTGATGTCTATGCGCTCGGCCACGGCCTCGATGATGAGGCTGCAGTGTGCGAGCCGCTGCATGTCGTCATGAAAGTTACCCACCGTAATGCGCGAGAGGCTGTGACGGCCGCTCAGAGGGGCGGGCTCGAGCTTCTTTAATCGCTCCACGGCCGCACGGGCAATGGCGTTGGGGTCGGT
>CAZKWK010000118.1:0-5092 GCA_964556335.1 uncultured Bordetella sp. | reverse complement strand
AGATCGAGCAGGTCTACCGCGATGCCGGCATTGGCCAGATGGGCGGCGATCTGCGCGCCCATAACGCCTGCGCCGAGAACGGCCACGCGAGGAAACTGTGGCAGGCGAGTGCTGGTCATGGTTCAAGTCCTTTGGTGTTTTTTGTTCCGTTGTACCAGTGCAGGGGTCCACCCCGAAAGGGTGCAAAGCCTGTGCCGAAGATCACCCCCGCATCGGCAAGATCGGCATCGGCCACAAGGCCTGAGGTAACAAGTTCTTGGGTACGGGCGACCAACGGGGCAACCAATTCTTCGGCCAAGGTCCGGGCTTGCTCGGAAACGGCCCCCTGATGCACACGTGGCAGAGTGCCTGGGCCGGTGGCCTTTCCGTCTTTCCAGTGGTAGAAGCCCTGGCCGGTTTTCTTGCCGAGATGTCCTGCATCGACGCGTTCTTGCAGGCAGCGCGGAACCCTGGCGATCGCCGCATCGGAGCTTTCTGGTTTGGTGTTGGGGGAGGCCTGGTCCGCGGTGTTATGGGACTGCCCCGAGGGATGCTCCGCTGCCAGTGACCGGCCCGCGGCCAAGGCAATATCGAGCCCCACCGTATCGGCAAGCATGAGGGGGCCCATCGGCATACCAAAGTCGAGTAAAGCCTGGTCAATCTCAGAGGCCGAGAGGCCGTCATCTACCTTGCGCATCGCGGCGAGCATATAGGGCGCCAGCACCGCATTCACGAGAAACCCTGGCGCACTCTTCACCGGCAAGGGCAACTTATCGATGGTGCGAACAAACTGCAGTGCCCTCTGTAGCGCGCTGCGGTCAACGCCATTGGCTTCCACCACCTCAACCAGGGGCATCATGGCCACAGGGTTAAAGAAATGCACGCCCACCAACCGCTCGGGCCGTTGCATGACAGAACGCAGGTCTTCCAGTCGCAGGCTTGAGGTGTTGCTGGCAATGACTGCATCGGGCCGCGCACGTTTCTCGATATCGCGCAGCAAGCCATGCTTAGCATTGAGGTCTTCAAAGATCGCTTCCAGAATGAGATCGGCATGGGCCATGCCGTGGCCGTCTGGGTCGGGCATGAGGCGGTCTTGGGCAGCACGCCGCGCATAGGGGTCACGCAGACGCTTTGTAAACAAGGTCTGGGCCCGGGCCAGCGCTGGCTGTATGCGGTCGATTCCTTGGTCTTGCAGTGTGACCTTCAAGCCGCGCAGTGCGCACCAGGCGGCAATATCGCCGCCCATCGTGCCCGCACCGATGACATGAATATGCTTCGGTGTCTGGCTGGCGCGTGCGCCGCCTTTGGCCGCCACATCGCCTTCGGTAGGCACACCCCCTTCGGCCGGCACGCCCTCTTCGGCCGGTACGCCGCCCTCGGCGGGCGCCTTCCCCAGACCTTTTAAACGTTCTTGCAGAAAAAACACCCGTACCAAATTCCCCGCGGTGGGCGACCGCACGATCTGATCGAGGAGTGCCGGCGCCCGTAAAGCATCACCATCGGTTTTCTGCCAGAGGTCGATCAGGGCATAGGGCGCGGGATATTGGTCTTGCCGTGCTTTACGCGCCACCTGCTTGCGGGCCATATGGGCCACGATCGGTCGCATGAGACCGAGGTTCATCAAGGCCTTCAGCCCCGAGGTACGGGCAGCGGGCCTTCCCGACAAGACAAGACCGCGGGCCGAGTCGTGCATGACACGTGGGGCCACCGCCAGATCGACGAGCCCCATTTTTTTCGCGCGTCGTGCATCCAGGCTCTTGGCCGTGAGCATCATGTCGAGTGCAGCCTGCGGGCCAATCAGCTTGGGCAGGCGTTGCATACCGCCCCAGGCCGGCACGATGCCCAGCAAGACTTCGGGCAGCCCCAGGCGGGTACCGGGCGTATCAACCGCAATGCGATAGCGACAGGCCAGCGAGAGCTCCAACCCACCGCCCAGGCAGACACCTTTAATAAGTGCGAGGGTGGGGTAGGGCACCGCTGCCAATCGATTAAAAAGACTCCAGCCACGCTCGACCAATGCAATGGCTTTTTCGGGTGTCGTAAGGGTCTTGAATTCTTCGATATCCGCGCCAGCGACAAAGCCCGAGTCTTTGCCCGAGGCGAAGATGAGGCCCGCAGGCGGTGCCTTCTCGAGGTAATCGAGAATCTGCCGCAGTTCGTCGAGCACCGCAGCCGACAAGGTATTAAGCCCCGGGCCCTGCGTCTGTAGCGTGGCCCAGAGAAGTTTTGCGTTGCGACTGTCGGGCGAAAGGGTCCAGTGTTGAAGGTTCATTGCACGGCCTCCAATAAGGCCGTACCACCTAGGCCGCCACCGATACAAATCGCCGCCATGCCCCGGGTCGGTGGGCCGCTCGTGTTTTGCTCTAATGCTTTCTGATGCAGGCTGTGGGCCAGGTGCAAGACGATCCGCGCACCCGAGGCGCCTACCGGATGCCCGATGGCCACAGCGCCTCCGTGCACATTAAGCCGGCCCTCGTTGAGCCGACCGAGTGCAGCAACGCCCAATTGCGTCTCGCAATAGGCGGCATCTTGCCAGGCCCGCAGGCAGCCCAGCACCTGAGCCGCAAAGGCCTCGTTGATTTCCCATTGGTCGATGTCGTGCAGCCCGAGGCCATGTCGGGTGAGTAGCGGGGTGGCCGCATGCACCGGCCCGAGCCCCATCTCAGCAGGATCAAGACCCGCCCAGTGCAGATCGACAATGCGGGCGATGGGTGCGAGCTGATACTTCGCGACCGCCTCCTCTGAGGCCAGGAGCACCCAGGCGGCGCCGTCGGTGACTTGTGAGCTATTGCCCGCCGTAATGTTTCCGTAGGGCTTATCAAACACGGGCCGCAGTTTGGCCAGCCCCTCTTCGGTGGAATCGCTGCGCACGCCATCGTCTTCGCGATAGACCGTGCCACGGCTATCAACAATCGGCACGAGTTCATGATTAAAAAATCCCTGCGCACGTGCCTGCACGACACGCTGGTGGCTGCGGTTGGCGTAGGCATCCATGTCTTGGCGGGTAATGCCAAAACGATAGGCCAGGTTCTCGGCGGTCTGTCCCATCGAGAGCCCGACCACCGGGTCGGTGAGCCCTTTGAGAATGGCGATGACGGGCTGTAGTGCCGCGCCCACCGGAAGACGAAGAAAATGCCCGAGCTTTGACCCCATGGTTTTCTTGGTGGCCATCGCAGAGAACCACCGCACCATCGTGTCGTTATAGAGCAGTGGCGTGCGCGACAGCGCATCAACGCCGCCTGCCAACACAAGCGAAGCACGGCCCCGTTGAATATTCGCAATCCCCGAGTCGATCGCCTGCAGCCCCGAGGCGCAATTACGCATCACGGTAAACCCTGGCACCTTCTCGCCACAACCCATGCGTAGCGCCACTACACGGCCGATGTTCACTTCATCAGGCGCGGGCGCTGCACAGCCGAGAATGACCTCGGACAGGTCGCTGGGGGCGATCGGCTGACGCATCAGCAAGGCCCGACCCGCCTGGGTCGCCAGATCGGAGGCGCTAAAGGGCCCGGGCCCGCCACGTGCCTTCAAAAAGGGCGTGCGGGCCCCATCGACGATGTAGACCGGGGCAGGCGAGGCGACAGCCATGGCTAGGCCACCTTTCGGCTGGTCGCCGCGATGTCAACCTCGGCAAAGAGGGTGGCGGGATGCACCCCCTGCCCGGGGGCATTGTTTCGCGAAGGCGTCTGAGCATCGCGTGCCGCATCGTCTGATGCGCGAATGGTGAAGGGGAAGTCATCCACATGAATCACCCGATCGCGCAGTACATCGCGGGTTGCAAGCGCCTGCGCCTCCTCGGCAGAGATCACGCCTTTTTCCAGCGCGAGGGACGGCAGGTCGCGCACATTACCGCGAGGGTCGCCTGCAAACGTACCCGCCTTTTCGGCCGCGCGGATCTTGGCATCGATGGGCTCACAGGCAATCGCAGCCCGAAGTGCCTCCTCAAGCGCACCCAAGGGCTCCTCTACGGACTTCGGTAGAAAGCAGATGCGGGTGAGCGCATCGCGGGTCTCTCCCGGTTGGGTAAGGACACGCGCTGCGGCGCTGCCCAGCCGATCGGAGGGGGGCTGTTGACGCAGACCCAAGGGAAAGAGCGCCACCCGCAGTACCACCGCCAAGGCCCGATTCGGGAAGTTGGCCAGTACCCCGCGAAAGGCCGCAGCGGCCTTGTGTAGGCAGTCTTCCACGGCCCACTGGGCCACGGCCGCATGGTCTGCCCGACGCCCTTCCGACTCGTATTTTTTGACGACACAACTGGCAATAAAGAGCAGCGACAAGATATCTCCCAGCCGTGCTGAGAGTTTCTCTTTGCGCTTGAGGCTCCCGCCGAGGCTCAGCATGGCGAGGTCGGCCACAAAGGAAAAGGCTGCGGAGTACCAGTGCAGCCGATGCACACTGCCCGCAAGGACAGGCGCCACAGCGGCATTGGGTGTCGCAAACCGCCCACCCGTCCAGCCATGGCCGAGTGCCCGCAAGCCATTGGTCATCGTATAGCCCACATGCCGCCAGAAGGCCGCCCCGAATTCACGCAGCCCCTGCCGCGCATCAACGTTCTGCGCGGCCCGCATTTCTTTGAGCACATAGGGGTGACAGCGAATCGCGCCTTGGCCAAAGAGAATGAGGCTGCGGGTGAGAATGTTCGCGCCTTCTACCGTAATGCTCACAGGCATCTGCTGGTAGACCACGCCCAGAATGTTCTGTGGCCCAAGACAGATGCCTTTGCCCCCGACAATGTCCATGCCGTCATTCATCAGTGCGCGGGCACGCTCTGTGACGTGGTACTTGGCAATGGCAGAGACCACAGAGGGCCGCTCGCCCTGATCGATGGCCTGGGCCGAAAGGGTACGTACCGCATCGTTCATGTAGCTATACCCAGCCACCCGCGCGAGGGCCTCCTCGATGCCTTCAAACCGTGCAATGGGTGTCTTGAACTGACTGCGCACCCGGGCATAGCCGCCGACATAGCGGGCCACGAGTTGCGAGATGCCCGCATTGGCCGATGGCAGAGAAATGGCGCGGCCCGCCGACAGACATTCCATCAGCATGCGCCAGCCCTGGCCGGCCATCTTTGGCCCCCCGATGATGAAGTCCAGAGGCATAAAGACCTCTT
>CAZKWK010000117.1:0-6669 GCA_964556335.1 uncultured Bordetella sp. | reverse complement strand
CTTAAGGCGCTCGTCATCCATGGTGTAACCCTTAAGGGTGAACGCCTCAATGACGCCGGTAGCCCACTTGCGGAACTGCACCGCGCGCTCGGAGTTGACCTTGTAGCCCACTGCGATGATGCCGGCTAGGTTGTAGTGCTGGGTGTCATAGCTTTTGCCGTCGGCGGCAGTTATCCGGAATTTCCGGATAACTGAATCTTCCTGGAGCTCGGTGTCGACAAAGATCTTCTTTAGGTGCTCACTGACAGTTCGCACGTTGACGTTATACAGCTGCCCCATCATCTTCTGGGTCAGCCAAACAGTGCCATCGATGAAAACCGCTTCCACGCCCCCTTGGCCCGAGGCGGCGACAAAGGTCAGGTACTCAGCAGCCGACGAGCGGGCTATTGACACCGCTTGTTTTTTCGTCGAACGATCGGGTTTATTCATGTATGCATTCCCTTCAAATTACCCCCTTCGCCGAACGCAGACCAATTCGTTTTATCCAGTCTCTGATTTCAATTAGGGCTGCTGGAAATTCATCTCTAGCAGCAATTGCCGCGTGAACTCGCCGGTTCTCACGAGGCCTCGGAAAATCGCGTCACGAAATTCAGCCTCGGCGAGTAGATCAGTGAGTCGAGACAATTCGGCCTGCTGGTCTAGTGTTGGTAATGGATATCTGTCTTTTCATTTGTCGCTTTCACTGCGGCGCCAGCAATCTAACACTCGGAAAATAATTCGTATACCGCCGAGTATCTCGAGTTAATATCGGCAGGCCGCTGACAGCGGCGTGGGCACCGATAAAAAAATCCCCGAGCACATTGTTTTTGACACCACCAGTGCGGCGGTACTGCACAAAGGCCTTACCCGCCAGAAACAGGGCGGGCTTCGGAATTTCCAGCATCCTTAGCGCCATGCCCTCGAGCGCCTTATCCAGCGCCTCAACGGTAGAAAACGTCAACGACAGTTCGGAATAAATGATGGGGTTGATGACCAGGCGGTGCACCTTGGACTGCGCCTGCAGCTGCGCGACGGACCAGTCGGCCCAGTCCGGGTCGTTTTCCAGGACATCGACCAATACATTCGTGTCGACCAGCATCAACCCTCGCCGCGTAGCAGCGCCATCAAGTCTTGCGTGCGCCACTTGACGTCGGCCTTGCCACGGGCGGCTTCGAACCGGTCGGGCTTTCGCTTCGCTGAAGTTTCGGCCTTGTGAATCACCACTTCGCCATCTTGGTTGACGGCAAAGTCCACCGGCATACCGGGTTTTAAGCCCAAGGCATCCCGAATCTGTTTTGGGATCGTGACCTGGCCTTTGATGGTGAGGTTAGTTGTCATGCACCCTCCGATGTTTTACTGACTATTTTATCGTAATACTCACCGTTGATTGACCGCCAGCTATGCCGCAGGCCTCGCAAGAAGGGCCTCCCAGCGGGCCATCGCGGCCGCAATCTCGTCTTCAAGGCCCTTCGCCTGTGCCTCAATCTCGGGTACCGACTGCGGCGCATTCTTGTAAAGATTCGGATCGGAGAGTTGTGCATGCAGCGCCGCGAGTTGCTCTTCGAGAAGCTCAATTTTCTCTGGCAACGCCTCAAGCTCTTTTTTCTCTTTGCTATTGAGCTTCAGCGCCTTGGCTGGTGCATTCGCTGGTGCTGCAGTTGGCGCATTCGCCGGCGGCTCGGCCGTACTGGATCGTTTAGACGACTGCGATGGCACCAACGAGGCCATCCGCCGTGCCCGCTGCGCGACATAGTCTTCAAAACCGCCCTCATACTCCAGCCACTGCCCATCGCCCTCGTAGGCCACGATGCTGGTAACCACACCATCCAAAAAGGCGCGGTCATGGCTCACGAGCAACACAGTGCCGTTAAAGCTTTGCAGCAGCTCCTCCAGTAGTTCAAGCGTCTCGATATCCAGGTCGTTGGTGGGCTCGTCTAAGACCAACACATTGGCGGGCCGCGCAAAGAGCCGGGCTAGGAGCAGCCGATTGCGCTCTCCCCCTGAGAGGCTAGAGACTGGCGAGCCCGATCGCTCTGGGGCAAAGAGGAAGTCTTGCAGGTAACTCTTCACATGCTTACGCGTTTGGCCAATTTCGATCCACTCGCTCCCGGGGCTAATGGTGTCTTCGAGGCTGGCATCGAGCCGCAAACCTTCGCGCATCTGATCGAAGTAGGCCACCGAGAGCCTACTGCCCTGCACCACCGTGCCCGCCTGGGGCGCCAGGGTTGCAAGAATGAGCTTGAGCAAGGTGGTCTTACCTGCACCATTCGGGCCTAACAGGCCCAGCTTGTCGCCGCGTAACACCGTGAGCGTGAGGTCTTTGACCACCGCAGGCTTCCCCGGATGGGCATAGGTCACCTTCTGCAAATCGGCCACCACCTTGCCGCTGCGCTCTCCGCGCGAGACTTCGAGTCGTACCTGCCCCACCTGCTCTCGCCGCGCCGCGCGCTGACCGCGCAGAATCTCAAGCCGCTCTAACCGCGCCACACTCTTGGTACGACGTGCCTCCACACCCTGACGCGACCAGGCTTCCTCTTGGGCCAAGAGCTTATCGGCCCGGGCATTGGCCAGGGCTTCGGCCGCCAGCTGATCTTCTTTGGCCCACTGATAGGCCGTGAAGTTGCCTGGAAAAGGCCGCAATGCTCCACGGTCGAGTTCCAGAATATCGGTGCAGACCCGATCAAGAAAGGCCCGGTCGTGGGTGACAAACAGCACCGAGCCCTTAAATGCAAGCAGCACTGTCTCCAACCACTCAATGGCTTCGAGGTCTAGGTGGTTGGTAGGCTCATCGAGCAGCAATACGCCAGGTACGGCCACGAGCGCACGGGCAATCGCCACCCGCTTACGCTGCCCGCCAGAAAGGGTATCGACCGGCTGATCCTGCGCGATGCCTAAGAGAGAGACCTGTGCCTCCACCCGCCGCTCCCAGTCCCAGGCCTGCAGCGCATCGCACTCTGACTGCAGGGCGTCGAGTGCCGCATGGTCGGCCTCGGTCTGCATCGTGACACTTAAGGCCTCGTAGGCCTCGCGTGCGGCACGCGCCTGCCCCAGCCCATCGGCCACCGCGGCAAACACCGACTGCCCCGGTGCAAAGACGGGTTCCTGCGGCAAGTAAGTGACACGCAGCCCCTGCTGCAGCTGCAAGGTTCCCGAATCGAGCTTCTCAAGGCCTGCCAAGACTTTCAGAAGGGAAGACTTCCCGGTGCCATTGCGCCCAATGAGCCCAATGCGTTGGCCCTCGCGAACTGAGCATTCGGCCCTTTGCAGCAAGGGGACATGTCCGAAGGCGAGACAGGCTTCGCCCAGTACCAAGAGGCTCATCGGGCGCCCACCAGACGATACGAAACGACTCTCTTCCTGAACAGATTGCCCTCAGCCAGGGCTTCGATTAGATAGTTTTTTACCAATGTTTTTAGGATAAAGCTAAAAAATTTTGATTTCTTCTGGTTGTCAACTGCACTTTAGTGATACTGTCGACTTTCCAACAGTTTGAGCAAGAAACGGTAACCCACTATTTTTTATACGGAACCCTAGAAACACAGCATTCTCGATACCCTGACCTTACAGCCTATTGCATGAACGCATTAGATTTCTCGACGACGCACTTGTTACAGAAGGGGCGCTGGCTCATGGCCACGCTCGCCTGTCTTACGCTCGCGGGCTGCGCATCTACGAGCCCGCAGCCCTTCAAAGAACAAGACGTTGATGCACAAAATATCTCTGACCGACAAAAAGCGACAGCGCAGTCTACCCCGGTTACCGGGCCCTTAAGCTTGCACGAGGCCATGGCCCGTGCCCTGAAGTACAACCTGCAGCAACGCGTGCGTCTGCTCGAAGAGGCTTTGGCCTTAAAGCAGCTTGATGTCAACCAACTCGACATGCTGCCCTACCTTCTCGCAAAGGCAGGCTACTCGAGTCGGGACAACGACCGGCTCAGCCTCAGCCGCGACATCGCCACCGGCGCAATATCCACCACGCAGGCGGTATCGCAAGACCGCACCCACACGGTGAGCCAGCTTGGCCTCAGTTGGAGTTTGCTCGATCTCGGCATCGGCTACTACAACAGCCAGCAACAGGCCAACCGCGTGCTCATCGCCAGCGAGCGTCGTCGCAAGGCTATGCACCTGCTCATGCAAGATGTACGCAGTGCCTACTGGCGGGCAGCAAGCGCCCAGGCACTTCAGGAGAAAGTACAAAAGACCATTGAGGCTGCGGAAGACGCCCTGCGAGATGCGCGTCGGGTTGAACAGGCCCGGCTGCGTAATCCGCTCGATTCACTTCGGTACCAGAGACAGCTCCTGGAGAGTCTTAGGCTCTTAGAGTCGATTAATCAAGAGCTCTCGTCGGCCCAAATTGAGCTTGCCGCCTTGATCAACGCGCCGGTGGCCGAGCGTATAGAGGTGATTCAGCCCAACTGGGGCAAGCCGAAGTCAAAGATTCTGGCGCTCAGCGTGACGGAGATGGAGGCTATGGCCGTCAAGCAAAACGCTGACCTCATGGAAGAACGCCTCAATGTACGCAATGCCCTTATTGAAACCAAGAAAGTCCTCGCGCGGCTCTTCCCAAACTTAAGTTTTAGCTACGGCGTTAATTACGACACCGATAACTTCCAGGTGAACAACCGTTGGAACGAAGCGGGCGTCCAGCTCTCGTTTAACCTCTTCAACATCTTTACCGCGGACATGCAGAACAAGCTCGCAGCGGCCGGTGTCACCCTCGCAGAGCAACGGCGTATTACCGCACTCATGACCGTGATTACCCAGGTGCACCTCGCACGCCTTGGCCTGATCAATGCCACCGCACAGTACAACCGGTCTGAGGAAATCTGGCAGACCGACCGCAAACTCGCTGAACATATTGCCAAACGCGAGGAGGCCCAGACACAGAGCCGGCTTGAGCGCGTGAGCAGCGAGACTTCCGCCATCTTGAGTCTTCTGCGTCGGTATCAGGCACTTGCCCAGGCCCAAATCGCAGAGGCACGACTCTTGGCCACCTTGGGCAAAGATCCTGTTATTGGTAGCGTGGACCAGCTCAGCCTGCCTGAGTTAACGCAAGCCATTTCGGCTGCAGAGAAGTAAGCCATGAGCAGTGCAAAGACCCTTAGTGCTGGTCTGGTAGGCCTTCTATTCACAGTGGCCACCCAGGCACAAGTAACCCTGCCCTCGCCAGCAACCAGCCCTGCCCCATCGCCCTCGGCATTTCTGCGCGGTGAAATTCGTGCCCAACTCACCCCCACCCGATACACCACGCTGGGCGCGGAGATCAGTGCCCGCGTAGGAAAGCTTCCGGTTGCCGAAGGCGAGCGTTTTAAAGTCGGTACCCTGCTCGTGCAGTTCGACTGCTCCATGCAGCGCGCGCAGCTTGAGCGGGCCCGTGCCGAGCTCTCTGCCTCAGAGCAGACATTCAAGGCCAACTTGCAGCTCCAAAAACTCAACTCAGTCGGTAAGCTCGATCTAGAACTCTCCCGGGCTGCGGTGCAGAAGTCTAAGGCTGATGTCAGCCTTGGAACCGCGCTCGTGCAGAAGTGTGAAATACGCGCCCCCTTTGCCGGCAGAGTGGTGGAGCAGAAGGTGCGAGAAGAGCAAGTCGTGCAGCCTGGCCAGCCGCTACTTGAGATTCTGGACGACACAAGTCTCGAGCTGGAATTTATTGCGCCCTCGTCATGGCTGAGCTGGGTGGCACCTGGACAGGCCTTTGAGGTACGTATCGATGAAACTGGCAAAACCTATGCGGCGCAATTCACCCGCATCGGCGCACGCGTAGACCCGGTAAGCCAGACCGTAAAGATTGCGGGGCGCATCACAGGGCAACACGCAGAGCTCATGGCGGGCATGAGCGGCGTGGTGCGCGTTACCCAAACGCCGAGCAGCCCGCGCGACACTGCAAGTGATAAGGCCAAAGGCGGCAAGTAGGTTCAGATGCCCATTCAGCACCGCAAGCCCCAGCCTCTAGCCCTCGAATACCGCTTTATGTTCGACGGTGCGGCAGCGCTAGATATTGCGCACGAGGTGGTGGTGGATGACCCACTGTCAGACGCCGCGACCGCTGAGCCCACTACGGCCCCCGCGACGAGTCCAGAGCCAGAGACGCCTGCGCTCTCGGTGGTTCCGCCAGCCGAGAAGCCCACACCAGATCCGCTGGCTTTGCCCGAGGTACGGGTAGCAGGGGAGGCACTGCTCTCTGATGAGGCCTACCCCATCTGGGAGGCCTCAATTCAGGCGCTGGCCGAATGGCTTGCCGACTTTGCCAACCAAGACGACTTCGCTGCCATCATGACCGAGGTCTACGAACTCGAGTCACTCAGCGATGGGCAGCAACGGTTGCAGGCCCTCCAAGAATTGTTGCGTACAAGTGGTATTCCGCTCTCCATTGAGCTTCGCGAAAGCGCAGACCTGAACCACGAAATGGCCGCCTTTGCCCGCGTGAGCCACCTAGGTGATATGCGGATCTACGTGAATGCCGACTGGGTGAATGCCGGTGCCGGGCATGCCTGGATAAAACAGATACTGGTGGAAGAGATCGGCCACCTACTCGATGAATATCTACGACCAGGGCTCGACACACGGGGCGACGAGGGTGAGCTCTTCATGGCGCGGGTGCTTGGCTGGCAGACCAGCGACAGCGCGCGAGATCAGATGCGCGCAAATCAGGACTTCACCACTTTTGTTATTGAAGGCATGGAAGTCGAGG
>CAZKWK010000116.1:0-6752 GCA_964556335.1 uncultured Bordetella sp. | reverse complement strand
GTCAGCAGCCAGTCGCCGCGAAACTTGTCGCGTGTCGCCTCGTCACGCTTCCAGTAGCCGACGAAAATCACCGGATCGGGGTGGCCGTGGATATCGCATCGGTGCAGCGCCACTTCACCGACCGTGCCCGGCGCAACCAGGTTGCCGTCATCATCGAGCACCGCAACACGATGGCCGGGGTAGGGACGGCCCATGCTGCCCGGACGTGCCGGCCAATGAATCGCACAATTGCCGACTATCTGCTCAATGGCGCTCTCGCGTAGATACTCTGAGGGCAGCGCGGTAAGGGTGTGAGTCTTATCCATGACTCAGGCGTTGCTGGTTAGACGGAAAGCCGTGTCGGCCTATCGGAATCTGCATCTTCTTTCCGATAGCCGAGACAGCAGCAAACGCGACCTTATTGAAATGTTGCTTGATGGCTTAGCTGCAAGCTTGGCCTCCGCGCGTCATGCTGTAACGATAGGAGATACTGTAAAGAAATCGGAAGGAATTCTGCGGGCTAACCGCATTCTCGGGGGCCTTGCTCAGGCCCTAGACTCCACTGTGTACCCAGCCCTCGTTGAGGAGTTGGGCGCGATATACCGTTACATGTTGCGTCAGCTCAGTAGGACACATGTCGGAAATGCAGGCCCGCTGCTAGATGAATTGCTGGGCCTGGCCCAGACTCTTCGTAACGCCTTTCGGCCCAAACAGGCCTTCTAGCAAGCCCTTCACGAGATTCGCATTACCCGCCCTTACCCTTGCTAGGGCAGAAGGTGGGGCTTTTCTCCAGCGTAGAGAGATGCCCTAAGGTTGGCATAACCATTGCTTATGCCCTCTCGTTCAAACCACGAAGGGGTATCAAGCCATGAATTCCAATCTATATCGAGACATTATCGAGAGCCGCAACCTGCATTATGTAGGCGATGCCACAACCGACGTGGTGTCCCGGTACTCGCCTGAAGAGATTCGCACAACGATTTCTAAGCTGGTTGCGGAAGACCGGCAGGATCTTGCCTACTCCCTAAGTCAGGCAGGGCTTGCGCTCTACCCGGATAGCGAAGATGTACTAGCGATCGCAGGCCTGTTGGCGATGCTCAAGGAAGATTGGGTTGAGTCCGCAGCAATCCTCAATCACCTGATTGAGATTCAGGGTGATCGCACTCCTGTAACGACACACATCATGTTTATCCGTGCACTGCGTTGTGCACTCGAGCCGGCAGCAGCGCTGAGTGCAGTGATGTTGGCCCACGAGCAGTACCCCAATCATCCTGAGCTGGAAAAGGAGTTTGCCGCCTTGACCGAAATGCTGGGGCTGGCGACAGCCGACTAATGAAGAGCCGGCACGTATCGGCTAGGGGATAGGCGAAGTATTGCCGCCTCTGTGTCTGCTAGAAGGCACCGATTCGACAGGCGAAAGAACCAAGGAGAAACAAGATGACTGTGATTAATACCAACGTGAAGGCCATTGTGTCGCAAGAGTCGATGCGCTCAGTGAACCTGAAGCTGGCCACTGCCATGGAACGCCTGTCGACGGGCTTGAGAATTAATTCCGCGAAAGATGATGCGGCCGGACTGGCAATTTCAGAGCGCATGACCGCCCAAGTGCGTGGCTTCGGTATGGCGATAAAGAATGCGAACGATGGGCTATCGATGGCCCAGACCGCAGATGGTGCCTATGGCGAAGTTACCAGCATGCTGCACCGGATGCGCGAATTGGCAGTTCAGGCGGCAACGGGATCCATGAGTCCCTTAGATCGAAAGTCCATTCAACTCGAAATCGAAGAGCTGAAAATGGAGATCGAAAATGTCGCGACCAAGACGCACTTTAACAACATCAAACTTTTAGACGGCACGGCGGAGGAAGTGGTGCTTCAAGTCGGTGCGAATCAGCACGACACGGTGAAGATCGGCTTTGATTCCGTTCGCACAAAAGACATCGGTTCCGGCCTTCAACCTGCTCTCACATCTCTTGGGGGTAGTGCAGAGACATTCGACGAGTTTACAGCTGGTGACCTCGTTATCAACGGCGTACTTGTGAATGCCTCTATCACTGCCGATGACAATAAGTCTTACACTGATAATGCTGCTAGTGCCATAGCAAAGGTGGCCGCAATAAATAGGGTGTCGGAGCAGAGCGGCGTTATTGCTAGGGTTAACGAAACAACAGTGATGGGTGTCTCCATGACAGCGGCGACTGGCACCGGAACGATCACCATCAATGGCGTAACTACGGCGAAGATCACGACCACTGAAGACCCTGAGGTAACGCGCGCCGGTATTGTCATCGCCATCAACAACATTTCCGCCCAGACGGGCGTAACGGCTATTGACACGGGAGCACGCGATGCAGGCATCATCCTTACCGCTGCCGATGGTCGCAATATCACTGTCAAACTAAACGAAGAGACAGGAACATTCACTGAGGCCACCACCGGAATACAGGCGCCGGATGCTGCGAGCGCTACGTATGTGGGAACCTACTCTCTGTATTCCCAGACTGGGCAGCCCATAAAGATCGAGCATCAGATTGGAAGGGACATAACGGGAACTGGCCTTCGGATGGGCACTTACCAGCCTAAGCAGGCCATCATGGTGACCTTAGAACGCTCAGGAAACTTGACAGCGCCGGCTAATGGGGCCCCTGTCCCATTAAGTGCGGGCGTAGTTCCGAGTAATGCCAACGTTGGCGTATTAAATGGCGATACTCTCGTTATTAACGAGATATCGATTGGGGCAGCGCGCGCCACAGATGACACAGCGTCACATTCGAGTACGGCAAGTGCAAAGGCCGCTAGTGCCATTGCAATTGCTGCCGCCATTAATCGGAAATCCGATCTGCATGGTGTGAAGGCAATCGCAGAGCCGAATGTTATTCGCTCCGAGGTCTTGCCGAGCTTCCAGGCGGGATCGACTGGAACTCTGAGCTTGAACGGTGTTTCAATGGAGGTAAGCGCTGTTTCAAGGAATGCGGTTGTTGAGTCGATCAATAAATACTCAGGTCAAACGGGTGTCGTCGCACGTGCTTACGGCGAGGGAATTGAGCTGGTAGCAGAAGATGGCAGAAACATTGTTATCGCAACAAGTTCAGCGCTTTCGGCAGGGAATCTTGGACTATCCGGAGTCACGATTGGAAATAGCGGTGCCAGCGCCGTAAGTGCCGGTAACGGGGTCGTTTTCTTTGCATCAGTAAGTTTGACATCGGACAAATCTTTTATCGTGCGAAGAGGGGATGAGACGGGTACCACGTCTTCAGGAAATTTCCAGGCGCTTGGCTTTCGAGAGGGTACCTTCGGTGGAAAAGACACTGGGGTTAAAGTCGCCGATCTAGATGTCTCTACCCAAGAGGGTGCCTCCATCGCTATATCAGCGGTTGATGCGGCTTTGGAGGACGTGATGTCTGCCCAGGCGAGATCGGGTGCTTACCAAAACCGACTCGACTATGCGATTAATGTGCTTACCGAATCGGTGGAGAATATGTCGGCGTCTCCCAGCCGCATTCAAGACACGGACTACGCCTTGGAAGCCACGAACTTGGCAAAGGCGCAGATCATTTCTCAGGCGGCTACGGCTATGTTGGCCCAGGCCAACCAGTCGCAGCAGACGGTGCTGCAATTGCTGCAGTAACGCCAGTTTCCATCTAAGAGGGCAGTACTTCACGGGCCAACTCTTTTAGGGTTGGCCCTTTTTACGTTCTGAATTAGGAACTTTGGTACGGGGTGGAGATCGGTTGCCGTATTGCCGACAGGCTACGGCAGCACCTTGCCACCGGCCGACTCACTTAGAAAATCATCGAAATTTCAATGTGTTGGAATGTGTCAATGTCAGCGATTGAGATGGCACAAACCCTGCTTTAAGGCTACACACGAGTACGCATACCCTCTTTATCGAGATTCGGCCCCAGGGGCTTGATCTTTAGGAGAACAGAATGGCTGTAATTAACACGAACACCAAAGCGCTATTTTCGCAGAATGCGTTGAAGATCACCGGAAAGCTGCAGGCCAAATCGATGGAGCAGCTTTCCAGTGGTAAACGCATCAATACCGCCGGAGACGATGCCGCCGGCCTTGCGATCTCCACGCGCATGACGCAACAGATTCGTGCTCTAAACCAGGCGGTGCGCAACGCCGGAGATGCCATTTCTCTGATTCAGACCGCTGAGGGGGCGACCGCCGAAATTACCAACATGATGCAACGGATGCGGGAACTCGCTATCCAAGCCATCAACGACACGAATAGCAGCCCCGATCGCGGTTACCTTGATCTTGAGTTTCAACAACTCAAGCAGGAGGTGCAGCGCATTGCGGAGATGACGGAGTGGAACGGCTTTAAGGTGCTCGACGGCACAGCAGGCGAACGGGTGGGTGAGGTGCCGGTGTACAAGGCAACTTCTGTGAATCTCTCCGGCGACGTCTTAATCAATCCCACGACCGATCGCAATATCTCGGGTGACAATGCCGGCGAGCAGCAGAAGATTACTTTTTCGGGCACCCACATAACTGGCAGTACGGTATCAGTTGCCGGCGTCTCAATTCAAATTAGCGCGTCGGCCACCGCGAGCCCCGCTGCATTTGCCACCGCAGTTGCTACGGCACTGAGCAACGACTTGTCTTTCAACAGCAAGTCGGGCCGCACGGCGGAGGCAAGTGGCGCCAGCCTTATCCTCACATACGCGGCGTCTGATGGCGATGTGGAGCCAGTGGAGTTGAAGGGCATTGGCGGTACGGGCGAGATCGCTTTTACCCGCAATACGAATCCATTAGAGGCCGTGGCGCAGACGCGGGAAGTCTTTTCCGGCGACGCCACTTTCATTAAAAGTGGAGCCCTTGCGGTTGATATTCCCGCGGGTACCGCCGCCCAAGTGTCGGTATCGGCTATCTTCACGACCACCGACAAAGAAGAAATCAACATGGTAGGCCTGGTGGATCGTGCTGCTGGCACCATTACCTTTACCCGTCGAGACAGCACCAACCGCGAGGTTTTCTCTGGTGAACTCACCGATACGCTGACTTATTACTTTCGCAAGAGCGATGACACCACGCTTCCGATCACAAGCCGGGCCGTTGGGCTCCAGGTGAGTGTCGAAGGCAGCATCCCGGTGCTCCGTGAGGGTGACCTAAAGATCAACGGAATCATCGTGGGCCAGTCTCGCGGCCGATGACCCTTTCTCGCCGCGTAATAACGCCGCGGGTAGCGCCATCGCCAAGGCGGCAGCGATTAATCGCGTTGCATCGTCTAAGGGCATTACGGTGGGCGAGAGCCAGACGATCACGATTGCGGGTATTCCTAAAGAAGGGGTAATGCGGGTTGGTGGCGTGAATATCACGATTACCGCCGCAGAAAACACCTCTGCGAAGGTGGCGGCCAAGGTGGCTAGCACGCTTAGAGAGAGCCATTTGTTTGATGACACCACCGGTAGGCTCGTCACCTATGCCTCGGGTGGATCGGTGATCAACATCGATTTCCCGGCGTCTGAGGGGGATGTGGGCATTTTGGAATTTGTACCGGGCACCACCAACCTGGTGGGAGCGGTCGATGTCGCACAAGAGTATCTGGCAACCTTCCCAGGTACCGGGGTCTTTGCTAAGGTAAATGAAAACCTGATGAGCGGGCAGGCGATGGATGCCTCCTCGGTAGTGTCTGGGGTTGTACGCATCAATGGCTATACCTCGGCCAACATTACCACTACGCTTAACAATACCCGTGAAACTCGGCAGACAGTTACATCGGCGATTAACGCCATCGCTCACCTTACGGGCGTACGCGCGGTAGACACCGGCTTTGATAGCAAGGGAATAACCCTGCTGGCCCGTGACGGCCGGAACATCGAGGTGACATTTGAGACTACTTTCAATGAAGATCTCTTTGGGCAACGTATTGGCCTCAGAGAGGGTGTTCAGGCGAGTACGATCTCGTTAGAGTCAAAGATTCCTAACCCCGTGATCCTCAGCAGTTCGCCCACCCGTGACATTGCGCGCGCGGGACTTGTCGCAGGCAATTTCACGAAGAACCAGTCGGTCTATAACTCAGCCCCGCGGGCGATCGTTGAGCCGCCGCAGGCGCAGGTGACGGCGGTGACTTTAAGCGGCACGATTGCCTCAACAGACAAATTCACGATCACCGTGAACGGGGAAGACTTTCAAGTGACTGGGCTTACCACCGCCCAGGCTGTACGCGACGCCCTAGTAACGAAGGTAAACGCATCACTCACGTTGGGGGTCACCGCTACTGCGGGCCGTAACCCTTCAGAGATTCTTCTCACCGCGAATCTTCCTGGCCAGGGCTATACCTACAATCTGCTCAAGGACAGCGCGGCCGGAGAGATCAGTTCGGTGGTGCTCACAGCGAATAAGCCAGGGCAATTTACGCCGCTAAATGCCGAAGAGTTGGTAATCAATGGCATATCGATTCGTCCGACCAGTGTGTCCGATGACACCAAGAGCAGCACCGTTCCCCTTAGTAGCAACCGTGCCGCTAGCGCCTTGGCCATCGCCGCAGCGATTAATTCCCACAGCAGCGAAACCGGGGTGCGTGCCCTGGCCAACGGGGCAAAGCTTGAGGGCTTGATTACCGACACGACAACAAGCCTGATTCCTGAAACCGGTACGGTGAAGGTCTATTCCCTGTATGTGAATGGCATCAAGGTCGACGTCGAGTTCGAAAAAGGAGAACTCGCTACCGATCGCCGTGAGAAGGTGGTTGAGGCTATCAACGCACGTACTGGCCAGCACGGCGTGACCGCAAAAGACAATGGGTTCGGGCTGGATCTCGAG
>CAZKWK010000115.1:4353-6757 GCA_964556335.1 uncultured Bordetella sp. | reverse complement strand
ATCTCCAATATTGTGGGCATCTCTGCCTCTATTGAACCCACCTATCAAAACCTCTATGTGAAATCGAACCTCTCCGGGGAGTTCACAGTGGTGAATGAGACCATGGTCCGCGACCTCAAGGCGCTGGGGCTCTGGGATGAGGTGATGGTGGCCGACCTGAAGTATTTCGACGGAAGCCTGGCAAAGATCGACCGCATTCCCGCCGATCTGCGCGCACTCTACGCGACAGCCTTCGAGATCGACACCCACTGGATTGTCGAGTGTGCGGCCCGTCGCCAGAAGTGGATCGACCAGGCCCAGTCGCTCAACATTTACATGGCCGGCGCCTCGGGCAAGAAGCTCGATGAGACCTACAAGCTCGCCTGGCTGCGTGGCCTAAAAACCACCTACTATCTGCGCACCATGGGTGCGACCCACGCAGAGAAGAGCACCTTGAATACCGGACAACTCAATGCGGTACCGGTCTCCGGTGGAATGTCCGGGGGCATGTCGGGTGCTACGGCGGGAATGGCAGCTGCAAGCCTTACCCAGCCTGCCGAGCCCATCGTTGCACGCAGTGCAGAGGCCCCTGCATCCGATGTGAAATTCTGTGCCATCGACAACCCCGACTGCGAGGCATGTCAGTAGATCTGCGTATGTGATGTCTCGATCCACACTGCGACGCGTGACATCACAACGCGCGAGTGTGGATCAAATGAGACGAAGCGAAAAAAATTTCGTCTCGTAGGTATTTTTTTTGAAAAAACATTTGCACCATTTGCGCGGTTCGATCATGATTCGGCCTATCGAAACAACCGACTCTCACGAACCGTTCAATCTCTTGATTTGTTGCTTGAACTGAAAGTGAGATCGATATGCTGAACTGGGAAGACACCTCTACCACCGTTGCATCCAAGCCCTCGCAGGCAGCGACGTTGCTTTCTTCAACTCCCCTACCCTCAGGGGATAGGCCGCACTCCCCCTCCCCCGCCATCAATCTGCTCGCGCAGGCCGTATCCGCTACGTCCGCAGACGCGGAGCGCCGAGTCAAGGTCGAGGACAAACGCATCATTAACGGCGGCACCGACGTCAATCAACTCGTCCCCTTTAAGTACAAATGGGCCTGGGAAAAGTATCTTGCGGGCTGTGCCAATCATTGGATGCCGCAAGAAATTAATATGTCCCGCGACATTGCGCTCTGGAAAGATCCTAACGGACTCACCGAAGATGAGCGGCGTCTGGTCAAACGCAACCTTGGATTTTTCGTCACTGCCGACAGCCTAGCGGCCAATAACATTGTTCTGGGTACCTACCGCCACATCACCGCGCCGGAGTGCCGCCAGTACCTCCTGCGTCAGGCCTTCGAAGAGGCCATCCATACCCATGCCTACCAATATATCGTCGAGTCTCTGGGGCTCGACGAAGGCGAGATCTTCAATGCCTACCACGAGGTCGCGTCGATTCGGGACAAAGACGAGTTCCTGATTCCTTTCATTGACACCCTGACCGACCCCGACTTTCAGACAGGCACCCTGGAGGCAGACCAGCGGTTACTGAAGTCGCTGATTGTCTTCTCCTGCATCATGGAAGGCCTCTTCTTCTATGTGGGGTTTGTACAGATTCTCGCGCTCGGTCGTCAAAACAAGATGACAGGCGCAGCGGAGCAGTACCAGTACATCCTTCGGGATGAGTCGATGCACTGTAATTTTGGTATCGACCTGGTCAACACCATTAAGCTTGAGAACCCCCATCTCTGGACACCAGAGTTCCGGGCGGAGTTGCAGGCCCTCTTTACTAAGGCGGTCGACCTCGAGTACCGCTACGCGGAAGACACTATGCCGCGGGGCGTTCTCGGCTTAAACGCGAGCATGTTTAAGGGATACCTTCGTTATATAGCCAATCGTCGGTGCCAACAGATCGGGCTAGACCCGGTGTTTGGTGCCGAGGAAAATCCGTTCCCCTGGATGGCCGAAATGGTCGACCTCAAAAAGGAACGCAACTTCTTCGAGACCCGTGTGATCGAGTATCAGACGGGTGGTGCCCTCAGTTGGGAATAGCGCAGACGCATCTCCCAACCCATGCGTTGCCAGGCATAGCTCCTCGGCACGGGCGGTCTCTCCCGTATTCATTGGCGTTAGAAGGCAAAGGGCTGTCGTTCTCTGAACGGCGGCCTTTTTTTCTTGCGCAAATGAATGGTTCGAGCCAAGGGGCTCGAATCTCCCTGTGACTTTGTCGACCGTGTCGACATGAAGGAGAAAAGCAATGGCAACAACGAAGAAGAAGGCGAAAAAGGCGAAAGCCGCTAAGCCGGAAGTAAAGAAAGCCGCAGCAAAGCCGGCAGCAAAGAAAGCAGCCGCTAAGAAGCCCGCCGCGAAAAAAGCAGCAGCCAAAAAGCCTGCAGCAAAGAAAGCAGCCGCTAAGAAGC
>CAZKWK010000115.1:0-4253 GCA_964556335.1 uncultured Bordetella sp. | reverse complement strand
GCGAAAAAAGCAGCAGCCAAAAAGCCTGCAGCAAAGAAAGCAGCCGCTAAGAAGCCCGCCGCGAAAAAAGCAGCAGCCAAAAAGCCTGCAGCAAAGAAAGCAGCCGCTAAGAAGCCCGCTGCAAAGAAGGCTGCAAAGAAAGCTGCAAAGAAGCCTGCCGCTGCCAAGCCAGTGGCAAGCTCTGCGCCGATTTCCAGCACTTGGCCGTTCCCCACGGGCGCTCGTCCCTAAGGCGGTCGCGCAGGACGTGTTGCGCACGATCAAACCCCGCCCTTTGTGGCGGGGTTTTTTTACTCCGTTTCTAAAACACCGCGATGACTGTCTGGTTTGTTCTTAAAGCCCTCGGCAGTATTTTTTCTGTGGCTTGCCTGCTGCGGGCCTATCTGCAGGTCGCCAAACTCCATCCCATGAATCCCTTAAGCCAGATGGTCTTTCGATTCACCGACTGGCTGGTCATCCCCCTAAGGCGACTCTTCCCTCCGCAGTCGCGTATCGACTGGGGGAGCCTCGCTGCGGCCACACTGGTCGCTGTCATTCTTGCGGTGGTGGAATTTCTTTGGCGTGGCCTCGACCCCGCGCTCACCCAGCAGGGTCCGATCGTCCGCCCCTTCGGACTCGTCTTTATTCTGGCCTTGATCTGGCTGGTCGGCTGGGGGGCGCAGCTTCTGGTGGTACTCCTGCTGGCCCAGGCAGTGCTTGGACTTTTTTCTCGAAACCTCACGGCCGCCGCACTGCGGCCCGTACTCGAGGTCTTGGTACGCCCGCTGGTTCAGCCCGTTCGGAGGAGGATGGGGCCGGTCGGTCGCAGCGGCCTAGACTTTTCTCCCATCGTGGTTTTTATCGCCCTACAGATTGTTTTGGGTCTGCAGGGCTGGGCCGAACACCTGGTGCACCAGGCGCTCTTTGCGGGCTAGCGCGATTTCGTAACCTGTGTATTCGTTTTAGTACGGCACCACCCGTACCGCCGCACCGGAACCCACGATGCGTACCCGATCACCGGGCCGAAAGACCACGTCAGACTCCTGCACAATCGCCCGACGTTCACCGGAATCAAGGCGCACCACGATTTCAAAGCCCGGCCGCTGATTGGCACGTTCTTCGATGGCCTGTCCTACGACGGCGCCACCAATCGCCCCGAGCACACTGGCAATCGTTGCGCCACGGCCATCGCCAACCCCGGAGCCTGCGACACCGCCCACCACCCCGCCCGCAATCATGCCCGCCCCCATACTGTCACGTTGAATGGTGACGCCCCGGACCCCTTCCACAACGCCTGTGCGAAACGTCTGCTCGACCTGGGTCTCACCGGCCCGATAGACATCGGCAGAGCTGCTGCGGGTTGCGCAGCCAGACAGCACGAGTGCGGCCGCTGCCAACCCGACAAGGGCTAAAGAAAAGAGTGGGCGATTAAAAAAGACGAAAGACGACGACATAGAGACGCTCCTGAAATAAGGGAGAAGATTGATGCTAAGACAGCGCTGCCAGTATTTGGTTGCGGTCCACCTGGTGGTTCTGTGCACCCCGCGACTGCACCTTCAGCCCCCCCATGACGATACCCGCACGACAACTCTTGGCAAGGCTGTGACCCTCAGACAAGGCCCAGAGCAGGCCCGCACGAAAAGCATCGCCGCAGCCTGTGGGGTCTACCGCCCGAGAGACCGGAATCGCTGGCAGGCTCGCCTCGCCGTGCGCCCCTGCAAACCAGACCCCTTTGGCGCCCCGTGTCACCACCACCCCGCCCTGCGGATGGGGACGCAGCAGTTGACGAATCTCCGGTAAGGGCATCTCAACACAACGACTCAGCATCTCGCCTTCGTAGTCATTGACCGCCAACCAGCACGACTGTCGCAGCACCGCGAGCAGCTCCTCCTTAGAAAACATGGGCAGGCCCTGGCCGGGATCGAAGACAAACGGAATCTGTGCAGCGGTAAAAGCGGCCGCATGGTCGAGCATCGCCCGCTTCCCATTGGGCGAGACGATACCCAGCCCCGGGCGGCCCGCCGCCACCTTAGCCTGCCAGGCAACCTCCATCGCCCCCGGATGAAAGGCGGTGATCTGGTTGTCATCGAGATCGGTGGTGATAAACGCTTGGGCGGTGAAGTGGTCTTCGGTCACCACCGTCTGCGTAATGTCTACCCCGAGGCCTTCGAGCCGTTGGCGATAGGCCTGACCGTCTTTGCCTAGGGCGCCCACGACCGAGACCGACGCACCGAGCCCCACCAGACCATAGGCAATGTTGGCGGCGCAGCCCCCAAACTCCTGACGCATCTGTGGGGTAAGAAAAGCCACATTGAGCATGTGCACCTGGTCACTCAGGATGTGGTCTTTGAATCGGCCTTCAAAGACCATGATGGTGTCAAAGGCAATCGAACCGCTGACCTGAATAAGGGGCCGATCTGGGGTCGTACGCGGGGTCACGGGGTTATTCACGGGCATATCCATCACCATCTTTCTCTAGAAATAACGTGGCGGTAAAAAAGTTATGAGGCGAGACTGTCTGGCAGATGGCCAAGGCAGGCCCAGCCCTCTCGGGTACCCAGAAGCCTGAGCCTCGGACGGCTGGGGGCGGCGGCAGCAAACCAGTCGGCAAGCGAATCGGCCTGCGCCTCTAGCAGACCCGAGAGTACCAGCCCACCGTGTGGACCCACGCAGCGCCAGAGCACCGGTGCGAGCACCTTCAATGGTTGCGCCAGGATGTTGGCAACCACCAGATCGAAGCCCCCATCCGGTGCGGCCCCCTGGCGGAAAAGGTCTTCCTGGGCCGAGACACACTGCACCCGATGGTCGAGCCGATTGGACTGGGCATTGGCCTGGGCCACCCGCACGGCCACGGGGTCGATATCAAGGGCGATGACCTGCTGTGCCCCAAGACCGGCTGCGGCCAAGGCCAAAATCCCCGAACCACAACCATAGTCGAGCACCCGAGAGTCTGGCCCCACAGCACCCGATGCAAAGGCCGAAAGAATCGCCTCAAGGCAGAGTTGGGTCGTGGCATGTCCCCCCGTGCCAAAGGCCATGCCGGGATCGATGGTGAGTGCGAGCCTTGGAGGCTGTCGATAAGCAGGCGGTGCCTCGTGCCAACTTGGGCCGACCCAGAGGGTGTCGCCGACTTCTAAAGGGGTGAACTGGGCCTGCGTTTTGGTCACCCAGTCTTCGTCACCCAGCGCTGCAACCTCGGGCGTACCCAGGCCGAGCGTGGCCCAGGGCTGATGTGGCGCCTGCCACCAGGCAAGGGGCTCTTCATTCTCAGGCAACAACAGATGCAGCCGACTCGAAGGCCAGGACCGAAGCGATTGGGGGCTACCCGGTTCACCAAAAAGCGGCTGCTCGCGGCTGGCCACCTGCGCATCGGCATCCTCGATGGTGACACTCAAGGCCCCCGCCTCCAGTAAGGCATCCGACAAGGCATCGAGCCAGGCATCTGGGCTCTGCCCGGGAGCGGGCTGCGGGCAGAGGACGAGGCTTAACTGCCAGGGCAAGAGACGCTGCCCCGCCTGCCAGTCACGAAGCCTCCTTATCGAGCATGGCCTCCAAATAATGGATCGAGGTGCCCCCATCCATGAAGTGGGTGTCCCGCATGATCTTGCGATGCAGAGGCACATTGGTCTGAATACCTTCGACGACCATCTCCGAGAGGGCAATCGTCATACGGGCAATCGCCTGCTCTCGGGTGTCGCCATAGGCAATGATCTTGCCGATCATCGAGTCGTAATGGGGCGGCACCGTGTAGTTCGCGTAGGCATGAGAATCCACCCGAATCCCAGGCCCGCCCGGGGCATGCCAGGCAAGGATACGGCCAGGCGATGGGGTGAACTTAAAGGGATCTTCGGCATTGACCCGGCACTCAATCGCATGGCCCTTAAAGCCAATATCTTTTTGACGAAAGGCCAGTCGCTCGCCCGAGGCCACCCGGATCTGCTGCTGCACGATATCAATGCCCGTAATCCACTCCGTCACCGGATGCTCCACCTGCACACGGGTATTCATCTCGATGAAATAAAACTCATCGTTCTCAAAGAGGAACTCAATCGTGCCAGCGCCCCGGTATCCGAGCTTCTTACAGGCTTCTGCGCAGCGCAGACCAATCTTGTCTCGCAGCTTAGGGGAGAGTCGCGGGGCCGGGGCCTCTTCGATCACCTTCTGGTGGCGGCGCTGCATCGAGCAGTCGCGCTCCCCGAGGTGGACCACATTGCCGTAATGGTCCGCGAGAATCTGGATCTCAATATGCCGAGGATTCTCCAGGAACTTCTCCA
>CAZKWK010000114.1:0-6830 GCA_964556335.1 uncultured Bordetella sp. | reverse complement strand
AGATCTCAGGCCGGGTGGTGGCTATCGCCGACGGGGATACCGCCACGGTGTTGGTGGCAGGGAACCGGCAAGTTCGGGTGCGACTGGCAGCCATAGACGCGCCGGAGCGAGCGCAGCCTTTTGGCAATCGCAGCAAGGAGGCCTTATCCAAACTGATATTTGGCAAGGAAGTCACGGTTAAGGTCACAGACACGGACCGCTACAAGCGCACCGTGGGCATCATCATGCTGGGCGAAACGGACGTGAACCTGGAGATGGTGCGACTGGGCTATGCGTGGGTCTACCGACAGTATGTGATCAACCTCCCCCGCGCGCAGGCCCTGCAGTACTCCGCAGCCGAGGATATTGCCAGGCAGAAGAAGCGAGGCCTGTGGGTGGATGAAGCACCAACCCCGCCATGGGAGTGGCGCAGGAAGAGGTGAGGCATGCCGTTACCATTCATCATCGGAGGGCTCAAACTGCTGGTGGTCGGGTTGATAAAGCGACGACTCTACCGGGTCATTGGGCCATTGGCTTTGGCGGTTATGAACGCAGTAATCAAGCGCAGGAAAAAGTAATGTCGTTTGATAGCCAGAGATTCCTCGCTGCCCAAGAGGCTGTCTACGACCAAGTAGTCGAGGAGCTCTCACAAGGCCAGAAAACGACCCATTGGATATGGTTTGTGTTTCCGCAGCTCACTGGCCTGGGAAGGAGTGAAAGGGCCAAGCGCTTTGGCGTTTCAGGCATTGACGAAGCCCAAGCCTATCTACAACACCCTATTCTCGGACCACGCCTTGCGCAGTGCACGAATCTCGTCCTTTCACATAAGGACAAAGCACTTACGCAACTGCTCGGGTCTTTGGACGCGCAGAAGTTTCATTCGTGCGTCACGTTATTCCATCTCGCTGATCCAGCTGCAGAGTGCTTCAAAAAAGCGCTCGAAAATTTTTTTCAAGGCTCCCTCGACCCGGGGACGCTCGCCCTGCTGAACACTGACTAACCCATGTGCACCAACTATGTAGGTACACGCAACCGCGCCTGGGTGAAAACCACCTTCGGCATTGAGATGCCCGAGGCAGACTTCCCACCCGAGGCCTATCCCGGCTATCTTGCGCCTATCGTAAGGCTGACCGCCCAAGGTGCTGCCGAGTACCTACTGGCCCGATTTGGGCTCATTCCCCAATGGGCCAAGGACGAGACCTTTGGCCGCAGAACATACAACGCTCGGTCTGAGTCCGTGGCCGAGAAGCCGAGCTACCGAACGCCGTGGCGCAAGGGCCAGGTGTGCCTTGCCCTAGCCGACGCGATCTTTGAACCCTGCTACGAATCAGGCCAGGCTGTACGGTGGCGTATCGCACGGCAAGACCAACAGCCCATGGCGATTGCTAGCCTCTGGGATAGCTGGACCAACCCTGAGACGGGCGAGATTGTCACCTCATTTACCATGCTCACCGTCAACGCAGACCATCACCCGGTGATGAAACGGTTCCATAAGCCTGAGGATGAGAAGCGATCAGTGGTGATGGCGGACCCACCTGAGCCATGGTTCTTGAGCGCAAAAGACGCCCGTGCCCGTCTATTGATCGCACCTGAAATCGCTATCGAGGCGCACGCTGACCCTCGAAAGCCTGGGGCTCAAGCTTCGATCTGACTAGTAAGAACGAAACTGTGGTGGTCCCCCTTTCGAGGAGCAGGGCGGTCATAGCAGTTTCGAAGATTTTCCGCTAAATTCACATCATGCTGTCCCAACAAGACATCCAGAACACAGCCCAAAAAAATCATGCAGCAGGCGACTGCGCCTGTGCGGGTGATTGTCTTTGGCTCGTACGGACGTGGCGACGCCACCGAGGATTCAGACCTAGATCTCCTGGTTGTAGAGGAATCTCTGGACGACTTCACGCAAGAGTACGTTTCTCTTAGAAGAGCAATCGGATCGATTGGCGTGGGCGTCGACTTGTTGTTGATGTCCGAGAAAGACTATCAGCAGCGCAAAGACTGGTGCTCTAGCCCGGTTTACTGGGCGCATCGCGAGGGCAAGGTTGTCTGTTAGGACTTAATGATTCGTTTGGGGTCATACGCAGTTCAAATGGGTTATGTGAATGCAGCTTCTCCGCTGGTTAGAGTGGAAGAGGTCACGACAGCTGTAGCCAGTGTGCTTGCCTGGGCACAAAGCGTACTGACCGAGTAATTGGGCGATGGCTGTTTTGGCAATATCTTCGTGCCAGCTCCGGGCCCCAACGGTTCCTAAGGTCGCCACCCAACGAGAACCACTTTACAGGGTCAAAATAAATCGAGTCCTATTGGGATCAGGGATTCGAACTTTCGATCCCAGCCTCTTTACAGATACCTATTATTGTATATACAATAACCTATGCGAATTCTTTACGATCCGAGAAAACGTGAGAAGACCCTCGCCGAACGAGGACTGGACTTTGAAGATGCAGCAATAGTTTTCCAAGGCGTCACCGTTGAGATTCCAGACGAGCGTAAAGAATACGGTGAGGTGCGAATAATCTGCTTCGGACTTCTTAAGGGTCGCGTCATAGTCATTGGATTTACCCCGCGTGGCGCGGATCGCCACATCTTCAGCATGAGAAAGGCAAATGATCGTGAGCAAACCCGCCTTGCGCCGTACCTTGGGCTCTGATCTCAAGCGCGTCGATTCGCATGTGGTCAAACCTCATGAATACAAGGAACTTCCCGAACTGACCGAAGACATGTTGGCTCGAGCCACGCTGAGGAAAGGTGGGAGACCAAAATCAGAGAATCCGCGTCAAATGATTAGCCTTCGTTTACCGCCGGATGTCATCGAACGCTGGAAGGCAACTGGACCTGGCTGGCAGACGCGTATGGCTGAAAGATTAGCGAAGGGACCCTCAACACGCGCTAAACACGCCGCCTAGCAAAGCCCTACCCTCACCCACAGCCTGCCCGCAAAACGTCGGGTAAACCGACACTATATCTAGTCACCCTGCCCATGATCGGCCCTAGAACGGGCATTAGGTTTTGCCTATGGGGGCCTGCACGGTCTGAGTGCAGGCTCTGGAATCCGTGGCAAAAGAGCCACGAAAAATATAAGAAAATGCAGATTCTATGAGGTTTTCTTCGGTTTGCTGCCCAGCACCAATCGAAGCTTCTTAGTATTTTCTTAGGTTTTCTTCCGGTTTTTGGAGCACAAAACACAGGTTCTCTATGTCTTCTGGGATTTTCTTCTGTTCGGTATCCAACAGCGACTTGCTCTGCAGCAACGGTTAGCTTGAATGAAGTTTTCAACCGACTTGAGCGTCCGCCTATTTCACTGAGGCGCTGACCTTCAAATGACCTGATGCAATTGCTTCGCATTTTGCGCAAAGCTCATCTTGGTCGATGATCCTTTCCAGAAACGGCGCCGTCGCGTCGATGATCAAATAGTCGTACAACTGATCTAAGTGGAATGGTTGAGAACTCTTCCATGAGTGCTTGCAGTCAAGACCCTCAAACGCAACCCTGCATGCTCATTGAAGTAGATCTCGCTCAATTTTCTGTTACTCGAGCCATGGACTAGAAGCATGTAGGTCAAGTAATCGATGTTCTCAAGCACTAACTGAGCGCCCCGATCAAAAATGTCACCATGCCTCTCCCAAAGAGCGGTTTCAGCGCTAATGGAGTTATATGCGAGTTTGCCATTTGCGTAATTGGGATCGATATACATAAGCATTGACGGCATCACAGCGGGACAAACATGGGTCCACGCTGTAGATAACACGCCGGTCACAGTTTGGAATACATGGTACTCCTCGTTTCTCTCTCTGAAAGCTGTAGCTCCTACATCCCAAATGAAATACTGGTAGTAGTGAACTACTTGCGAGAAAAGCGTTAAACCGTAGAAGACTCCTGCAAAGGTCTCAATGTCCACTCGCTGTTGCAACAAAAAATTTTTTAGATCTCGGGCGTCCAGAAAAGAGACATCGAACACAAGAAAGTTGTGTCTTTCCGGGTATCGCTCCTTGAATTCCCTCCAATAGCCAGCATAGCGGGGAAGGTAGCTTAGGAAATCATCTTTCCCAGCCAAGATTGGGTCGTAATTAGTTCTCTCGTAGACGTATGTCATAACTGCCCCTTACAAGATCATACGCATCGAAGGAACAAAGCACCTAGCTAATCCGTTTCGGGGGATTTCCATACCAAGATGGCTTCTTATCTATCACCTCAAAGTTCAGATCATCGTATCGACGGGTATCGATCACCTCTCCGCACACAGGAAAGTTGCCCGGAACATAGGGTTGCACTGGCCCCGAGTAATCAACGGTTACTTGCCTTGATTCGTCACCAACGAAACGATAGGTATCCCAGGCCACCGTATGCCAGCGAGGGGATCCGTTGTCGATAGCTCGGACAAGAGAGAACTCTAACCACCTACAAATTGGCACCTCAATGTTGGGGATGTAGAAATCAACGCTCTCGTATCCGTCGTTCCACTTTAGTCCAAGGGGGCCTTCCCAGAAGTCCAGGTCTTTGCTCGAAAACCCTGCACCCTCATCTTGAAGAGCAACTAGGTGTCCGTCTGCGTGACTATGGGCTAGCAAGGCATTCAAAAACGCAAGCGCCTTGCCATCAGTCGCGCACTCTAGCCTTGCTTTGCTCGACTGCAAGGAATCTTTGCGAAAGATCACGTAGTGGTATTCACAACCTAGCGGCATGTCACCTCCTCAAGTCATGCGCCATTAGCAAAAGATACGGATCTTGCAATACCGTCGTAACTTATCCAGTCACACCGCGCTCGCAATCCCATCAACTCTTCTACTACACAGAAGTCCTTCCACTCCTTGATACTGGACTCCTGAGATAACCCAACCAAGCCAAGATCTTCCAGCCTCCTGATCAAGTCATCAATGACGGCAGGGTCCATAGCGCCGAACTTGATTAAGTTATCGTCATAGGCTGAAGACCGGCCATTAAATGGGCCCCAGGCCTTAATGAACTCGTTTGAGCCCCCTGGATAAATTTGATCTAGTGAACGTCTATTGACCACAAGACAGATGAATTCAATACTCAACACTTGCCACCGCCTTTCCGTTCTTTATCAAAAAACCAACTTGGAACCTTCAGCGCAGAAATAGCTGGTGATGAAGCCCGAAATGAAGGGGGCCTATGCCTGATCGATAGGAACGAGAAGTTCACGAATAAAATGCTCCGTGTGCGGTAACGTCTTTAAATCGCGAAGTTGGGTGCCAAGCGTTTGATGCTGAAATTTGTCATAGCAAAACTGCGGAGTGCCTCGGCATCGGTAGTCAATATCAATAAAGACACGTCGAAGCTCAGGAGCTAGATTCTCGGTAAGTAAGCTTGCAATGAATGCTTCAAGCTCCCAGTCAAACTTTACGCGATTGGTAAATCCGAAATGCGTAAACTGCAGCTGCTTACATCGTGCAGCGTCTATCGCCCTTAAAAGGTCTCCAACGAGAAGTTTTATGCTTGCTTGATCACTTGCGTGTGTTCTTGGAACAATAAAAAGTGTTGGCTGACTTCTTCGCAGTATGGCCACCTGTTTTCTTTTGTTCGCTTCGTCAGATGCACGACGAATCTCGTCGTTATCCCATCGATAGAACCGCGCAATCGCGTTAAGAACAGAAAATCCGTCTGTATTTGCTGTTGCCGATATGGCGTCCGCGCCAGAGGCTGGCAAAAACCAAAGCTTGTGCGACATCTGATATTCAGTAAAGGAGTGCCGTATGACTCGCACAGATAGGTTAGCCACTAGCCTCTCCTCTAAGAATCTAGTTGAACGCTATCAAGAGCGTGATTCCTTGGATACCCGAATTAGCAATTTCTCAAGGGTCAGGATCCTGGATGTGGGCATAACGACTGGCGCATATCCAGGTCACTTGTAGAGCTGAGCCTGCATTTTAGATTTCCTTGGATGTCAGTACTGTTAAGACAAACCTACAACCATGCTCACCCCCAACCTACCCCTCGTCATCCCCACAAACATCCGGTTTCTCTGGTTCTCATTCTCTAAGTCACTCAGATCGCCCACCAGCACTACTGCATCTGCCGCCTGGCCTTTGAAGCGGTAGACGGTCTCAAGCAGAATGCTCCCCTCGGTGTACTGCGGCTTGCCGTTCTCGCCAAAGCCTATAAACCGCTTAAAGCGCTGGCCTGCCGCCAGGGTATTGGGGTCGAGCTGAAACAAGGGGCTTGCGCTTACGCCCCTAACGGTGAGAACCACAATCTGGTCTGCGGTAAAGCCTTGGGCAAGCAGGTCGGCAATGGCTTGGCTGGTAGCTGCAAGCAGGCCACCTTCTTCATATTCATACACACGGGGGTCTTCGCCCACCACAGCACCACCCCACTCAATGGGTGTGTCGGTAAGCCCAAGCTCGTTAATCTTGTCGACGACTGCGCGCGGCGAACGATAGTTAACCGGGCTGTGCAACACCACCCAGCCGGTAAGCTCTGTGGGGCTGCGGTCGTACAGACGCTGTGCGGGGTCTTCTAACACCACCACCCGGGTCTGCTCGGTGGCCAGTGACACCAGGGCGTTAATCCATTGGCCTTCAAAGTCTTGGGCCTCATCAATCACCAGAGTGGCAAACTCGCCTTGCAGCAGATGGGCGTACTGCACGACGGCCGCAGCCATCTTGTCGAACACATCGGCATCGCCAAAGTTGGGCTTCTCGCCTACGGCCTCGAGAAACTCCCGGCCCATCTCATGCAGGGTGGCCACCCGTGCGCCGGGGGGTGCGGTCTGCACCATTGCATCTGCCAGCGGCCGGTTAAAGCAGACATACAGGCTCTTCTTACCCTGCGCGGAGGCCCGGCGCAGTTCGTCTAAGGCCAGCTGGGTCTTGCCTGAACCCGCGGTGCCTTTA
>CAZKWK010000113.1:0-6966 GCA_964556335.1 uncultured Bordetella sp. | reverse complement strand
CGGTAGATGCCATAGCAGGCCCAACCGCCTGACAAGAAATCCTCAGCACGTGCTGCCCGCGGTGTGGGTACACCGATTTCGGAGAAGGCCAGGGTAAGAATAGGTGCAACAGCATCGGCCAAGGCCAGATCGATATAAGCGCCCTCGCCTGTCTTCTCTCGACCATAGAGTGCCGCGAGAATACTCGAGAGTGCGAACATCGATCCAAAGGTGTCTGCCACCGGCGGAGATACCAGTGCGGGGGTTAACCGATCAGATCCGACATCGCTTAAATGACCCGCTGTCGCGAGGTAGTTAATATCGTGTCCCGCTGCCTGGGATAAAGGGCCCTGCTGGCCGTAGCCCGACAGAGAGGCGACGATGAGCCGGGGATTACGCTCGCGCATCTGCTCTACAGCAAAGCCCATCTTCGCCAACACGCCAGGCCGAAAAGACTCTAAAACAATATCGGCATCATCAAGCAGTTGCCAGAGTATCTCTTTATCTTCGGCCTGCTTGAGATCAAGCCGCAGAATCTCTTTGCCACCATTGATAGCCTCATGCCAGGCGGAGCGGCCGTCCGCGCGCAACGGTCCAAGCGTCTCTAAGCCATCCCCCTGCGGCGACTCAACCTTAATCACCGCAGCCCCCAGGTCTGACAGCATCAGCGACGCTAGAGGCCCCGGCAGATAGCGGGACAGGTCTACAACCCGGATTCCTTTCAGAAAGCTGTGGAGTCTTGATGCCTGCAAACTCGCTCCTTTTCGAAGTCTGTCTCAAGCATCAAGACTACCACTCACGCCTGGCCTATGCGCCGTCCTCCGGAGGCTCTTCTCGGGCTTTGGCCAATAAGGCGTTCAACCAGTCGAGGCTAGAGACTGCAGGCGCCTCAGGCGCTGCCTCTGAGGTTGGGGCATTAGCCCCTTCACCGCTCTCTGCCCCCTGCCCACCGCCCGATGCCGGTGCAGGCGCCTTCTGTTCACCGCCCTCGATAGCGGCTGGCGTGGATGCGGGTCCCTGTCGGCCTTGCGGTTGCTTAGCCTCTGGTGTGGCTGTCCCTTTCGGGGAATCGACAGGCGCGGCGGTCGAAAACCCCCCAGACGTTCCCCTGTATGTCTCAAAATCCGCTGGGACATAACGACTTGCCTGGGTAGCCTTGGGCGACTGCACAACCGTCATCGCTGCATCCATGAGGGCAGCGGTGGTGTCAATCGGGAGAACTTCGTCTAGCACTGAAGCCCCCTGAATTGCGAGGCGCTGACCGACTGCTGCCACTGCCAACTCCGCGACCTCCTCTGTGAGCGACGCATACTCGGCAGAGAGCAACGAGGCCTCAGAGGACAACTGCTCAGTAAGCTGCTTCACATTGCGTGCCGCCCAGTCTTGCGCAATCTTCTGGTTCAGGCTCGACAAGACCGACTGCGACTCCGTACCCGCCTGGTTACGCATTAGATTCTGCAGCAGGGCACGAACAGTCTCATACGGCACCGACCCTGGGCCGGACTGTAGACCAACCCGGTTGGCCCAGTCGTTGATCGCACGCTCGTTCACCGACACCCCTGCGGACGAGCTAGCACCTGACACATTAAAGAGCTTCACGAGATCAGAACGCAACGACTGTAGCTGAGACTGGGTGATTACAGACGGCAACAAGGAAGCATTGGGCTGGCTTGCCGCTCCCTGAGACGAACCACCGGTAAGCGCAGGCAGGAGATCCTGCGTGACCGATGAGCGACCCTCAAAAAGGGCAACCCTTGGGGGAGTACCCTGGGCCACGATCGAACGACCTGAATTCCCCAGCACCGAACCCTGGCCACCCATCAATACAACCCAGTCGCCGTTGGCGGAATAGTTGCGAATACCCTGCGATCCCACTCGCAGCGACTCCACCCCAGACAGCACGACATCACCGCTCTCGATGTTGGTCGCAGAAACCGCTGCGGCATCGATAAGAAGACGGTCAAGGCCGAGACCACCGATACCAGACTTGGCCGCCAGATAGACAGCGCCCTCTGTCTGTACCTGAGCAGAAGCCGTTACCGTAGACTTCGGCAGGATCTTACCGGCGGAGAGTAGTCCAATATCGCCATCAGCCGCCTGAACCCGGGTGATCGTCATATCGCCCGACGAAGCGACAAGAATGCTGCCATCCCGGGCGAGCACTGCGGAGCCGTCTGCCATCGTCAGGCGTCCTTGGACCCCAAGCGTGAGAGAAGCGTCCTCACCCTGAGTCTGTATCCCGGCCGCGCCGATCGTCAGATCGCCTGTCTGCCAGATAGCAATTTCACCCTGCTGGCTCACCGCCGACAGCTGGCTCGCGCGCGTGGCAAGTGAGTCTGCCTGATTACCAATCTGGCCCTTGGCACGAATGGACACGGCCCCACCTGTCAGTGACGAGGACTTTCCAGCATAGAGCCCGCCTTCAGACACATCAATACTGGCAGAGCCAACAACTGCAGCCATAGAGGTGGCTAGCGCCAGATTACCGCTTGTCTGCACATAGCTAAGTGCATCCCCCACCTTCAGCATCTGGAGTGTGGTGCCTGATGCACTCGATGCCGGTGACGCCACCCGAACAAACACATCGCCCTGGGTTGCTTCAAGCGACAGGGTCGAAGCCTCAACCACCGCCACACCGGAGGAGGACCCCAGGTCTTGCTGAGCACGCAGAGAAACACTATCGGCCCGCAGGGCCGTACCCTGACCAAAGATCAAGTTACCGCCCGAAGAAGCAAGACCAATGCGGCTTCCCGAGAGCACAAGTCCATCCGCCAGACGAAGGTCGCCCGTCGCGTTGACCTGAAGAACCCCGTTGGGTTTTGCCGTGGCTGAAAGAATCTCTGAGTTACCAGAGAGATTGAGATAGATATCGCCCTCAGCCGCAGTGGCGCGCACCTTTCCGCCCACGGCAAAAGGTGATGCTGCGGAGCCGACGCCCTTACGAATATTGAGGTCGGCGCCCCCTAGGCTCACCACCGTCTGCACTTCTGTGGCCGCCGGCAGAACCAACTCGGTGGCGTTGACGGTGAGATGTTCTAGGTTGAGGTTTAGCGAGGTAAAGCCCTCGGCCTGCAAGAAGCCCACCGTGTCGCCCGTCACCGACAAGGCGCCACGGGTCTGCCCCACCGCTGCGGGAGTCAGCCGCAGCGCATCGACCCCGGTAATCCGCATGGCGTCATTACCGCCAGTGAAAATACCTGCCTTAAAGGTCACGGTGGTATCGGGGTTGTCGCCCGTGATGTCGAGATACCCTGCGCTGCTTCCCTGCTCAAAGACAATGCCATTGAGGAAACGGACCTCATCCACATTCTCTAGCAACAGTTTTCCGCCGTTACGCAAGACGACCTGATCGGAGAAGGTCACGATGCGCGTGTCGGATATACGAATATCGCCATCTACATAGACCCGCTCACCAAAGGTGACTTCATCTGCGGCAGAGACAACGATGCCTTCCAGATCTTCAATCGCTGTCACGCGCAGGCCAAATCCGCTGGCTACGCCTTCAAGATCCCCTAGGCTAGAACGAGCGGCCGTGAGTTGATCGTTGACCTTATAACCACCGCCGGTGGACTTCATCACCACCTCAGTGACACGGCCCCCGAACACAGTGATATCGGCCGTGGCACCCGCCCCCGAACCACCAAGCAGCTGTACGTTTCGGTAGGTACCGTTCGTGTAGCCAGACCCTGCCGATGCGATGGACGTACTGCCGACACCATCGCCCACGCGTCCATTGATCGCGATATCCGCGCTTGAAGAGAGCGTGAGAATATCTCGCTGGCTCGCATTGGCATCGACACTACCGTTTGCCCGACCGGTCACGGTGACGTTGGACGCTGCACCCGTGGTGGCTATCGATACCGCGCCAACCACCTTAATTGCATCGTCAATAAACACCGACTCCGACATGTTGAGCGTCGTACCCGGGTCGAAGACCGTCGTGTTGCCTGGGCCAAAGATCTCAAGCCGTTTGCCCGTGACCGCACCTGCCACCTGAATCTTTCCACCCTCACCGGACGACTGGATTACCAGCGGCACCGGCAGGCTGAGACTACCGCCACTGCCGCCCATGGCAATCGGGTTGGAACCCCCGCCCCATCCCAAGACCAGTGCAGGAAGTGTGGGCGGCAGGGTGCTGAGATCTAACGAAATACCACCACCGACGCCCCCCAGAGAAATGGGCGTCGTGGCATCGGCCGGTACGAGCTTCAAACCAACGCCGGCTGGAAGATTACTAACGGCCGCTGCGAGATCCACTGGTTGTCCCGCCACCATCGGGGGGGCCGCCATGACGATCTGCACACCAGCGGCCTGAAGCCTCGTTACCTCCGTCAAATTCTCCACAAAGGTACCCGTGCTATTCGCGGCCGGAGCCCAGGTAAAAATCGAGCCCTGCAACGACAACCGCTCCGTAACATTCAGTGTCACGGACTTGGCACGGATAGGGGTCTCGATTGATAGACGGTCTGCATTAATCACAACCTCGGTATTCTTCCCAAGATCCGCGATCTCCTGATCTGGAAGATTCACTAAGCGTATGGAATTGCCGGTGATGGTGAGCCGACCAAGGGTCTCATCCCAGAGCACTTCCTCTACCCCGTTGATCAGGCGAATGCGGTCAACGAGGTTTCCTGGAGAGTCGATACGGCCAATCGCTACCTCATTCTTATTGGTCGTGCGCTCCGCCTGCTTGAGTCGCAGGGTAAGGCTGTCATTGGCCAACTCACTACCCTGCCAAACGCCGTTATTCAAGACCAAGGAAGAAGAGTCCAATAACGAAAGAGTACGCAACGAACCATCTTCTGAGGTGGTGTTGCTCATGTCCATAATGATGCGATCGGCCCCCTCGGTGGCCCGCACGACCAAGGGAGAATCCCCCAATCGTGCAACCGTCAGCTCGTCGGCGAGCGTTCCAAGTCGAAGCTCTGACAATTCGCTGCGGGCAAGACGTATGCCGTTGTTAGTTGGGCCAGCGAAGATTTCAAAGGTGCCGCCGTTGTAGGAGGCCTTCATGGCTGATGGCTGCTCCACCACGAGGTCTAACAATTTCACGGAAGTGTTTAAGCCATCGGAGACGGTAAAGACCAAGGGGCCCTTGATTCCTGTATTACCTGGAACAAAGAACACGTTTTCCGATTGCGACAAGAACTGCGAGATCTTCTGAATATTACCCGATAAGGTTAGCCCTGTTGCTGTCGCGGACACGGTAATTCCTGCGGCACGCGCATCCGCGGCAGCAACCGCAAAAGCCCCGCGCTCGACTTCCATGGTCACAGATACAGTCTTGGAGTCTGCGTCATAGAGAGACCCCAGGGGGAAGACAATGGCCGTTAGCTCATCGGCACTGACCGCCAACTGCTCGGGAAGAACCAGGTTGGTCGAGGCAGACCCTGACGGTACTGAGAATTGCAGAAGCCCTCCGCCGCGAACCCCTGTGGTGACCTTGCCGGTTACGCTATCAATGTGGGCCTCCGTCCATTGGGCGCCACGGGCAACCCCCATCTCGCCACGTCCTGCAGCCCGGGTCCATGACTGTCCGAAGTCGCTGGACACAAAGACGCCCCCCGAGTCGCTGGTTGAGGTCACCACCAGTGAGGTGCCGTCAGCAGAAATCGCAGCCCGCGCGCTGCTACCAAACTGGGTGGCTACACTGCGCCACGTCCAACTGGCGATGGAAGTGTCGGCCACAAAGACACGGCCATTGTGGGTCGTTGCCACCAGTCGCTTACCGGCGTCATCCATGTCAACAGAGGCCCAGTTGCCGTTGGCGAGCGCCCCCCGGGTGATATCTGTCCAGGTAACGCCGGCGGCCGTCACGGTTCCCATATAGAGCGCCCCAGAGGCAGACCCGTTGCTCGCCTCACCGGCCGCCGCAAGAATCTTGCTGCCATCGGCGCTTACTGAGAGTTCTCGCCAGTTCACACTCGACTGGCCATTCGGCATAGGCAGATTCGTCCATGTCCTTCCATCAGCAGACAACATACGCAGCGTGCCGGTGGTATTGCGCTCTGCCCACTTGGTCACTTCAATAAACAGAATGCGCTCTTTGTAGGAATAGCTCTCCCGTGTCGGCTGATCCGCCACAATCACACGTCCATCATTCAGGACGGCAATGTCGGCATAACTGTCCGCCGGTGCATTTGTCACCGACCAGCTAATGCCAGAGTCGCGCGAAATTGCGAGCTGGCCTGTCCGAGAGAGGGCTGCGATCTGTCGGCCATCGGGCGATACCGAGACGGCATCAAATCCGCGTCCAAGAAGACTGTCGACTGACCGCCAGGTCTGACCGCCATCACCCGACAGATACACCCCGGCATGCTGCTCCGTAGCAGAGATCGTTGCGGCCATGACAGAGCCTGAGGCGGCGAGATCTGTCCAGTTCATGCCAGAAAGATTTCCGGAGAGATACCGATTGGCACGATCGATGGTGGCTGTGGTTCCGCTGGTCACACCGGCCTGCTGCACAGACACGGTAAGTGCGCGTGTGTCCTCCGATCCCGTGAACACATAGTGCACACGTCCCGGGGTCGTAAAGAACCGATTCAGGTTCGCAATGCTGCCAGTGAAAGTTGTGGTTGCAGTACCGGGAGAACCGACCTCCACACCATCGGCCGGGGTAGCTTCAAACTTGCCATCCACCGACGAAAGCGTCACGGTCATCGGGTTATTGTTGTCTCCGGCAAAGGGGCTGCCTGTAAAGAGAATCGCAGAGCGGATCTCTTCGGTCTGATTAATAGCATTCTGCCGATCGCCACGTACCGCATTGAAGACCTCGGGAATCGAGACCGAGGGGGCCCCTTCAGGGACGCCCATAAAGCCCTTAAAGGCAGCAGGTACCTCGCCCGAAAAATCGAGGGCAGAGGCTTCCGTACCGGTTTCCACCAGCGTATTCGCACCGAGTTGGCCCACAAAGATATAGCGATCATGGCCTTCGTTGCCCACTAGGCGGTTGGTGCCTAAGACACCGTAGAGCGTGTCATCGCCCGC
>CAZKWK010000112.1:4710-7210 GCA_964556335.1 uncultured Bordetella sp. | reverse complement strand
GGTGAGACGACGCTCAAGACTTGTGGCGGTGGGCATGGGGGTGCTCGTCATAAGATTTTCTTTACAAGAGTGAACAACAACATGGTGCGAAGGGGGGGACTCGAACCCCCACACCTTGCGGCGTCAGGACCTAAACCTGGTGCGTCTACCGATTTCGCCACCTTCGCACAGTACGATTTTTTTACTACGTAGCCGGCATTGTACTGAATGGGCTGATGGGCCCGCCCGGGCGTCTAGAATGCAGACTATGACCAGTCAAGGCCTCGGCCGCGCCTTTCATGGCGGCCAACACTACGAAAACTTCCCCGTCGCGTCGTGGCTGATTCCTGCCAGCCTGCGCCCCTCGGTGGTTCAGCTCTATCGGTTTGCCCGCACAGGCGATGATCTTGCAGACGAAGGTAGCCTATCGATGGCTCAGCGCCGAGCGGGGCTTACCTTGTTGCGCCAAGGACTCTGGGAGCAGCCCTACAACCCTGATGGGCTGGAACTCGGTCCACTCGAACCTGCCCCCCTCTATACCCTGGGCCAGCGTACGGGCAGGCTCTTCACCGAAGAGAGCGATGGCCGCGCATGGGCGGACAGCCTGCTGCAGGCCTTTGAGTACGATGCCGCCTTTCGGCCGTTTGAAGACTGGCCGGCGGTTCTGCAGTACTGCAGGAGGTCTGCCGCGCCCGTTGGCCGTCTGATGCTCGGACTCTTTGGCCTCTGGTCTGAGGAAGGCCCCTCACAAGATCTGGCTGCCCAATCACAGGCGAGAACACCATCGCGACCGCCAACAGATCAGGCGGTGAACCTTGTTACAGAGGGAAGAACCACAGATCGGGAAGCAGGGCCCACCGGCATGGCGCTCATCGCGGCAGAGAGTGATGCCATTTGCATCGGCCTGCAACTCGTGAACTTCGCCCAGGATATTCATCAAGATCTTGCTCGGCATCGGCCCACCCTGCCCGTCTCCGAATGGCCCGAAGACTGGTCCTTCACGCCTAGCCAAGGCCCCGAGAAGGCCCTACGTCTAGGCGATCGCCTGGGCGAGACCAGCCGAGAAGACCGCATACGTATTACCCGGGCCCTGGCGCTACGCGGGCTGCATCAGCTTGCCCGGGGCCGTGATCTGCCCAAACGGATCGAGGCCACCCGAATACCCCACGCCCGCCGACTTGCCTTTGAGATCTCGCTCACCCTTGAAGGAGGCACACAAATCGGAGAGCGACTTCTCAAGCGCCCGCTCTTACCCTGGAAGGCCTCGACCCGGCTGTCGCAGCTCTGGCTGGCCCTCCTGTTGATTAACCGGCTGCCGCGTATGTTCTTTAAGACCCCGCTCTAGGAGCCCCACAGTTGTGACGCCGCGAGAGTACTGTGAAAAAAAAGCAGCGGAGGCCGGATCGAGCTTCACGGCTGCCTTTAAGCTCCTGCCCACCGCACGCAGGCAGGCCATGGAGGCCCTCTATGCCTTCTGCCGAGAAGTCGATGACGTGGTCGACGAATGCAGCGACCCGGCACTGGCCAGCGTCAAGCTTGGTTGGTGGCGCCAAGAGCTTGACCAGACTGCGCTCGGGAAGAGCCAGCACCCGCTTGGGCAGGCACTACATCCCTGCATCGGGCGCTATGGGCTGCAGATGGCGGACCTACATGCGGTCGTCGACGGTATGGAAATGGATCTCACCACCGACCGGTACCCAGACTTCAGCGCACTCGATGGTTACTGCGACCGGGTGGCCGGAGCAGTGGGCCGACTCTCGGCCCGAATCTTTGGCGAGCCTTCTGAACAGACCTTGGCCTACGCCACCGAGTTGGGTCTTGCCCTGCAGTACACCAACATTCTGCGCGATGTGGGGGACGATGCGCGAAAGGGCCGCATCTACCTGCCGCAGAGCCTGCTGGCCACCCATGGTGTCAGCGACGGATCAATTCTGGAATGTCGCTACTCAGAAGAACTGCAACGCGCACTCACCGACATGGCCCAGAAGGCGCATGCACGCTACGACCGTGCACTGGATCTGCTGCCCCGAGACGAACGCGTGGCCCAGCGACCGGGCCTCGTAATGGCCGCGGTCTATCGCGAACTGCTACGCACACTGCAGGCCTCGGGCTTTGAAGTGCTCCACCAGCGTATTTCACTAGCGCCTGCGCGTAAGCTCTGGGTCGCCTGGTGGGCGGCGGCGGGCAAGATGCCGCGGTAGTGACGTAGTCGCGGCCCACGATTCATGACGAGCACCCCAGGCGCATCCGTTCGCTCTCCGCGTGTGGCGATTATCGGCGCGGGCTGGGCAGGACTGGCCTGCGCTGAGGCGCTGACACGGCCGCGCGACGAGGGGGTTGGGGGATCACGCGCGCACCAGACATCGGCACCCATCGAGGTCACGATCATTGAGGCGGCACCACAGCCCGGCGGCCGCGCCCGCGGCCTGTCTTGGCTGCCCGAGGGCTGGGCCCCGCAGCATGCCCTTCCCATCGACAATGGCCAACATCTGATGATCGGCGCCTACACCGCAACCCAGGC
>CAZKWK010000112.1:0-4671 GCA_964556335.1 uncultured Bordetella sp. | reverse complement strand
TCTCGCCCAAGCACAGCCCGCGATTCCTGAGGGGCCTTGGCTTCGGTCCCCCCTCGCCTGGGCCGTGCCCAGCGGCCCGGGGCCCTTGCCCACGACCACGACCGCGAACGCGAACGCAAGCACCGACCGCGCGACGCCTTCCGGCGATCAGCTGCTCTGCGTGCCGTCCGATGCGGGGTGGCTGCGCCTGCTCAAGAGTGGATTTGCAAGTAGCCGCACCGCCCATGCCCGCCCCTGGCCCATGGCTTGGCAGTGGAGTCTTGCCCAGACGGTTCTCCGCGCCTGGCGCGCGGGCTGGACGGCCCAGGGCACTGCCGAGCAATGGTGGCGGCAGCAACAGGTTCCGCAGGCGTTGCAGGAATTTTTTTGGAAGCCCCTGATCGAGGGGGCTCTTAACACGCCCTTTGGCATTGCGAGTGCCCATGTGGCACTGCGCGTTTTGAAAGACAGTCTGCTGGGCCCGGCACATGCCAGCGATACCCTGCATCCCCAGCATCACCTCTCACACGACGCGATGGACCCTGTGGTGGACATGTTGGAGGCTCGCGGCGTGTCACTCGTCACCCGCTGCCGCGTCGCGGGCCTGGAGCCTGCGCCGACCACAACCACAGACCCCCCAGCCTCCTTGTTGGCATCAACAACGAGCATACGACCCCACGAGACCGCAGAAGACCGGTGGCGTCTTACCTTCCACCCCAACAGCCTGCCGATTGCCACGTCGGCTGGCCTCACCCACCAAGACTTCGACGCAGTGGTCTTGGCATTACCCGCAGCCGCCTGTCGGTCCCTGGCCTTCACGCTCCCAGACCTGCCTTCCAGCGCGGCCGCACCATTCTCCAAAGAAAAACAACGATGGAATACGGTACAGACCCTCGGCGTGACCACCCTCTATGCGGCCCTAACCCCAGAGCAATCGCATGCCGCTGACCTCACACCCAGCATTCTGCGGCCCATGCCTGCAGGCAACGACCAGGTGGCCATGGTGCTCGCACGGCCGCCTGTCGCTCAGGGCCAGGTCATTGCCGCGGTGGCCAGCGCCACGACAAAAGATCGCCACGAAGAGACCGTTCACGCCCTGAAGAACGCCCTCACGCAGACCCTCGCCCCCCGGCTCGGCGCAGCCGCCTTCGCCCATCTACCGCTGAGGGTGACCCACGAAGACCAGGCGACCTGGGCCTGTACCGCCGAGCATGTCGACAGCCAGCGCGCCTGGGGTCCAAGCGCACTCGGGCCGCAGGGGCTCTTTCGAGCCGCAGACGATCTCACGCCGGGCTATCCTGCCTGCATTGAATCGGCCGTGCGGGGCGGCGTACAGACGGCCGAGGCAATACGACGGGCCCTGGCCCTGCCCTAGCCCCGCGAGAACAAGCGCTCAAGCGCCTCGGACAGGCGTGCCACAGGCCAGACTTCCAACCCCTCGATCGGGCGCTTTGGCGCGTTGGCGGCGGGTACCAGGGCGTGCGAGAAGCCTAGCCGGGCCGCCTCTTTGAGCCGTTCAAGGCCCCGAGGCGCCGGACGCACTTCACCGGCCAGACCAAGTTCTCCAAAGACGACGAGCCCCCGAGGCAGGGGCCGATTGCGCAACGAAGAGACCACCGCCGCAAGAATGGCGAGGTCGGCCGCGGTTTCCTGAATCCGAACGCCCCCAACGGCATTAAGAAAAACGTCCTGATCAAAACAGGCAATCCCCGCATGACGATGAAGTACCGCCAGAAGCATGGCCAATCGCTGCGGATCGAGCCCCACACTCAGACGTCGCGGATTGGGCACATGGCTGGTATCGACCAATGCCTGTACCTCCACAAGCAACGGACGGCTCCCCTCCTGAGTGACCAGCACACAGGCCCCAGGCACCAGAGACTGCGCGGCCTTATCGTTGTGCGCTTGGCCCAACTGACCCTCCGAGAGAAAGAGGGCCGATGGGTTGGTCACCGCCTTCAGGCCCGTCTCGGTCATGGCAAACACACCGAGCTCATTGGCCGTACCGAACCGATTCTTCACGGCCCGCACCACCCGAAACGAGGCCTGGGCATCGCCCTCGAAATAGAGCACCGCGTCGACCATGTGCTCCAGCACACGCGGCCCTGCCAGGGTGCCTTCTTTTGTCACATGGCCCACAAAGACCACCGCATTCCCCGTGTCCTTGGCCCAGCGCGTCAGCCGCGCGGCCACCTCGCGCACCTGTGAGACCGAGCCCGGCGCCGCCCCCAGCAACTCCGTAAAGAGCGTCTGAATCGAGTCAATGACCACAAGTGGCGGCTTGAGACGATCGAGTTCGGGAAGAATGAGTTCGAGCTGCGTCTCGGCAAGAATCTTCACCCGCTGCAGGCTCTGCGTTGGAAGCCCCAGGCGACGCGCACGCAGGGCCACCTGGGCCGCAGACTCTTCGCCCGTGACGTACAAGAGGCTTGTCTCTTCGGCCATGGCGGCAGCCATGCGCGAGAGGGCCTGCAGCAGGAGCGTCGACTTGCCGATACCCGGATCGCCCCCCAGCAAGACCACCGCGCCAGGCACGAGCCCGCCGCCTAAGACACGGTCGAACTCGTCCATGCCCGTAGACCAGCGGGCGAGGGACTCCGCCGCGACCTCCGATAATGGCTGTAGGCTACTTGCGGGCGCGAGGCTACGGGCCGCGGCCTTGCCGGATGTCTCCTGCAGACGGCCTCCCTCGAGCGTATTCCAGGCGCCACAGCCGTCGCACTGGCCCTGCCACCGGGCGTGGCCCTGGCCACAGGCGTTACAGACAAAACCGAGCTTGGCCTTGGCCATTAGGCTGCGCCCTGGCCGCCTGCCGGCGCAGCCGGCGATCCCTCGCGCCGACGACGGGCCACCCGCGGGGTAATCGCGGTGAGAAGCTCGTAGCCTATCGTTCCGCAGTGGCTTGCCACCTCGTCTACGGGCAAGGCTGCCCCCCAGAGCTCTACCGTGCTGCCCACCCGCGCCTCAGGCGCCGCAGAGAGGTCGATCGTGAGCAGATCCATCGATACCTGGCCCGCGACCACGCAGCGTCTTCCCTCTACCAAGACCGGGGTGCCGTCGGGCGCGGTGCGGGGATAGCCATCGGCATAGCCCACGGCAGCCACGCCAATCCGCATGGGCGCAGAGGCGCGAAAGCGCAGCCCATAGCCCACCCCTTCTCCCGCCTGAATGTTCTGAATGGCAATCAACTCGGTCTGCAGCGTCTGCGCCGGCCTAAGACCCAACGCAGCAAAGACCGGGGCGTGTCCGCGGTCGTAATGAAAGGGGCTCGCCCCATACAGCGCAATGCCTGGGCGCATCCATCCCATGCGGGCAAACGGCAGGTGTATGGCGGCCGCGGAGTTCGCAATGCTCAACGGTTCTCCCGCCCCATGACGGAGTTGTTCCAAGGCCCAGGTAAATCGGGCAAACGGCTCCTCTGCGGCAAGCAGCGACTCGGCCTGCGCAAAGTGCATCATGAAGCCTAGACGGCCCACACCCAGCCCCGCGCGAAGCTCATAAACGATAGGAGATAAATTTTCTAAACTCTTATTTTTAAAAGAAAATCCAAGGCGGTTCATGCCGGTATTGAGCTTCACCCAGATGCGCCCACGAGACTGTAGATAGGCCACCGCGGCAGGGGCGGCTGACAGCAGCGCCGCAGCCTGTTCTTCGTTATGCAGTGCGAGATCAAGATGCAGATGCGCCGCCTCCTTGAGGTCTTCGGGGCGGAAGAGTCCCTCGAGAAGGAGAATCGGTTTCTGCCAGCCTTGGGTCCTCAGATAGGCCGCCTCTTCGAGTTCAAGCACGGCGATGCCGGCTGCGGCAGAGAACCCTTGTAGCGCGCAGGCCAGCCCATGGCCATAGCCCCGGGCCTTCGCCACCGCCCAGAGGGGTGCATTCGGCGCCACCGACTGCATCACCGCGAGGTTGTGCGCCATCGCCGCCTCATCGATCAGGCAGACCAGAGGACGGCTCATCGCAAGACCTCGCGTAGACCCAAGAGGGCCGCCCAGATCTGTCGACGCGCCTCAGCACCCTTGGCTGACGCCGCCGCAGGCAGGCCGACGCACTGGATCTGCGCCTGCCCATGCGGCACTGCCACGGGCCCCGTAAAGCCCGCCCCCCAGAGGAGTACCACGCCAGGCATCGGTGCCTGCCCATGCGCTTGCCGCTGCGCCTCGATATGCGCCATCAGCCAGGCCTGCCATGTGTCTTGTGAGAATCCCTGCGTGTCTCGTAGCTCTTCCGCAGAAGAGGGAGGCTGCTGCGGCAACGCCGCCACATGCCAGGCGATCTCCAGCGGCGGCATCTCTAGCGGCCCCATGGCAAGCGCAGCGGCCTGACGCACGGCCTCGCGTAAGCCCTCTGCCAAAGGCGCCGCCGATACCGACCACCACCGGTGCCGCGCTGGAAGGGCATCCACATCTCCAGAATCCATCGACGGACGCTCTCGATACCGCCAGAGGGGCGCGAGTTCAAGCACCTCCAGGGCGTAAGAAGACAAGCCCTCCATGGCAGAGGCCGTCATGTGCGCAGATCCGGCACGACCGCCTGAGCCATCGCCACCGTGGCCTCGTGCGCCGCCACCACGACTTTCAGGCCCGTGTAGTTGGCGCCGACCCAGCCCAGCTCGCGCCGCAGCGCCGCAATGTCGGCCCCGCTGCTGCTGCTGCTGGCGCCGGTCGTCGCCGCACTGGAAGGATCACTGCT
>CAZKWK010000111.1:0-7231 GCA_964556335.1 uncultured Bordetella sp. | reverse complement strand
CCTGACTGTCGTCACCGCCCAAGGCCGAGTGCTCAAAACCGCGCAACGTGCAAGAAAGTCCTCGGCGGGCTACGACCTCACCCGCATGTTTGTGGGCAGCGAGGGCACCCTGGGCATCATTACCGAGGTCACCGTGCGCCTCTACCCCCAGCCCGAGGCGATCTCAGGCGCGGTCTGTTCTTTTCCGTCGGTTACCCAGGCCGTACAGACGGTCATCACGACGATTCAAATGGGAGCCCCCATCGCACGCGCGGAAATGCTCGATCCGCTCACGATTAAGGCCATCAACGCCCACAGCAAGACCGATCTCAAAGAGCAGCCCATGCTCTTTCTGGAATTTCATGGCAGCCCGAGCAGCGTGCAAGAGCAGGCGCAGACCGTTCAAGAAATCGCCCACGACCATGGTGGGGAGGAATTTGTCTGGACCACCAATACCGAAGACCGCACCAAGCTCTGGGCGGCCCGGCACCATGCCTACTTCGCCTGCCTGCATCTGCGTCCAGGCACCCGCGCCTTCGCCACCGATGCCTGCGTACCCCTATCGAAGCTTGCCCAATGCATCGAAGAGACCATCGACGACTTCTCACAGTCTCCGTTGATCGCGCCGGTATTTGGCCACGTCGGCGATGGCAACTTTCACTGCGTGATTCTTGCCAACCCGGAAGACCCCGCAGAACTCGAAGAGGCAGAGCGACTCAACCAACGCATCATGCGGCGGGCCATTGCCCTGGAGGGTACCTGCACGGGAGAGCACGGCGTGGGACGTCACAAGATTGATCTGCTCCGAGAAGAACTGGGCGACGATGCGGTGGCCTTTATGCGTCAGATGAAGGAGGCCTGGGACCCCGACAACCTCATGAACCCCGGGAAGGTAGTGCGGGTGGGACAGGCAGCCGCCTAGTCTTTCTTTTCCCTTACCTCGACATCAATCACCGAGTCCTCAGCGTCGCGGTCACGGGCTTTGTCGCTAGCGCGCGGTGGGCCCGGCCGGGCGCTACTACGCGGTGGGGGTCGGTGGTCGCGACGTGGTGCTGACGCTTCGGAGGACGATGCGCCACCCGCTCTGCGCCTCAAGAAAGTGGCCCGCATCTGGGTCTGTCCTGTGGCGAGGTTGATCAAGAACAGAATGGTCGACATCACAAAAGCGGCAAAGACACTGATCCAATAGCCGCCGATCTGAAAGCCTGTCACCACCTCGGCCACGCCCATGAGAATGAGCCCGTTAAGTAGCGGAATCGCAAGGCCGAGGGTAAAGATGGCCAAGGGCAGAGTGAGCAGCAGCAACACGGGCTTAACGAATACGTTAACCAACGACAGCAAGAGACTGCTGATCAAGAGCGTCTCAAATCGATCGAACCAGATCGTCTCGAAAAAGGCATCGACGATCCAGAGCGCCAGCGAGGCGCTCAACCAGGTGTAGAGCAGGGGCAAGGACCGTTGAAGAACCGACCACATAGCGATGCGACTTGCCCTAGGGCTGCCCAGCGCGGCCCGTCGCTGGAAGCCACTCGGGCTGGTAAAGCCCCAGGGCCATGCGTTGCAACCAAAAGGCGCAGGCCAAGGTCTTGGCATCGGTGACATCGCCCATCAAGATGGCCTGGAAAAACTGCTCCTGACTCAGCTGTAAGAGCTCAAGACATTCCCCGCGCTCGAGTGCGGCCACCCCGCCCATGAGTCCCCGCGCCAGGAAAAGATGGATCACCTCGGTAGAGTAGGAAATGACCGGGTGCATCTCCCCCAGATAGGCCCATTCACGCGCCGCATAGCCCGTCTCCTCCCGCAACTCGCGCTGGGCTGTACGCAGTACATCTTCCCCTGCCTCCAGCTTGCCCGCAGGAAATTCTAGGAAACTGCGATTTAAGGGGTAGCGCCACTGGCGCTCTAAGAGCAGGCTGCCGTCATCAAACATGGGTACAACGGCCGCTGCGCCCGGGTGCAGGGTGTACTCACGCACCCCCACATGGCCATCTGCCGAGCGTACCTGGTCTCTCTGGATTTGCAGCAGCACGCCCTCGTAGACAGGCCCTCCCTCTAGACGCTGCTCAGTCAACCACGGAGCAGCCTCGTCTGTAAGGGGAGGTGGCCTGCGATCTGTCATTGTCGGGGGCGACGACGCAGAAAGCGCCAGACATAGCCCGGATAGGCCATGAGCAGGAAGAGTAGTGCCGTGATGGCGTAGAAGTTCCAGGTCTGGCTCTGAATACGGCCCACACTGGCCTCAAGGAGCCATCCGAGACCCAGCAAAAGACCGTAACTGAGCACGAGCTCAAGCAGCCGAAACCAGAATGGCTTGGCGGACACGCCAAAAAACCCAAACCGACGCTCGGTCATAAAAGGCCAGGTGGCGAGAACGAACCCGACAATCAGCCAGAGAACCGCTGCGGCAGTGACATTCATGCCGCCAACGAGACCTTGACGGCATAGACGCAGTAGGCCATGAGCGGGCCGGGTACGATGCCGAGGACCAACACCGCCAACCCATTGGCAGACAGCACCGACTGCTGCACGCGGCAGATACCAACAGCAGCCGGCGTAGCACCCTGTGAAAGCGGTGCGCCCACCGCAGGAACATCGGTCGGCTCAGCGGTCGCCGCTGGCGCGGGTGTCGGCGCATCGAAGAACATGACCTTCACCAAACGGAGGTAATAAAACGCACCGATGAGAGAGGCCATGACCGCAAATACGGCCAGGGCCACATAGCCCGCCGCCACGGCGGACTCGAGCACCGCGAGCTTGGCATAGAAGCCAGCGGTCGGCGGGATGCCAGCAAGCGAAAAGACCAAGATGAGCATGACCCAGGCTAGGCCGGGATGGGTCTTTGCGAGGCCTTTGAGGTCGTCTAAGGAGGCCAACTCGTAGCCCTGACGGCTCGCTAGCAAGAGAACGCCGAAGCTGCCAAGGGTGGTAATGGCATAGACCACGACATAAAAGAGCGAAGAGGCATAGGCATCGACCGCGCCGCCTGCCTGCTCGCCCACGACGCCCGAGGCAATCGCAAGCAGCATGAAGCCCATGTGGGCAATGGTTGAGTAGGCAAGAATCCGCTTCAGATCGGTCTGAACCAGCGCAACGAAATTACCGACCACCAGCGAAAGCACGCAGAGCACCAGGAGCATCTGCTGCCAGTCAGCCGCCACGCCGAGAAGGCCCGAGACCAATAAACGAATGGTGATCGCAAAGGCCGCGAATTTGGGTGCTGCGCCAATGAGCAGTGTGGTCGCGGTGGGCGCCCCCTGATAGACATCGGGGACCCACATATGAAACGGCACCACACCGAGCTTAAAGGCCAGACCCGCCACCAGAAACACGGTGCCAAAGACCATGGGCAGACGCTCCGCGCCGCCACTAGAGAGCTTATCGGCGATGACGGTGATCTCCAACGACCCGGTCGCGCCGTAGATCATCGACATGCCGTAGAGCAGAAAGCCAGAGGCCAAGGCCCCGAGCACAAAATACTTCATGGCCGCCTCGACCGAGACCACGCTGTCCCGTCGCAGGGCCACTGCCGAATACAAGGCCAGAGACAGGAGTTCGATACCCAGATAGATCGTGAGCAGGTGATTGCCCGAGATCATCACAAACTGCCCCAATGCGGCAAAGAGGGCAAAGAGGTGGAACTCGCCAAACCCCATACGCTGCTGCTGTAGGTACTCTCGGGCGTAGACAAGACAGCCCGCGGTGGCAAAGGCCGCGCCCGCCTTTAAGAGCGCGGACATGGGATCGACCACGGTGAGACCATTCATTCCGACGGTGGGCACGATAGACGCGGAGGCCACGGCCTGCCAGACGCCAATGGCCACAAGCCCTCCCACGCTCACCAGATGCATAAGCATCACGGCCCGTGAGCGGCTGAACACCTCAAGGAGCAAGACCACGGCCAGGAGCGCCAAGAGAGCAATCTCAGGGGCGATTGTCGCGGGGTTAAGTGCGGAGAAGGTCATAAACAGAGGCGCCTTAGAGAACCTTTAGAGAGGCAGTTTGGAGGCCGATACATGACGCAAGAGACCATCGACAGAGACCGACATGAGGTCGGTGAAGAGGGCTGGCCACAGCCCCATCAATAAGACGAAAAATGCCAGCAGAAGCAACAAGTAGAACTCCCGCGGGCTCGTATCTTTTAATTCATTCACATGGTCATTGGCCACCTCGCCAAAGATCACCCGCTTGACCATCCAGAGGGTATAGGCAGCCCCAAAGATCAGCGTGGTGGCCGCGAGCAGACCAATCCAGAAATCAAACTTCACCGCCGCCAGAATGACCATGAACTCACCCACAAACCCGCTGGTGGCAGGCAGTCCCGCATTGGCCATGGCAAACAAAACAAACAAAGCTGCGAACTTGGGCATACGGTTCACGACCCCACCGTAATCGGCGATCTGCCGGGTATGCATGCGATCGTAGAGCACCCCAATACACAGAAACATGGCGCCGGACACAAATCCGTGGGACACCATTTGTACGATCGCCCCCTGCACGCCGAGCGGGCTAAAGAGGAAGAAACCCAGCGTGACAAAGCCCATGTGCGCGACCGACGAATAGGCCACGAGCTTCTTCATGTCCTGCTGTACCAGGGCCACCAGGCCGATGTAGACCACCGCGACCAACGAGAGGGTGACCATCAGCCAGGCCAACTCATGGGAAGCATCGGGGGCGATAGGCAGCGAGAACCGCAGAAAGCCATAGGCACCGAGCTTGAGCATAATCGCCGCCAGCACGATCGAACCCCCGGTGGGTGCCTCCACGTGGGCATCGGGCAGCCAGGTGTGCACGGGCCACATCGGCACCTTCACAGCAAAGGCCATGAGAAAGGCCAGAAAGAGCAGCACCTGGGCCTCTAAAGAGAGCGGCAATGCATGCCAGGCGAGCACCTCAAAACTGCCCGAGGCGGTGTAGAGATAGAGAATGGCAACCAGCGTGAGCAGTGAGCCCACCAGCGTGTAGAGGAAGAACTTAAAGGCCGCATAGACCCGACGTGGCCCCCCCCAGATACCGATGATGAGGTACATGGGGATGAGTGTGGCCTCAAAAAAGACGTAAAACAGAAGACCATCAAGGGCAGAGAAGACCCCAACCATTAAGCCGGACAAAATCAGAAAGCTGCCCATGTACTGACCAACCCGGTCTTGGATGGACTCCCAACCGGCCAAGACCACCACCACCGTAATCAGTGCCGTGAGCGGCACAAACCAGACCGACAGGCCATCCACCGCCAACAGATACTGGATATTGAAGCGCGAGATCCAGACGGCGCGTTCTGCGAACTGAAAGCCCGCATGGCTCGCGTCAAAGCCAAAAATCAGCGGCAGGGTAACCAACAGACCGAGCAGCGAGGCACCAAGGGCAAGTTTTTTAACGAGAAGCTGTTCCGCGGGAGACTGCCGGTCACGGCCATAAACCGCCACCGCCAGACCGGCAAGAATGGGCAGCCAAATCGAGAGCGACAGCCACGGTACCGAGGCCATGAGGAAAAGAGAGGGAGCAGTTTCAGTCATAGAAGGGACGCGGGACAGCCAGTAGTTGGCAGGCACTCGCGCGACTTCAGGCCCCAGCGCCACAGCGGCACCACCGACATCGGCATCGGTGCGAACCACCAGAGGAGAAGGGCCACGCCCAGGATCATTGCAATGGCATAGTGATAGAGGAAACCGGTCTGGCCGAGCCGCAGAACGCCCGCGACCAGGGCCACCACGCGGGCTGACCCATTGACCATAAAGCTGTCGATCACGCCCTGGTCAGCACGCTGCCAGAGGCCGGTACCAAGGTTACGGGCACCACCGGCAAAGACCAACTCATTGAACCGATCGAGGTAATACTTCTCGACGAGCAGCCGATGTAAGGGCGCAAAGGCCCCTGGAATAGCCTCAGGCACAGACGGCACGACGATGTAAAAGAGATAGGCGAAGGCCACCCCAGAAAGTGCAAGCCAGAAAGGCCAGGTCTGCACCGCATGCAACGCGAGCGCCCAGGCGCCGTGGTAGTGGCTCGCCAAGACCGCCATGGCCGGATGCGTAGGTGACACCGTAATAACGTTGGCGAAGAAGTCGCCAAAGAGCATGGGCCCAATGGCCAGCCCACCGAGCAACACCGAGGGGATCGCCAGGAAGATGAGGGGACCGGTCACGACCCAGGGCGACTCATGGGGCTCATGATGGCCGTGCCCATGGCTTCCGTGCCCGCCGTGGCCGCCATGGCCCCACCGGGGCTTTCCGTGAAAGACGAGAAAGAACATGCGGAAGCTGTAGAAGGCGGTGACGAAGACCCCCACCAGCAGCATGACGTAGACCACCGAGGCGGGCGCGAGCGTGGAGGCGCGTACCGCCTCGATGATCATGTCCTTCGAATAAAAGCCCGAGAAGAGGGGCGCACCGATAAGGGCAAGGGAGCCCAGCAGCGATACGGTGTAGGTGATGGGCATCTTCCTCCAGAGCCCGCCCATGTGCCGCATATCTTGCTCGTGGTGCATGCCGATAATCACAGAGCCCGCGGCAAGAAACAGAAGCGCCTTAAAGAATGCATGGGTCACCAGATGAAAGACCGCCACCGAATAGGCCGAGGCCCCAAGGGCAACCGTCATGTAGCCCAGCTGCGAGAGCGTGGAATAGGCCACCACCCGCTTGATGTCGTTTTGAACAATCCCCAGAAAGCCCATAAAGAGGGCCGTGATGGAGCCAATGACCATCACCACCATGAGTGCGGTGTCACTGAGTTCGAAGAGGGGCGACATGCGCGCCACCATAAATATGCCTGCAGTCACCATGGTGGCCGCGTGAATGAGCGCGGAGATGGGCGTGGGGCCCTCCATAGAATCGGGAAGCCAGACGTGTAGAGGAAACTGGGCCGACTTTCCCATGGCCCCAATAAAAAGACAGATACAGGCCACAGACAAGAGCGACCAGTCTTGACCAGGAATCAGCGAGATCGTCTGGGTGGCTAGCGCATCGCGGGCAGTAAAGACCTCCGCATAATTGAGACTTCCAGCGTAGGCGAGGAGCAGCCCAATACCCAGAATGAAACCAAAATCGCCCACGCGGTTAACCAGGAACGCCTTCAGGTTTGCATGAATGGCCGTAGGCTTCTTGTACCAGAAGCCAATCAGCAGATAGGACACGAGCCCCACCGCCTCCCAGCCGAAGAAGAGTTGCAAGAAGTTGTTGCTCATCACGAGCATGAGCATGCTGAAGGTAAAAAGCGAGATATAGCTGAAGAACCGCTGGTACCCGGGATCTTCCTC
>CAZKWK010000110.1:1295-7252 GCA_964556335.1 uncultured Bordetella sp. | reverse complement strand
AGCATCGATCAACGCGGGAGCAGGTGCAGCACTATCACGATCAGGTGATTGGCAATGCCTTGCGCGCCATCATGCACTGCCCCGCGCCCGTGGTGGCGGCCATTGACGGTCTCTGCATCGGGGGGGGGCTAGAGATCGCCTCGGTCTGCGATCTGCGTATTGCCAGTGATCGCTCTCGGTTTGGCATTCCTATCGGTCGCCTGGGATTTCCGTTGGCGCCGCATGAGGCGGCCTGTGTGGTGAGTCTGATCGGCCGGGCCAATGCGCTTGAACTGCTTCTCGAGGGCCGTTTATGGACGAGCGAGGAGGCCCTGGCCAAGGGGTTGGTCAACCGTGTCTATCCGCCTGAGCAATGGGAGACCGAGGTCGAGGCGGCCGTGGGCCGCATTATTGCGGGGGCGCCGCATGCCGCGCGCCGGAACAAGTGGCTTATACAATCTCTGAGCCGTATCGATGACCGGGCGGTGCTCTCTGAAGGCCAGCGCCAGGCCTGCTGGGACTTTGTGGATACCCGAGACTATGCCCGTGGTCTCGATGCTTTTTTGACCAAGACGCGACCGAACTTTCAACATGACTAGATCTTCCGCGGGGGTATCTCTTCCGCACGGCAGTACCCCGCCCTCGGTTTCTAACCTCTTTACGCTTCTCACCCAGTCTTACCCCGCTCGCAGGACGGCAGCGGCCTCTCCCGTGGTCCTCACCACCGAGGCTGGCCGCATCTATCGCCTGCACGATATGGTCTGCGGCAGCGCACGGATTGCCCATTATCTCGTCGCCTTGGGCCTTCCCTTAGGCAGTCGGGTGGCAGTCCAGGTGGAGAAGTCTCCCGAGGCGGTCATGGTCTACCTCGCCTGCCTGCGGGCAGGCATGGTGTTTTTGCCTCTGAATACGGCCTACCGGGCCTCTGAAATTGGTTATTTCTTTCAAGACGCCTCACCGGCCTTGGTGGTTTGTAGCCCAGAGAATTTTTCTTGGGTGGAACCACTCGCGAAGTCTGCAGGCTGCACCCATGTCGAGACGCTCGGTACCGTGATTGACGGGAGCCTATTGGCCAAGGCGGCGCCCTTTGGCGATGACTTCGCCACGGTGCCGGTGGGTGCCGATGCGCTTGCCGCCATTCTCTACACCTCAGGCACCACGGGCCGCAGCAAGGGCGCCATGCTGACCCATGGCAATCTTGCCTCCAATGCCCAGGTATTGCATGCGGCCTGGGCCTGGCGGGCAGACGATGTGTTGGTGCATGCGCTCCCGATCTTTCATGTCCATGGGCTTTTCGTGGCGCTGCATGGTGCGCTGCTCGCCGGTGCCCGCATGATCTGGCTGCCGCGGTTTGAGAGCGAGACGGTGCTTCGGGCGTTGCCGCAGGCCACTGTGATGATGGGTGTCCCGACCTTCTATGTACGACTGCTAGAAGATGCGCGTCTTAACGCGGACCTCGTGCGTGGGATGCGGCTCTTTGTTTCCGGGTCGGCCCCCCTCTTGGCCGAGACCCACACCGCGTTTACCGATCGCACGGGGCATGCCATTCTCGAGCGCTACGGGATGTCAGAAACCGTGATGCTCACTTCTAACCCTTATCAGGGCAAAAGAAAGGCGGGTACCGTGGGTGCCCCTCTGCCCGGGGTTGGCCTGCGGCTCATCGATGACAACGGGCAAGCCATCGCGCCGCAGCCCGGTCTGGTCTCTGGCATTGGCGGTGTACAGGTACAAGGTCCGAATGTCTTTGTGGGCTACTGGAATATGCCTGAGAAGACCCGAGAAGAATTTACGGAAGATGGCTGGTTTAAGACCGGAGACATGGGGCGCTACGACGAAGACGGCTATGTCGTCTTGGTCGGTCGCAGTAAAGATCTCATTATTACGGGGGGCTACAACGTCTATCCCAAGGAAATTGAAATGCTGCTCGATGACCTCGCCGGGGTGGAAGAGTCAGCAGTAATTGGGCTGCCCCACCCCGATTTTGGGGAGGCGGTCGCCGCTGCGGTAGTCGCCCGCAAGGGGACAACACTCTCTGAGGCCGCCCTGCTTGCACAGGTGAAGGGCCAGATTGCCAACTACAAGGTGCCGAAGCGCCTCTTTGTCGTGGAGCAACTGCCCCGCAATGTGATGGGCAAGGTGCAGAAGAATCTTCTGCGGGACCAGTACGCCAAAACCTTTGTGGCCGGCTAGAAGGCCCGTGTGAGCATGTAGCCTGCAAGGCCAAAGAGAAGATAGGCAAAGACCTTCTTTAAGCTCGCGACATCCATGGCATGGGCCACCTTTGCACCGAGGGGGGCTGTTACGACCGAGCCGATGGCGAGGATGAGCAAAGCCGGTAAATAGATATAACCGAGCGAGCCGGTGGGGAGCCCATCGAGCGCCGCCCCTGAGACCGCATAGCCAATGAGGCCCCCGGCGGCAATTGGAAAGCCCATACCCGCGGAGGTGGCCACGGCCTGGTGCATCTGTACGTTGCACCAGGTGAGGAAGGGCACGGTCACAAAACCGCCACCGGCGCCGAGCAGGCTGCTGAGAAAGCCAATCGCGCCGCCCACTGCGGTCTGCCCCACAGGGCCCGGGACGCTGCGGCCCGCCTTGGGTTTTTTGCCCTTAATCATCTGCCAGGCCGAGTAGCCCACGAATACGGCGAAGATAGCGGCCAGCACCGAACCCTTGAGCGCCCCGGCAAAGTTGGCGCCTACGAAGGTTCCCAGAAAGCCCCCGAGCCCCATGTATTTGAGCAGATCAGTGCGCACCGCGCCCCGCTTGTAGTGGGCCCAGACGCTGCTGACTGAGGTGAAGAGAATAGTCGTCAGTGAGGTGGCAATCGCCATCTTGACGATGGCATCGTCGGGAAACTGGCGCGCGGTAAAAATCATCGTAAGAAAGGGCACCATGGTCATCCCCCCGCCAATGCCTAAGAGGCCCGCCAGAAAGCCAGTGCCTGCGCCGAGCGCGGCGAGTTCAAGAACGATCCAAGGGTCAAACATGAAGCAAGGCTCCTCGTAAAGGAGGCGGGGCAGTCTCGGCGTGTTGGGCGTTAAGGCCGCGGTCCGAGGAGCAGCGACGGCCTATTCGAATAATTTTTCTTGTGGGGCGAGGGCCTGGTCGGCCTGCTGTATGAGTGCGACAAGGGCCGCGCGCAGTGCCTCGTCGTTCGTCGCGATCGATGCCTGGGTCTTTGGGGCAGTGAGCAGTTCTCTGGCCAGCGTGAGGGCGGTCATGACGGCGATGCGGTCACTGCCCTGCAGTCGGCTGTTTTGCTTGATCTGACGCATACGCGTATCGACCATGCCGACGCATTCCATGAGCAGTGGCTTCTCGTCTGGCGGGCAGGCCAGCCGATAACTGCGGTCCATGATTTCTACTTCCACTTCCTCGGCCTTGCGGGTTGGGGGCATGGTGGACTAGGCCTCAGTTCTGGGATGAAGAATATTTTCAAGACGCTGAGAGGCCTGATCGATACGGGACTGCAGGTCTTTTGTCTGTGCCTGGCTGGTGCGCAGGGCCTCACGCAGGCTGCGGTTCTCATGTCGGGCCTTCTCAAGCGCGGACGCCATGGCAGAAATCCGGTCCCGGAGGGTGTCGAGTTCATTAACCATACCGCGCATGGTATCAAGTCCAGACATAATCAAGAGATGAACCTGTTAAAACCGAGTCTTCGCTGCGATGACCCCCTCTCCCGTCTGTGGCAGACGCTGCGTGGCGTTGTGATGTGGGGTTTTGCGGCCGCCTGTCTGGGTATCGCTCTCATTGGTCTCGCCGCAGCGCCTGCTGCGCAGGCGCAGACCCCAGGGGGCACCTTGAGCAGGCTGTCGGCCGCGGCTTCGGCAGGGGCGCCTGCGCTTCCCGGTCCCGGTCCGCATGTTGCTGGGGAAGTGACTGTGACAGCCTTTGCGGAGCAGGCCGCTGCCGCTCCGGGTGCATCGATTCGGTTGGGGCTTCTACTGGAACATGCCCCAGGCTGGCATACCTACTGGCGTAACCCCGGAGACTCCGGACTTCCTACAGAGATTGTCTGGCGTCTTGCAAATGAGGATGGGAGCCCCTTGGCAGGGCAGACCGCACCGCTGGCATTAGCCGCCTCAGAGATTCAATGGCCAACGCCTTCTCGCATGCCCGTGGGACCGCTGGCCAGTTATGGCTACGAGGGCAGGATTTTTCTGGTGCAGACGGTGTCGCTGCCCAAAGACCTCCCGGTAGGTGCGTCGGTACAGCTCTTAGCCTCTGCGTCTTGGCTCGTCTGTAAAGATGTCTGTATTCCTGGTGGTGCCGAACTCTCGCTATCACTGCCGGTCGCTGTTGCAGGGGCGAGCCTTCCGTCCTCTGGCGTGGCCGAGCGGTTCGCCCAGGCAGATCGCGGGCAGCCAGTGGTGGCGCGTGTGTCGCCTCGATATGCGCTCGACCCCGAGGGTCAACGACTCATTCTAGAAGGCACCGATCCTCCGGAGGCCGTTCGCGATGGTTATTTCTTTGTCGAGGCCGAGGGGCTGGTGGTCCCGGCCGCTGCGCAGGCACTCTATCGCACTGAAAAAGGCTGGCGCCTAGAGATTCCGCTCTCGGCGAGTTCAAATCGATCGGTGCGTGCACTGCTTGCGGCCCCGACTGAACTGCGGGGGGTGTTTCGGCCTGCGCAGTATCCCGACGCTCCCGCCGTGGTCTGGTCACCGCCCCCTCTTGCCTCCTTGACAGCGGTCTCTGCGCGGGGTGACTTGGTAAGCCCTGGGCAGACGGCCGCGCAGGCCTATGCGGCATCGGGCCACGGTGCTGGGGGTGACGGGGGGCTTTCAGGGTTTCTTCTTGCGGTGGGCCTCGCCTTGGTGGGGGGCCTGTTACTCAACCTTATGCCCTGCGTATTTCCGGTGCTGGGGCTTAAGGTGCTGGCCTTCAGTCAGCAGGCTCATTCGCCTTCGGAGGCCTGGCGACATGGCCTTGTCTTTACGCTGGGGGTGGTCGTTTCCATGCTCACCCTCGCGGGAATTTTTCTGGCGCTACGGGCAGCGGGTGAGGCTGTGGGCTGGGGCTTTCAGTTGCAAAATCCGTGGGTCGTGAGTCTTCTTGCCCTGCTCTTTGTCGTCATCGCGCTCAATCTCTTTGGCGTCTTTGAGATGGGTCTGGGGCTTGCCCGGATGGGTGGGAGCCTGGAGCAGTCGCTCAACACATCCGGCGTGGGGGCCGAGGGTGCTGCTGGTCCGGTGGGCCACACGACCAAGTCTTCTGGGGGGAGCGCCTTTGGCTCAGGTGTCCTCGCGGTCGTGGTGGCCTCGCCGTGTACCGCTCCATTCATGGGCAGTGCGCTGGGCTATACGGCCACGGCCTCGGTGCCTGCCGCGCTGGCGGTCTTCGCGACCCTAGGGCTTGGTCTGGCACTGCCTTATCTTGTGCTGGCGGTCTGGCCGCGGGCTCTGGCCCTCCTTCCTCGGCCTGGGGCCTGGATGGAGACTTTTCGTCAGGTGCTGGGCTTTCCCATGCTCGCGACGGCCGCCTGGCTGGGCTGGGTACTGGCCGAACAGAATGGCCCGGGCGCGATTCTGGCCCTGATGCTTTCTTGGGTCTGCGCTGCGCTGCTCTTCGGGGTCTTTGGCCGTTGGCAGATTCGGCGTCTACAGTCTGCCCAGGGTTCGCAGTGGGGCAAGGTACTCGTGATGATCCTCACCGCAGTGGCCGCCGCTGCACTTCTCTGGCAGGCCACGCAGGTATCTAGCGGGCCTTCTGCATCGGGCACACCGGCGATTGGGGTTGCTGCTACCGGTCCCTCAGCGGGGGGTGCATCGTCAAACGGCTCGGAGGTCACGTCTTCGATGCCAGAAGGAATCGCCTGGGAGCCCGGACTCCCTGAGCGTCTCGCAGCGCAGGGGCAGGTGGTATTTGTTGATTTCACAGCCGCCTGGTGTATCAGCTGTCAGGCCAACAAGGCCCGCGTCATTCAGCGCGGCGCTGTGTCCGATCGGCTCTCGCAGCCCGGCTATCGATTGGTA
>CAZKWK010000110.1:0-1285 GCA_964556335.1 uncultured Bordetella sp. | reverse complement strand
TGGTAGTCGCCGACTGGACTCGGCAAGACCCGCGGATTACGCAAGAATTGAATCGGCACGGCCGCAATGGGGTGCCGCTTTATCTTGTCTATGGCCCTGGACTCTCGGCCCCAGAGATTCTGAGTGAGTGGCTTACCGAGACGGAGGTGATTGCTGCACTTGATCGCGCGGCGCGTCGGCCGGGGTCGGCGTCCTAGAAGATACGTTTGGTGCAGTCGATGTGGTAACCAGAGCGATTCGGGTTAGCCCCTCCGCCTGAGCCACTGAAATAACTTCGGCAATCCGGGCGTAGGGGGTGACCCCGTCGGCACGAATCTGCACCTGGGCGGTGGGCGATGTCCGGGCCTTCTCTGCCAGTTTGGTGCGAAGCACTTCTTGGCCCACACCTAAGGCCACGCCATCAATCAAGATATCGCCCGCGGCATTGAGGTCAATCCGAATGGTGACCGCTTCGGAAGGCAGTGGTGGCGCATCCGCCTCGGGCAGCGTAAGAGAGAGTCCCTGCGTCATCAGCGGTGCGGTGACGATAAAGATGATGAGTAGCACCAGCATGACATCGACAAAAGGCGTGGTGTTGATCTCCGAGATAGGCTCGGCCTGGTCTTGCGAAGAAAACTGGCCTAGGGTCATGGGATCACCCACCTGCCTTAGCGCGGCATGGCCTGCAGATCGCGGGCAAAGCCGTCGAGTTCTGCCAGTACCCCCCGATTGCTACGAACCAAGGCGTTGTAGGCGATGACGGCGGGAATGGCGACAAAGAGGCCGGCCGCGGTCATGATGAGGGCCTCACCCACAGGCCCAGCAACCTGATTGATCATGACCGGACCTTCCCCCTCAATGCCCACGAGCGCGTTGAAAATGGACCAGACCGTGCCAAAGAGGCCCACAAAGGGCGCCGTGTTTCCGATGGTGGCCAGTGCCGTGAGGCCTGTCTCCAGGTCGGTCTTGGCATCTAGGAGCGCCGTTCTTAGGTTGCGCGTGACCTGGTCGTCTGTGGGCACCGATGCAGCAAGGCTTCCCGTCGTAGCCAACGGGTTGTCTGCGGCTATGGCCAGGGCCTGGAGATAGCCCATGCGATCGGTGGACGCCAGGCCCTTGCGTGCGGCCTCAGCAGAGGGGGCATGCCAGAAGGCATCGATTAAGATGCGGGTCGAACGCTGGAGCGTGCGAGCCCGAGACAACTTGCTGAAGATCACCGTCCAGGACCAGACCGACATCACGACCAGAACGACCGCAACGGCTCCGATGACGGCGTCTATCGAGGCGGTCATTTCGCGCGCTTATG
>CAZKWK010000109.1:6790-7285 GCA_964556335.1 uncultured Bordetella sp. | reverse complement strand
CGGATTCGGCAATGGCAGCCTCTAGGTCTGCCGACATTCCCATCGAAAGCGTGTCCAATAGAACGGCCGAGTTCGGAAACGCCCTGCCTACTGTCTGCTGTGCTTCTTTGAGAAGTGCACGCAGGCGCCCAAAGGTAACCCTCTGTTGCGCAAACGTGGGTTCTGGCGAGGGAATTGCCATGAGACCCCGTAGCCGAAGGCGCCCCGTCTCTGCCGCAAGGCGCGCGAGGGCTTGGAGTTCTTCGTGCACAGAGGTGGGTGGTACGCCCGACTTCGTAGGTTCCGCATCGAGGCTGACCTGCAGGCAGATCTCCAGCGGTGGTAGTGCTGCCGGACGCTGACTCGCGAGCCGTTCGGCAATCTTCAAACGGTCTACCGAATGCACCCAGTCAAAGTGGCTGGCGACATCTCGCGTCTTATTGCTCTGTAGCGGGCCAATAAAATGCCATCGCACGCCCTTGTCGGTTACGGCCTGGGCCTTTGCCACTCCCTCCT
>CAZKWK010000109.1:0-6780 GCA_964556335.1 uncultured Bordetella sp. | reverse complement strand
CCTCCTGCACATAGTTCTCTCCAAAGTCGCGCTGCCCCGCCGCGATTGCTGCAACAACGGCCTCGGGGCCGAAGGTCTTGGAGACTGCGAGGAGTTGCACTGAGGCCGCGGGTAGGCCCGCCGACTCAGTCGCTATTCGTATCCGTTCGCGTACCTGCGCCAGACGCTCAACGATGGCATTGGTCATGTCGGCAGTGTGGTCGCGTTGGCGTGGGGCGCAGACGGCTGTCGGGCAGACCCCTGCACCATATCAAACCGCATCCAGCGGCATTCTAGGTCGCCGTTAAAAACGGGCATGCGCCGCGTCGCCTTGAGCCGAATGGTGCTGTCGAACTTCAGATCGTGGGCCAGAACCCAGGCTGTCCAGCCTGCGTAGTGACGCTTAAGCACCTCGCTGAACTGGCGGTTGTCGTCCATGCCCACAATCTCTAGCCGTTCGCCGTACGGTGGGTTGGTGATCAAGAGGCCCGACGGCGCAGGCGCATCGGCACTGGCAAAGCCGGCCTCCTGCCAGAGAATTTTCTCGGCAAGCCCTGCAGGTAGGGCCCGGGCTGCATTCGCCTGCGCCGCTTTAATTGCTTGGCTATCCAGATCGCGGCCCACAATCCGTAGCGAGTGATCTCTCAAAGTCTCTTCCGCAGACTGCCAGGCCAGAGCACATTCCTGTCTCAGGTCTGCCCAGGGGACACGGCCAAAGGAAGACCTCGGCCCCCATTGCTCGCACGAAAAAGACCGCACGCGGCTGGGATGAAAGCCTGGCGCTAGTCCGGCGGCCCGCTGAAGGGCCTCAATCAGAAGCGTACCGCTCCCGCAGAACGGGTCTAGGAGCGGCTGACTCGGCTGCCACTGGGCAACCGCCACGAGTGCTGCCGCCAGATTCTCTCGCAGCGGCGCCTGGCCTTTGGCCATACGCCAGCCGCGCTTAAAGAGTGGCTCGCCGCTCGTATCCATCGAGAGTGTGGCCTTTTCACCATCAATAAAGAGCCACAACCGCTGGTCGGGAATCTGTGTCTCGACGGAGGGCCTGCGGCCGGTAAGCTCGCGAAACCGATCGCAGACCCCATCTTTGATTTTGAGCACAGCAAAATTCGGGGCGAGTGCGAAGAGCGGTCGGCGTGCCTGGTTCACATCGACCCGAAAGGTCTGGTCGGGCCCGAAGTACTGCTCCCAGGGCACGCGTCGCGCGGCTTCTATGAGGTCTTCGGCCCGGCGCAGCCGAAACTGCTCCACCGCCAAAAGAATACGTGTGGGGATGCGACACCAGAGATTGGCCCGGGCAATCGCTGTGGCCTCCGCACGGAACCAGACCCCACCCCGGCCGCTGGACGCTTCAGAAATGCCGGGCTGGCCTTGCAGTTCTTCGAGGAGCAGGTCCTCTAGGCCCGCGGGGCAGACGGCAAAGGCGGAGTGAATCAAAAGGGCTTCACCACCACAAGCACAACCGCTGCAAACAGAAGGAGTACCGGGAGTTCGTTAAACCAGCGATACCAGATATGGCCATGTGGATTTTGGCCTTGTGCAAACCGCTTGAGTTGGCGTCCCAGAACATGGTGGTAGCCCAGCAGTGCGACCACGATCACGAGTTTGGCGTGCATCCAGCCGTTGCCTTCTCCGCCCAGGCCAATGCCGTAATAGAGCCAGAGCCACAACCCGAGCACCAGGGCGAGCACCATGAGCGGACCCATAAACCGGTATAGCTTGCGACTCATCAGAAGGAGCCGATCTCGCTCTGCCTGCCCTTCGGGGCCTGCCGGCACCATCGCCAGGTTGACGTAGATACGCGGCAGATAGAAGAGGCCAGCAAACCAACTCGTGACGAAGATGATGTGAAAGGCTTTGACCCAGAGCATGGTGTGTGACCGGAATTCTCAGGTACGAATTTCACCATGGCCCAAGACGATCCACTTCTGGGTCGTCAGGCCTTCAAGACCTACCGGGCCGCGCGCATGCAGCTTATTCGTGCTGATGCCAATCTCTGCGCCGAGACCATATTCGAACCCATCTGCAAAACGGGTGGACGCATTGACCATGACCGAAGCAGAATCTACTTCGCGTAAAAACCGCATGGCCCTCTGGTGGTTGGTTGTGAGAATGCAGTCGGTGTGATGCGAGCCATAGCGCTCAATATGGGCCATGGCCGCCTCCAGCCCATCGACGATGCGCACCGAGAGAATGGGGGCGAGGTATTCGGTAGACCAGTCTTCTTCCGTGGCGTCTTTGAGATGCGTGGGCGCAATGCCGTGGGCCTGCAAAACCGCCCGTGTTTCTGAACAGACACGCAACTCCACCTGCTTCGCGAGATAGATTTCCGCCATACGCGGCAGAAAGGCCGTGGCGATGCCCTTGGCCACCAGCAGCGTCTCCATGGTGTTGCAGGGCGCATACCGCTGCGTCTTGGCATTATCGGACACCCGCCAGGCCATCTCGAGATCTACCTCATCGTCCACATAGACATGGCAGATGCCATCAAGGTGTTTGATCACGGGTACGGTTGCCTCTTGGCTAATGCGCTGAATGAGGCTCTTGCCTCCGCGGGGCACGATCACATCGATGTAGTCGGGCATGGTGATCATGGCGCCTACGGCCGCCCGGTCGGTGGTGGGTACCACCTGCACACCGGCTTCGGGAAGGTCCGCGGCAACAAGCGACTCCCTAATCCAGTGCGCCAGAAGCTGGTTGGAATGAAAGGCCTCTGAGCCTCCGCGCAGCACAGTGGCGTTGCCCGACTTCAGGCAGAGGGCTGCAGCATCAATCGTGACATTGGGCCGGGACTCATAAATGATGCCCACGACGCCCAAAGGAACCCGCATCTGTCCCACCTGAATACCAGAGGGCTGAGTCTTGATTTGTGCGATCTCCCCCACTGGATCGGGCAGCGAGGCCACCTGCCCCAGGCCAGTGACCATGGCCTGCACTGCTGAAGGAGAGAGCCGTAATCGGTCGACAAAGGCTGCATCTTGCCCGGCCGCCAAAGCGGCCTGCAGATCCTGTTCGTTCGCTTGTTGAATCTCGGCCAGCCCCTTTTCAATTCTCTCTGCCAGAAGGCGCAGCGCGAGATTTTTTTGCTGGGTCGACGCCCGTGCCATAGCGCGCGAGGCCTCTCGGGCCATCTGTCCCAGCGCATGCATGAGGTGAGCGGTATCGGGCGGGTTCATAGACCAAAACGTGTGTGTGGAGGCAACCCCGCAGAAGACGGGTTCTTACGTTCTTACGTTCTTACGTTCTTACGTTCTCACGTCGCTCCACCGAGGCGGAGCGCTAATCGTTCGAGCGCCAGCCATGGATCTTCACGACTAAGCCCTTTCACCATTGTATCGATACGGCTCAGTTCCCGCAGGGCCTCACCTGCACGATTCGGGCTCAGACGCCTGCAGGCCTGCGCTGCGCTCCAGAGGATCAGGGGCAGAGGCTCCCCCTCTTCTTTGAGTCCGCGCAGCACGCGAATGGCGCGGCGAGGGTTGTTCGCGCAGAGCAGTTCGCCGAGCTGAAAGGGGCTAAAGCGTGCCTGGTCCGTCACCAGGGCCTGGACCTCTGAGAGGTCAAGTGGCGCTTCTGGCTGGGCCCGCGGGAGGTATCCGAGTTTGAGAATGTCTTGATGGGCAGCGGCGAGGTTGCCCTCAAACCGCTCGGCCAAAAAGGCAATCACCCCCGGGCCCGCACGCAGGCCTTGGTCTGCCAGTCGCTGTTCGAGCCATCGTGACATCTGTCCTGGGCCAACCGCATCGACCACAATCACGACGCCCTGCGCAGAGATCTTGGTCATCCAGCTGCTGCCTGCCAGGGTCTTATCTAATCGCGGCAGGTGTAGCAACAACACGGTCTCGGGCGCAGGCCGCTCTGCCCATTCGCCGAGCCGCTTTGCACCCTCAAGGCCGGGCTTGCCCGTGGGCAGTCGCACTTCAAGAAGTCGTCGCTGTGCGAAGAGCGAGGGGGCTGCAGCCTCGACGATCCAAGACTTCCAATCAAAGCTACGGTCGGGGGTAACACTCACCCGCTCGCCAAAGCCCTCTGCTGAGAGCAGCCGACGGATCGCGTCCGTGGCCTCCTGGGTGAGCAGGGGGTCATCGCCACAGACCGCCCAGCTGCCGGGTGGCTGAGGGTCCTTGGCGAGGCGCGCTAGCGCCTGAAGCGTGGGTGCGGGCTTAAGGGGATCGAGGCGGAGTTGCATAGCCTTCAAGCCGTCCGAGTCGACGAATGATCTGCTGAAGGAGGTCTTGGATCATGGCGTTGACCTGAAACCGCTCCGCCTCATCGGTAGAAAGCACCTCGGCATCGTTGACGGCCACGGTGCGCCGTAACTCCAGAACCCCAGCGGGCTGCAGCAGCGTCCCTTGGGCGTTCTCGATGCGCAAGAGCAGTTCGATGCGTAGTTCGACTTCTCGTGGCCGTCCGGCCCCGGAGAATCCCACCACCAGCCGGTTCTGTCGGACCTCATCGATATGAATGACGACCTGTGCATCGGTCCGTTGGGCGACCATAGTGACACCATAGCGGGTCGTGAGCTCACGCCGAAGGTCTTCTGCCAATCGAAAACCTCCTTTCGTCGAGTCGACGACGAGGGCCTGGGTAAACCGAATGGGCTCGCGGCTGCTGCGCAGACGAAAGCCACAGCCCGTAAGGAGTCCGCCCATCGCCAGGGTTGCAGACAGCAGCCACCGCCGACGGGTGTCAGGGGCCAGAGGCAGTTGAACTAGATGGCGCATGTCAGGCATAGGGAAAGAAGAGCCGCACTTCTTTAGACCACGATATTGACGAGTCGGCCCGGTACGACGACCGTCTTCTTTGCGGGACGTCCTTCTCCGAAGCGCTCGAAACTCTCGTGCGCGAGGGCGGCCGCAATAATCTCTTCTTGGCTCGCCTGGGCAGCCACCGTGAGGCTGCCACGCAGCTTGCCGTTGATCTGGAGCATCAGGTCGATGGTCTCGCGTGTGAGTGCCGCGCTGTCCACCTCAGGCCATGGCGCATTAAGAATTGCCCCAGCGTGGGCACCAAAGCCAAGGTCTGTCCAGAGCCGGTCGGTGATGTGGGGCACCACCGGATAAAGCAGTCGCAGCAGAATGCTGAGACCCTCATGCAGGCTTTCTTTCAGATCGCGCGAGAGGTCGCTGGCGGCGCCTTCGTGACCACCCTTGGCTGCGGCCTCGAGGGTATTGAGCATCTTCATGCAGGCAGAGACCACCGTGTTGTATTGCTTTCGTCCCAGATCAAAGTCGGCCTGGCGCAGCAGGCTATGCATCTCCCGACGCAGTGCCTTGGCTTCCTCGGTGGTTGGGTTTGTGGTGGAAGTGGTCTGGGTGAGCCAACTACCATGGGCCTGCCCAAACGCCCAGAGCCGTTTGAGAAAACGGTGGGCACCTTCAACGCCCGAGTCTGACCACTCGAGAGTCTGCTCCGGTGGTGAGGCAAACATGGTGAAGAGTCGAGCGGTATCTGCGCCATAGCGGTCAATGAGGGCCTGTGGGTCGATGCCATTGTTCTTCGACTTGGCCATCTTCTCGGTGCCGCCAATCTGCACGGGCTTGCCATCGGCCTTTAGCAGCGCCCCTTGCGGCCTGCCTTTGTCATCAAAGCTGACATCGACATCTGCGGGGTTAAACCAGGTCTTGCGTCCTACCGTGTCTTCGCGATAGTAGGTCTCGTTAAGCACCATTCCCTGCGTGAGCAGGTTGCTAAAGGGCTCATCGAATTTCACGAGCCCCAGGTCGCGCATGACCTTGGTCCAGAACCGGGCATAGAGCAGATGGAGCACCGCGTGCTCTATCCCCCCGATGTATTGGTCCATGGGCATCCAGTAGTCGATGCGGCTGTCGACCATGGACTCGCTCTGGTCTGGACAGCAATAGCGCATGTAGTACCAGCTCGAATCGATGAAGGTGTCCATGGTGTCGGTCTCGCGCCGCGCCGCGGTGCCGCAACTGGGGCAGGCCACCTTTAAAAACGCCTCGTGTTTGTTTAAGGGGTTGCCACTGCCATCGGGCACCAGATCTTCCGGTAGCACCACCGGCAGGTCTTTTTCCGGAACGGGAACCTCGCCGCAAGAGGGGCAATGGATGATGGGAATGGGCGTACCCCAGTAGCGCTGCCGGGAGATGCCCCAGTCGCGCAGGCGGAAGGTGGTTTTTTTCTCGCCGAGCCCTTGGGCCATCAGGTCTTGGGCAACGGCCTCGACGGCCTCCTGGTGTCCCAGGCCATCGTACTTTACAGAGTGCACGCAGACCACATGGTCTTTGTCGGCATACCAGTCGTGCCACTGCGTTGCATCGAAGGGCGTCTGGGCAGAAGCCTGCGCGGCGCGAGGGGCGATCACCTGACGAATGGGCAGACCGTATTTCAATGCACAGGCAAAGTCGCGTTCATCGTGGGCAGGAACGCCCATGACTGCGCCATCGCCGTAGCTCATGAGTACATAGTTTCCGACCCAGACCGGAACCGCTGCCCCGGTGAGTGGATGGGAGACGGTAAAGCCCGTGTCCATCCCCTCTTTTTCACGGGTGGCGATATCGGCCTCCGCCACACTTCCGGCCTTACAGGCCGCGATAAAGTTGGCAAGGGCGGAATTCTTTTTCGCCGCAGCCTCCGCGATGGGATGCTCAGGGGCAACCGCCATAAAGGTCACGCCCATGATCGTATCGGCACGGGTGGTAAAGACATAGACCTTGCCATCGTGAATGGGCTTGCCTGCAGCATCTGTAATCGCATGGGGGAAGGCAAATCGCACGCCCACCGATTTTCCGATCCAGTTCTCCTGCATGAGCTTGACCCGCTCGGGCCAGCCCAGCC
>CAZKWK010000108.1:0-7304 GCA_964556335.1 uncultured Bordetella sp. | reverse complement strand
GCGCGAGCGAACCGCCCGCGAAGCTCGTGTTGGTGAAGGTGAGCAGGTGCACCGCACCGCTGTCCGCGAACGCATTGCCGAAGCCGTCATCGCCCGCCGCGCCGACGGCCAGGCGATCGCCTGCGGCGACGCCAACGTCGTCGGGGCTGGCGGCATGGAGTCGAGGAGCAACGCCCCCTACCTGCTGCCCACCGCGCGCGGCGGGTTTCGCATGGGCAACGCCACCGCCGTCGGCCAGGACGGCCGCATGATCTACTGCCTCATTGGGCCTACGGCCTGCGGTAAGTCGTCCCTTGCCATGTCCCTGGCGCAGTCCGGGAGCCTCGGCACGGTGGAGATCGTGAGCCTCGACTCTGCCCAGATCTATCGGGGTATGGACATTGGAACGGCGAAGCCCTCAGCCAAAGAGCAGTCTCAGGTACCACACCACCTGTCGTGACCCCCAGGAGTCGTATTCTGTAGCGCAATTTCTGCGGGATGCGCAGACCGCCATGCAACAGATTAGAGCCCGTGGTCATACGCCGCTGCTCGTCGGCGGCACGATGCTCTACTTCAAGGCGTTACGCGAAGGCATCGATGATCTGCCCGAGGTGCCAACAGAGATTCGTACGGCTCTGACGCAGGAGGCCGCGGAGGTCGGGTGGCCCGCCCTGCATCGTCGCCTCGCCGTGGTAGACCCACTCACGGCCAGTCGGTTGGCCCCTCAGGATGCACAGCGTATCTCACGGGCACTCGAGGTCTGGGCCCATACCGGGCGGACCCTCTCTTCTTTTCACCGCGAAGCGAAAGACCGCGGCTCCCGGCCGCAAGACGAGGCGCTGTCAGTGATCGCGCTACAGCCGGAAGACCGCAGTTGGATCCATAGGCGGATCGCGGAACGCTTCACGGAGATGATGGCCGCGGGCTTTTTGGAAGAGGTCGCAGCCCTGAAGCAACGCGAGGGACTCCACCCGGACCTGCCGAGCCTGCGTACCGTGGGCTACCGCCAGGCCTGGGCCCATCTGAGTGGGCAGATAGACGGGAAAACCTTCAGAGAACAGGCCATCGCCGCAACGCGCCAGCTGGCAAAGCGCCAGATTACCTGGCTCAGGAGCTTTCACAATATTCTCCGCCTCGATGCCTCTGTCCTCTCGGCCGAGGCCATGCTGCGGCAGATTAGAGAGACCTGGAGGACCCCATGATGGTTTGCGACTCACCAGGCTGCCGCCGGCGCACCTGCCCAATGCGGTAGACCCGCTCCCCATGCGCGGTGAGCGTGGCGGCCACCTCCTCAGCCTGCGCAGGCGCGACGGCAAGAATCATTCCGAGTCCACAGTTAAAGACGCGGAACATTTCTTCTTCAGAAATCTGGCCCTGTTCTTGTACCCAGCGCATGACCGCAGGACGAGGCCAGGCTCTGGGATCGATCTCCGCTGTGAGGGTCTCGGGGAGCACGCGCGGCAGGTTGCCCACAATTCCTCCCCCGGTAATGTGGGCCAGCGCATGGATCTGATGGGGGTGGGCCTTGAGCGCTGCAAGGACTGCCGCCACATAGATACGCGTCGGGGTCATCACCAAGTCGGCAAGCGTCTCATCGGGACCGGTGCCCTGAGTGGGGGCAAGAGCGACAGACCCCAGCGAGGTCTCAGAGATCGCACCGCAGGCCTTCTCGAGAACCGCCCGCACGAGCGAGTAGCCATTGCTATGAAAACCACTCGAGACAAGACCCAGAAGGCAGTCACCGTCCGCCACACGCTCAGACGACAAGATGGCCGACTTCTCCACCACGCCCACCGCAAAGCCCGCGAGATCGTATTCCCCCTGGGCGTACATGCCAGGCATCTCGGCGGTTTCCCCTCCAATGAGGGCGCAGCCCGACTGCCGACAGCCTTCGGCAATCCCCCCCACCACCGCCGCCCCGACGTCCACCGAGAGGCGGCCCGTGGCAAAGTAATCAAGAAAAAACAAGGGCTCAGCCCCCTGCACCAGGATATCGTTGACACTCATCGCCACGAGATCAATACCAATCGTCTCGTGCCGCGCAAGGGCAAAGGCGAGCTTGAGTTTGGTGCCCACCCCATCGGTGCCGGAGACCAACACGGGCTCACGATAGCCCGGGGGCATGGCAAAGAGCGCGCCAAAGCCACCAATACCCGCCATGACCTCGGGCCGCAGTGTTGCCTTGGCAAGGGGCTTGATGCGATCCACCAGGGCATCGCCCGCATCAATATCGACGCCCGCATCGCGGTAAGTCATGCCAGAGGATTTGGAGTTCATAGAGGCAGGAGGCGAAAATCTCGATTCTATGGCAGATCTGTCCCGCGGCCTGCCGAACCAGGCCCCCCTCTTACTGATGGAACCTCCGCTTCCCGACCTGCGCCATGGGGTCATCGGCAGAAATCAGCAGGCGCTCGGCTGGCTCTCCGCCTGGATGTCGTCTGCACCGCCGGATGTGTCCTCGAGCGCCCCGAATACCGCATCGGCAGGCATTCAGGACCCCTCAAGCCTATTGCTCTGGGGAGCGACCGGAGCCGGAAAGTCTTTTTGGCTGCAGGCCTGGGCCCTGAAGCAGGCCGGACAGCGGGTCTACGATCTTCACGACACCACCCAGGCCCGCGCCTTTTTAGCCGCTGTGCAATACCCCGACCCTCCAAGGGTCTGGCTCATTGACAACATCGATCGCGCCTCGACGGAGGTGCAGCAGGCGCTCTTTGCCCTCTTTATTGCCATCCAGCAGACCTACGGTTCCCGCTCCCAGCGGCTCGTTGCCACGGCTCGGGCCGCGCCGGCCCAACTGGTTGATCAGCTGCGCGAAGACCTGCGCACCCGGCTTGGCCAGGGGCTTGTCTTTGAGTTCCACGAACTGGACGACCACGAAAAACTGCAGGCCCTGCGCGAGCGAGCCTTTCGGCTTGGCTGGATGTCGGCCCCCATGGCGAGCGACTATGATCACCTCTTTCACTACATGCTCGCGCGGCTCCCACGTCAACTGGGACGACTGATGCGTTTGCTTGAGGCCCTGGATGCGCGGGCGTTGTCGTTGAAGCGTCCCGTGTCCCTGCCCTTGATGCGCAGCCTCCTCGAAGAAAACCTTGCCCTGTTTTAGCCCCTGGAGCCCATGCCTATGCCCCCCCAGAGCCTTGCCCTCTTTGATCTGGACCACACCCTTCTCCCCCTAGACAGCGATGTGGCCTGGGCTGAAGAGCTCGTCAGACGCGGGGTCGTCGATGCCCAATGGCACCGACACCGCAACGATTATTTCTTTGCCCAATACAAGGCGGGAACACTGAATATTGGGGAGTTTTTGCAGTTTCAGCTGGGGCCCTTGGCAGCCCATTCTCGCGCGACGCTGGAGTCCTGGCGGGAAGAGTTCTTGGCCAATGAAATTCTTCCCCAGATTCGGCCCGAGGCCCGCGACCTGGTAAAGAAGCACCAAGACGACGGTGCCTTGTGCGCGATTGTCACGGCCACCAACGAATTCATTACCGCACCCATCGCCAAGGTCTTCGGAATCTCCCATCTCATTGCCACCCTCGTTGAGACGGATACGCAGGGAGAGTTCACCGGACGTCCCCGCGGTCTGCCGAGTTTTCGGGAGGGAAAGGTCACCCGCGTGCAGCAGTGGCTTGCGGAGATGGATCTTGGCCTAGAGAGTTTCAGTACGAGTTATTTCTACAGTGATTCGCTCAATGACCTTCCGCTGCTGGCCCAGGTGAGTCATCCGGTGGCCGTGAACCCCGATCCACGGCTGGCCGCCCACGCGGCAGAACAGGGATGGCCCGTGCTGTCCCTGTTCGCATCGAAAGACAACGCCTGATACCCTCACACCTGTGATTCGAAAGCTGCTCCGCTCTCTTGCCCGATTGGCCCCTGGTCATGCCAAAGGCCGTGGCCAGGCCGGGGCACGGGATCCTCAGATACACAAAGCCGCCAAGGTGGGAATCGACCGACGCAATGTCTCGGTGGCCGCCTTAAAAACCGTGGAGGGCCTGCAGAAGGCGGGCTTTCGGGCCTTCGTCGTCGGGGGAGCAGTGCGCGACCTCATGCTCGGCCTGCGGCCGAAAGATTTTGATGTGGCGACCGATGCCACGCCCGAAGAGGTACAGCGTACCTTTCGCCGGGCGCGGATTATCGGGCGGCGATTTCGGCTCGTCCATGTGCTCTTCGGGCCTGAGACCATTGAGGTCTCGACCTTTCGCGCCGCCAATGCGGAAAACCTGGAGACCGACGCCCATGGGCGGGTGCTGCGCGACAACACCTTTGGCGAACAACACGAAGATGCGGCCCGGCGAGACTTCACCATCAATGCCCTCTACTACGACCCCCTAAGCGACACCGTGCTGGACTACCACCGCGGGGTTGAAGACCTGCAGCGCAAGACATTGCGCATGATCGGTGAGCCCGCGCAGCGCTACCGCGAAGACCCCGTGCGCATGCTTCGGGTGGTGCGGTTTGCGGCCAAGCTGGGATTTACCACCGATCCCAAGACCATTGCCCCGGTGCGAGAGCTCGCCGATCTGATTCACAACGTGCCAGAGGCACGGCTCTTCGATGAGATGGTGAAACTGCTGCAGTCAGGACAGGCCTTTGCGGGCATGGAGCAGCTACGCGCTCAGGGCCTGCACCATGGCTGCCTGCCCCTCGTTGACTTGGTACTTGAACCCCAGGGCTCGCAGGCGCAGCAGCAAGAGGCCCTGGCCTTCGTTCGTCGGGCCCTCGCCGATACCGATGCCCGAGTGCGGGAGGGCAAACCGCTCTCGGTGGGCTTTCTCTTCGCGGCGCTGCTCTGGAGCCCGGTCTGGTTGCGGTGGCAGACGCTACAGGCAGGCGGAGAAAAAGCCATTCCCGCACTGTCTCAGGCGATTGATGAGGTCATCGAGCAGGAGCTTGACGCCCTGGCGATCCCCAGGCGGTATGTGGCCGATATTCGCGAGATCTGGCTTCTGCAGCCTCGCTTTGAAAAGCGCGCGGGCCAGGCGCCCTATCGGCTACTGGCCCACCTGCGATTTCGTGCCGGCTATGACTTTTTGTTGATCCGTGATGCCGTCGGACAGACGCCTGAGGGCCTTGGCGCGTGGTGGACAGACTTTATTGATGCCGATGACGACGAGCGGGCCGCACTCATGGAGTCGGTGCGTGGTCAGGCCGGCAACGGCAGCAGCGGTCGTCGTAGTAGGCCCCGCCGGCGTGCGCGCGGCGCTGGAACTGCAGCCCCATGAATCGCACCGTGGTGGCATTTGGGGGTAACCTGCCCTTTCAAGGTCAGCCGCCGAGTCATACGTTCGCGGCGGCACTCGCGCGTCTCACCGCCGACCGGGGCCATCGGCTACGCAGAGTCGCCCGACTCTGGCAGTCTCGCCCGGTACAGGCGGATGGGCCGGACTTCTTTAATACAGCGGCCTGGATCGATACCCCTCTCTCGCCGGAGGCCTGGCTGCAGTACCTTCTAGAGACCGAACATGAATTTGGCAGGCAGCGTCCGAACCGCGCGGCGCATCGTCTGCCCAGAGATGTGCATGCGGCAGACGAGGCAACCCTTCGACCGCAGCCGTCCGCAGCGCGTACCCTAGATCTCGACCTGATCTGGGTAGAAGGGCAGACCCTACAGACCGTACAACTCACCTTACCCCATCCGCGGGCCGCCTCACGTGCGTTTGTGTTGGGCCCACTGCGTGACCTGGAGGAGGAACTTGCAGACCTGAGGCTTCCCTGCCCAGAGACGGGCCGACTGCTCTCTGTGTCGTCCCTCTGGGACCAGCTGCCCGCCGCGGCACGGGCCGATGTACAGCCTGCAAGCCCGGGCGCTCACTGGCCCGCCGCCAGTGTCCCGGTAACTGCCGAAACGCCCGCGCAGGAGTGGGGTCTTGCCTGAGGGCGGAAGCTGGACGCCCGACGCAGCCCAGTGGGCCGCGGGTAAGGCATCCGTACGACCAGCCTGGACGCAGCGGTTTCGATCGATTGTTTTTGAGGGGCCGATTGGCGTGGGCAAGAGCTCCTTGGCGCTGAAGTTTGCAACGCGGTTTGGGTACACCCCATTGCTGGAGGCGCCCGACCAGAACCCCTTCCTTGCGCGTTTCTATCGCGATAGCGCCCGATTTGCGCTGTCCACCCAGCTTTTCTTTCTCTTTCAGCGCATCGATCAGCTGCGGGAGATTTCCCAGAGAGACCTTTTTCAGGAGCATCTGGTGAGCGACTTTATGATCGAGAAAGATCCGTTGTTCGCGGCGCTCACCCTGTCGGAAGAAGAACTTGGTCTCTATCAGAAGATCTATGAGTCGTTGCGTCCCCAGGCTCCCACGCCGGATCTGGTGATAGTGCTGCAGGCCACGGCTGACCAGCTCTCGGAGCGCATTCGCCAACGCGGAATTGGCATGGAGCAGGGAATGTCCACAGAGTATCTGACACGCCTCTCAGAGGCCTACACGCAGTACTTTCATCGCTACGAGGACGCGCCACTGCTCATTGTGAATACGGCCGCCCTCAACCCCATCGACCGAGAAGAGGATTTCGAGGCACTCGTCTCTCAGATCGCGGGGCTCAAGGGGCGTCGCAGCTACTTCACACTCATGCCATGAAGATCATTCACACCATCGCCGAATTGCGAGCACAGCTAAGGGGGCAGCTTAGGACCTCATTTGTTCCCACGATGGGCAACCTGCATGAGGGCCACCTCTCATTGATGCGCATCGCCGCGCAGCATGGAGATCCTGTGGTGGCCTCCATCTTTGTCAATCGCCTGCAGTTTGCGCCCCACGAGGACTTCGATCAGTACCCCCGTACGCTCAAGGCCGATGCAGAGAAGCTTGCCGCGGAGGGGGTCTATGTTTTATTTGCGCCGAATGAATCCGAGCTTTACCCCGAGCCACAGGAGTTTCGGGTGCGGCCCCCCGAAGACCTCGGCGACATTCTGGAGGGCGAGTTTCGGCCTGGGTTTTTTGTCGGCGTTACGACGGTGGTCTTAAAACTGTTTCAGTGCGTGCAGCCCCAGGTGGCGGTCTTTGGCAAGAAGGACTATCAGCAGCAGATGATTGTTCGTCGGATGTGTCAGCAGTTTGCATTGCCAACGGAGATTGTGTCGGCGGAGACAGTACGCGACGCCGACGGCCTGGCGCTTTCCTCACGCAACGGGTATTTGAGCCCCGATGAACGCCAGGAGGCACCGCTGCTCTACAAAACGCTGCGCCAGGCGCGTGAGCGCGTGGTCTCTGAAAGGGCTTCTGGCCGACTCGACACGGTGGGGCTCGAAGAAATTTCGCAGGTGGCCGAAGGGGCGCTTGGCTGTGGCCAGGGCAGTGGCGAGCTGGGCGCGATCGTTCTTGCGGCCT
>CAZKWK010000107.1:5149-7365 GCA_964556335.1 uncultured Bordetella sp. | reverse complement strand
AGAGTCCTAGGGACACCGAATTTGTCAATGCATCTGGATTTGATTGTTCTTTTTCCGCAGCGACGAAGGCCACGAATGACGTGGTAAATCGTTTAGCGCACCGATCGCGAGATGGACTGCCTCTTCCACTCTTCAGGCCAGCCCTATTTGACGGCCCTCTGTACGCGATTCCTAACGAGACTTGAGAAACTGAGGCGCGGTGACACCCATAGAAACGTAGATACTGCTGAGTGCTTCCATGCCAATTTCTGCATTCGTGATCCATTCCATTGGTACGAACAGAAGACCGCCGCCGATGGGAACCGGTGCTGTTGGGACAATTACGGCGTAGCAGAGTTGGCCATCTACTAGCACAGGCTCGGAAGCCGAGAGAAGCGCAAGAACCTTAACGCCGCCTTGGCCGCCAAACTGACACCATACGGGCTGCATCGTATTGAGCTGGCTCTCACCCCGTCGCGATACCAAGTTTACAAACTGCCGGATGGTTTCGTAGACGGTTCTCACAACGGGAATCCGCCCTATGAGCCCGTCGACCAAACCATGAAACCATCTCTGAAGCCCCTTTTCGACGATGAGGCCAAGGCCGAAGATGAACGCCGCGACCAGCAACAGACCAATGAAATATCCGATCCACTCCGACCCTGTGACACCAAGCCCCATTCTTACCAGTACTTGCCCAAATCCACTGTTTGGGCCGAGCCAATCGATCGCAAGGCGTCCCACAAAAACAAGTAAGAGCGCAGTGGCGATAATCGGGAAAACTGCGAGAAGCCCCGCAATGAAAATGCGAGTGAATCTTGATGGGAGAGAGGCCTGTTTCACGCGAGATTTCTCTGAATGCAACATAGGTCTGTCAGACTATATGCGAACGATTGTTGTCACACCATTACGCGCGTAAGGCTAATTAGAAATAGCATCACAAAAAAGCCACCCCTTTCGGGGTGGCGTCATTGTCGATCTTTGATCTACGACCTAGACAACCCCAAGGTTGTTGTTGGCGTCGAGAAGATCCTTGACCCCCTCGATTGCCATCTTGCCGGCCGCAAACTCTGCCGTGCCATCACCATCAAGATCTACCGGTTGACCCGATAACGCATCGGCGACCCAGCCGGTAATCTGGCTTACACTAAACTGATAGGTCACGTCTTCATCGCGGGCGTTGAGAACTGCTGCCACAGCCTGTCGTGCAAGGGCTGCCGCATCGCCACCGGTGAGCTCCAGGGCCTGCATGAGGGTGATGTCGGGTTGGGTAGAGAACTTCTCCTTCCCGGCGCCATTCATTCCCATCACCTTCCAGTTCAGTCCGGGCTGGGGGCTACCAAAGAAGAACTCCTCAAAGCTCATACTTGTGGCGACCCCATCCCAATCCTCGGCATGGTTCTTCCAGTACCCCGGGCTTAGACCTTCAAACGCTGGGGGTGGCTCAGCGACCAAAAGAACTTCCTCGCTATCGGTCTCTGGGTCTGTCTCATTGCTATCGGCTGTCGCCGTGTTGCGAATGAAATAAGGATCCATCGAGGCCATAGCGGCGGCATAGTCGTCGCTACTGACCTGATACTGGCCCATCCAGTACCAGGTCTCACCAACATCCATAAAGTCATCGGCATCGAGGTCTCCATCGATAACCCCATCAAGGTCAAGATCACGAGGAGTGAGACTGTCCTGAATGAGCGGGTCCGTCACCGTCACGCCAGACAGGGTGATATTGCCAGTATTGGAAACCGCGATGGTGTACTGAATCACATCCCCAATCTCGTCCACCTCCTCGACATCTGCGGTCTTCTCAATTGAGAGGTCGGGGTTGTACACAAGGGGCGCTGCTGCCGATGCCTCCTCTGGCCCAGTCTCTGCCGAGTCTGCAGTAACCGTGTTGTCGATGTCTCCATCGCCACCACCCTGGTTATCAAGATCCCCCTGGGTCAGGGTGTAGCTGGTGAGAAACTCCTGGCTCTCTCCCGGTGCTAAGGTAATACCCGAGAGGTTCTGGCCCGTCAGAGGATCCGTAACCGATACATCGGTCAGCGTCACATTGCCGCTATTAGTGACCACAACACGATAGTTCAGTACATCGCCATCTGCATCAGCCAGCTCGTTGCCATTACCCTCACTGACATTGAGGAAGAGCTTCTCAACCGCAAGCGTGGGACTGTACACAAGGGGTGCTGCTGCCGATGCCTCCTCTGGCCCAGTCTCTGCCGAGTCTGCAGTAACCGTGT
>CAZKWK010000107.1:1866-5049 GCA_964556335.1 uncultured Bordetella sp. | reverse complement strand
CATCAGCCAGCTCGTTGCCATTACCCTCACTGACATTGAGGAAGAGCTTCTCAACAGACAATGCGGGCGTGACGACAATTCGAGTGTCCGCAAAAGTGTCCCTTGTCACCTGCTGCGCATCGGTAGATAACGAGGTAGCCCCTGCGAAGTTGCGAATGACATTGTCGTTCAGACTGTCTGGATCTGGGCCGTCATAAGTACCGCGGGCCTCAATGACCGGCTGGGTAACAACATACTCCCCGGAAAAAAGCCAGACCTCACCAACATCTAGCAGGCCATTGGCGTTACCGTCACCCCCATCGCTATCGCTAACATCAATAACCCCGTCACCATTCTTGTCCATAGAGGCCGCGATCATCGGATCGACCACGACAACATCCGATAGCGTCACATTCCCAGCGTTTGACACCTGCAATGTGTAGGCAATAACCTCGCCCGCACTGTCCACAGCCCCATCTTCGTCAAGAGATCCATCGGGGTTGTAGAGGGTGCCTTCTTTCTGAATCAGGATGACGGGGCGATAGTCGACTTCGGTATTTGAATCCCCAATCCCCGCGATGCTTTGAGTTAGTGCCTCGGTAGAGACGTTTACCGTGTTCCGTACGATGTTGTCGTTGAGGGTGTCTGGATCCGGTCCATCATAGGTACCACGGCTATCAATAACCGACTGGGTCACCTCGTATTGACCCTGAAGCACCCATTCCTCGCCGACATCAAGGATACCGTTACCGTCGTCGCCACTGATAACGTCCAAAATGTCTGTAACGCCATCGCCGTTGCGATCGAAGGTGGAGGCGGCAAGTTCGTCTGTGAGCTGAAAGTTCGTGAGTGAGACATTGCCAATATTGATCACGCGCACGGTGTAGTCAATCACATCCCCAGCAGTATCGATGATATTGTCGGTATCATCGCTGCCATCTGCGTTGAACACGTCTGCAGTCTTCACCACCCGAACCTGTGGATCATAATCGAGTGTTGTATCAACCTCGGCGTCTTCGGTCGCCCCCTGATCGGTACTCACAAAGACAAGATTGCGAATCACGTTGTCGTTGATGTCGTCAGCATCTACCGGACTGTCATAGGTGCCGCGGTTGTCAATATCCTTCTGGCTCACCTCATAGGTGCCGGTCCATACCCAGGTCTCGCCCAGATCCAGAAGACCATCGCCATTGTCATCGCCAGAGATAATATCCTGGGCATCAATCACACCGTCAGTATTCTTATCCAGAGACGACTGGATAAAGGGATCTATCAACACGACGCCCGTAAGCGTCGTATCCCCTGAATTGGTGACTGCGACCGTGTAAAGAATCGTGTCGCCGGCAGAATCAATCACATCGTCGGTATCGTCTGACCCGTCTCGGTTAACAACATCTGCCGTCTTTAACACGCTGATCGATGGGTTGATACCCACCACTTGCTGTAGTACCAGTGTTTCATCGTCCATATCAAACTCCCTCGTAAAGAAAACCTGCGTTGGGAAAGTTCGCAGCATGGTTTGCTGCCAGGACACTATGAAAAGTACCGGTCTTCTCGGGTGCTCTCGTCAGTTGGAATTCAAAGCGCTACAGGCGTATCCAAGTACTAGGTGTAATTCTTTAAATTCCCCCCCTTCGGGGAAAGAGTGTCGGAGACGCTGCGACGAGTTTGACTAAGGCCTCCTGTACCTCTGGCTCCAGGCTGAGGATGACCTGCTCAAGTCTGCTTGGCATCCGTAAAGGTAAAGCTGGTTCAGGCAGGGTGCTGCGTCGTCCCGCTTTGATGACCTGATCCATATCCAATTCCAACCAATCAACCAGCACCTGCATGTGATCGCATCGCGGCAGTGAAACACCTCTAACCCATCTTCGTACGGTCTCTCCAGAGACCCCGTTAGATGTGACACGCAGATTGAAATGCTTGGCAACAAATGTTGTTGACGGCAGCCTCCCAAATTCATTTTTCAGGGCGGCTCTCAGCGCAGTGGCGAAATGATCTTTAAAGCTTAGGTTATTCATTTGTATATCTACATTAAAGTGAAAATACAATATTAGGGTTTATGCGTATAAAAGTAAAGAAAAAATGTCGGAAAACCGACTTATTCCACACATCTTGTGGTGGAGAGTTTGATTCACCTAGCGACGGTGAAGTTTCACTACACGGGAAATAAGGGACCCTTATTAAATTAAGGGCCTGAGCACCACTTGGTCTGTGGGTTGGTTACTGGCGTTCGTGAGTGGGCGAGCCAGAGAATCTACTGTTCGACGCTTGCGTAGCGGCTAGAACTCACTTTTGGCTTGAGCATACTGGGCCGCACTTTACTGAGGTCGATGTTGTTCAGGTCGTAGTCAAACGGTTCTTTGAGTTTTAAGTGGCGAGATCCCTCTGTCTTAGAGGTAGTCCCATATAAGTGAACCCAGGCATCGAGATCGGCCGCCGAATATCGCCACATGAGAAAAGCCACCAGCACACTCATGGGGATAAACCACGCAACGATCATAACTAGGAGGGTGATCTCGGCAAATTCCATAAACGGATGGTAAGGGGTTCTCCGGCGTTTGGCTAGGGTGCGCGGTAGACTCCATGCTCATGGATACCGCCCAGATTATTCAGACCATCGCGGTCTACGCCCTTCCCGTGCTGCTGGCCATTACCCTGCATGAGGCGGCCCATGGCTACGCGGCAAGACAGTTTGGCGATAACACAGCCTGGCTCGCCGGGCGCATTAGCTTAAATCCCCTGCGACACATCGACCCTTTAGGCACGATCGTGATGCCCATCGCCATCTACTTTCTTACGCAAGGCTCATTTCTCTTTGGCTATGCCAAACCGGTACCTGTTGACTTCAACGCCCTGAACCACCCCAAGCGCGACATGATCTGGGTGGCCTTGGCCGGTCCTGGAGCCAACCTCTTTCAGGCAATTCTCTGGGGTGTTGCCTATGTGCTGCTCAAAGGCCTAGGTATCGACGAACCTTTTCTTGTCAAGACCTGCCAGGCGGGGGTGTTCGTCAATGTCATCATGATGGTGTTCAATCTGTTGCCCCTTCCGCCCATGGATGGAGGGCGCGTCTTGGTCGGGCTGCTCCCGTGGCGGGCAGCTATGGCTGTCTCCCGCATAGAGCCGTACGGGTTCTTTATCCTGCTTGCCTTGTTACTCATGGGTCTGGTCTCGGAATTCTGGATGCAGCCCCTGATGGCGCTG
>CAZKWK010000107.1:0-1845 GCA_964556335.1 uncultured Bordetella sp. | reverse complement strand
CCGGGTGAGTAACGAACCCCGCGCGGGCCCGTAGAAGAAAAACCTCTGCAAGACTGCAGGCGCATGACGCTCAGCCAAGAACGACTCCTCATTACCGGCGCAGGTGTGGCCGGCCTAACCGCTAGCCTCGCCCTTGCCCAAGCGGGTAGGCCCGTCCAGCTTTTGGAGCAGGCTGCAGGCCCCTCTCCTGAGGGGGCAGGTCTACAGCTAGGGCCCAATGTCACTGCAAGACTGCGCAGCCTCGGCCTGCTTGACTCTCTTCTGCCTTTGGCGGGTCAGCCCCGGGCACTTCGTCTACGGCGCCTAAGTAGCCATGCCACGCTCTCGCGACTGCCGCTTGGGCCAGCGTTCGCAGCCCGCTACCAAGGCGCCCCCTACCTCACCGTACACAGGGCAGACCTCATTAGAGAATTGTTATCGGCCAATCAGGCGGTGGGCGTGCAACCCCAGTGGTCAACGCGTATCGAACACGTACGACAGACCGAACGCGAGGTACAGGTGCGCACCCAGTCTGGCCAGGTGCTGCGTGCCGATGGTCTGATTGGGGCCGATGGAATCTGGAGCCGCTGTCGGCTCGCCGTGCCTGCGGCGCTCGCCAACCCCCCCCGCCCTGTGGGACAGATCGCCTTTCGCGGGCTTGTTAACGATACGAGACATGTCCCCACAGAACTACTGGAGGAGGTTACGGTATGGACGCGGCCGGGGCTCCATCTGGTGGGCTACCACCTTGTGGCTCTCTGTCCAATTCCACCGGACTGGCAGACGGCAAGCCAGGGCTGGGGACAGCCCCTTCCCCAGACGGTATTAAAAAGCTTTGAGGCCCAGACCCATAAGACGGTGCAAGCGCTGTTGTCTTTGGCCACACCGTGGCATGCCTGGGCGATGCAGGCAAACCAACCACTAGCATCGGCAGAGGCGATGCACCTCGGCCGCGTCATTCTTCTTGGCGACGCAGCGCACGCACTGCGGCCTCATCTGGCCCAAGGCGCGGGTATGGCTATTGAAGACGCCCACCGCCTTGCAAATGCCATTCTCAGGTCAAATGAGCCACTGCATACCCGCCTTGGCTATGCAGCACAAGACCGCTGGCAGCGCAACGCAGAGGTACAGCGCGCCTCCGCGCGCAACGGACGGTTGTTTCAGATGCGGGCCCCATGGGTCTGGGGAAGAGATCTTGCCCTTCGGCTACTCGGCCCACGACTGATGGATCAGCCATGGCTTTATGGGGCACACCCGTAAGGCAGTAAAGACCTGTGTTTAAATCCCGATAAACAAAAAAGAGTGGTCTCTTGGGTTAGGCGCCACCTCAGGATAAAAACGACAAATAACGACATCAAGGCAGACAGAGAAGACAGATCATGACTTTTACAGCAGAAGCCCACACACCCGCGGTCGCGGAGATGGAGATCCTTCGTCAAGTCTTTTCTCACGACAGTATCGAACGCGGCATTGAGCAACTCGCCCACGACCTGAGTATTTTCTTTCAGTCCCACATTACCGTATCCAGTGGTCGCGAGGAGCAGTCCTTTGATGAAATTCCCACGGGTGCCCAGACCGAGTGGCTCTCGGTGGATGGCACCTCCTACGGATTTGTCTTCGTGCGAGACCAACCCCTCTCGCCCGCCCAGCGGCAACATGCACGGCTCATTATCGACCTTGCGGGATACTGGTTCTCAGCCGTTTCGGAGGTGCATCGACTACAAAACGACCTGGAGAAAAGTGCGTCTGTCGACCCGCTCACCCGACTTGCGAACAGCCGTTACTTCTCACAGGTGCTGAAAGACACCATCGCCCGCGCCGCGCAAGAAAGTACCCTCGTGGCCCTGATGCATATCGACCTCATCG
>CAZKWK010000106.1:7156-7465 GCA_964556335.1 uncultured Bordetella sp. | reverse complement strand
AGGCCCGATTGGCTTAAGGCATAGGCAAGATCGAGCCGCTCTTCAGCCACCAGGGCAGAGATGGTTTCGCGAATCTCGGTGGGGTTGTACTTCGAGACGACCGTACGGTCTTCGTCGGCAGAGAAGTGAAGGTTCTTGCTGTCAAGAATTTCACGGTAGAGATTGGTATTCATGGCATATCACCCTGTGGTTGGTTAGACGGGCGGTGATATGCAAGGGGTGTGCCAAACGGTAGGTCGTTTTACGTCTTTACCCTAACTGTCGATGTCTATTAGACTTTGATGGGATGTAACAGCACTATCGAGATGT
>CAZKWK010000106.1:0-7146 GCA_964556335.1 uncultured Bordetella sp. | reverse complement strand
GGGTAAGGTAAATATCGAGCGCCACAGACTGTCGAGTCAGACCGGCCCGTAGATGCAGCACCTGGTTTGCAAACTCCGCCCACGAGGGCTCGCGCTGTGCGAAGTTGGCGTAGAGAGACTTCACGAAATCTTCATTAGATAGGTGAGCCACACCATCGAGCGCCGACTTAGAGATTATTGGGTAGCTGTCGAGGTTGCGAAACACCTCGTACACCAGCGGGTTCACCCCCGTGTCCGTCGCGCGCTGAAACCGAGGTACCTGGCCAAAAATCAGATGCCAGGTCCACTCAAGATACCGACCATTAAGATAATTCTGTAGCGGCCCATCAAGTAGCCACTCATATATGTTCTGATAGAAGCGGCGGCTGCGGAGCAAAATACGATCTCGATGCACGATGAATTGTGCGCAGCCATCTTGCCCCCTCGTCCAGTCACCGTAGAGCTCTATTGGGCCAAGCTCTGGCGCAAGAAACTCATCACACCAAGGGATCATCGGCATAAAGAAGCTGCCCAAGGTGTAATTGTTCAGGTTCTTATAGTGGCACCGGTAGCCCCGCGCTTTTTCAAGAATATCAATGAGGCTTCCCACATGATGCACCGAGTACTCCTCGCCATGCAGCAGTACGCTGTGTTCGGGCAGTTCATCGTAGTAATCGACCACGTACTTTAAAAATGCCGAGGCCTCATTGCCACGGTTTACTGGCACGCTATGCCGGTCGTGAGGGTTGCCCTTGGTGTAGATCAGAACCGAATAGCCCATCGCACGCAGCCGCTCTGTCCAAGCGATGTCTTCTTTATAGACGACAAGATGGCATTGGTGAGGTTGCATGCGCGGGCTATTAACGTCTATTGTGACGATAGTGAAACCAAAGATAGCACAGGCCTAAGTGCTCGCTTGAGCCGCCCGCGGCGACGGTTGGCGTGTTTATTGCTGTAGTCTGAGTATTTCTTTCGATTTCTAAGGGCAGCCACACGCCATGCAACGAGACCTCACCCCCGATGCCATTGCCCCCGCCCCTGGCCCTCAAGGCCCCCTGGGCTTGGCCGAAGTCATTGTGCGGGCCGATGCCGCCAAGGCCCAGGGCCGGCTTGATCTGGCTGTTTCCCAATATCAGGGTGCGCTGCCCTGGTTTATTGAAGAGCCCTTAAGCATCCTGCTCTTTAACCTCGCTGCCTGCCATGCCGAAGCAGGGCAGCTCAAAGATGCCGAGGAGCGCTACACGCAGGCGGTTACCATGCGGCCGCGGTTTAAGCAGGCCTGGTACAACCTGGGCTCCATTCGTGAGCGGCAAAACAATGCCGAGAATGCGGTACGGGTCTGGCAGTCGATTATCGATTCGCAACTCTGCTCGGCTGCGGATGACCCCAGCTTCTACTGCATGACTTTGAATTCCATTGGCCGCGTGCTTGAGACCCTACGCCGCTACCCCGAGGCCGAAGCCGCCCTGCGGCAAAGCCTTGCCTGTGACCCCCAGCAGCCCAAGGTGGTATCGCACTATGTGCACCTGCGCCAGAAGCAGTGCAAGTGGCCCATGTACGAAGACTTGCCGGGACTCAGTATTGGGCAGCAGATCTGTGGCACCTCGGCCTTGGCCATGTTGTCGGTGACGGACGACCCGGGGTTACAGCTCGCCGCTTCTTACCGGTATGTGAAGGACACCATTCAGTTACACCAGGCACCGCTTGCACCCGCACAGGGTTACAAGGACCATGACCGCGTTCGGCTTGGCTTTGCCTCGGGCGACCTCTGTATGCATGCGGTGTCTTTACTCACCGTAGAGCTTTTTGAGCTCCTCAACAAAGACCGGTTTGCGCTTTATGCCTTCTGCTGGAGCCGAGAAGACGGCACACTTATTCGGCAGCGGGTGAAGTCGGCATTTGAGTATTTCATTCCGGTGGGGCATCTGAATGACCAAGACGCCGCCCGCCTGATACGCAACCACGAGATCGATGTGTTGATTGACCTGCAGGGCCTTACCGCAGGGGCCCGGCCCAACATTATTGCGGCTAAGCCTGCTCCGGTGATTGTAAACTACCTGGGCTTTCCGGGTACCTGCGGCATTCCGCAGACCGACTACATTCTGGCGGACCGGTTTGTCATACCCGATGCTGAGCGGCCCTATTACAGCGAGACCCCGCTCTACCTGCCCACGGTCTTTCAGTGCAGTGATTCGCAGCGCCTGATTGGCCCCCCCACGAGCCGCAAAGAGTGGGGCCTACCCGAAGATGCCTTTGTCTTTTGCTGCATGAACAACAACTACAAGTTCCACCCTGAGCTTGTTGCTGCCTGGGCCGATATTCTGCATCAGTGCCCGGGCAGCGTGCTCTGGCTTCTCTCTGACAACACCTGGGCAGAGGCTAACCTGCGGCAGGCCTTCGCCGGCCATGGGGTGGAGCCCTCAAGGCTTGTGTTCTCAGGGCGCGCAGACCCGAGGGTGTACCTCTCGCGCTACCGCTGTGCAGAACTCTTTTTGGATGCCTGGCCCTTTAATGGCGGTACCACCACCAACGATGCGCTCTTTGCGGGGCTACCGGTACTTACCAAGCCAGGCCGCGCCTTTGCCTCTCGTATGGCAGGCAGCCTTCTGCATTCCCGCGGGTGCGACAACCTGATTGCCCGTGATGCCCAAGACTACGTAAAGAAGGCTGTGGTCTTCTTTAGAAGCCGGCAGATTGGCGCCCACCATATCTGGGCGGGCATTCAAGAGGGGGTGGCAGCGGGCAATGGCCCAAGTGCAAGCCAGCGGTTTGCGCGTGAGTTTGAAGAGGCCGTGGCCTCGGTGGTACGCAGAGGCTAACCCCTTACCATGGCCCGTTTGGATACGCTGATTATTGAAGGCTGGCGGGGTATCTGCCAGTCGTATGCCATGGTGAATCAGCACCAGATTCTGCAACTACTCAACTCGGGCCTCAAGCTTTACCACGACGATGTGCCTTTTTGGCAGCCGGGTTGGAAGGTAGACACCAAGACTACCGGGTTTACGGAGGAAGAAACGAGGCGCATCTTCTCCTTGCCGCCCTCCCCTAAAACACGCATTCCCAACTCCGCGCTTTTTCGTATTCAGCACCCGCTGAACTTTGCCGACGATCCGCGGGTAGACAAGATTTTTATCTTCGCGGTGAACGAGCTGCAGCACCTGAAATGGCAGCTTCCGAGCCGGCAGTTTCATTATGCCCGGGGCAACCCCCGCTACCACATCGTGACCCCATCGGCCTGGGCGCGCCAAGGGATTTTGAATGAGGGCTTTGCCGACTGGCAGGTGAGTGTCGTGCCCCATGGGGTAGATACTTCGGTGTACTTCCCCGAGACCGCGCAATACCGGCAGACGGTGCGCGCCCGGCTGGGCGTACAGCAAGACGAGGTCTTGCTCTTTTCTGCCGGGTCTATGACCCCCAGCAAGGGGGTTGATGTCTGCCTGCATCTCTATGCGCGACTGCGTCGCCAGAACCCCAAGGTGCGGCTGATGCTTAAAGACGCGGGGCCCACTTACGGCATTACAGTCTTTGATTTCTTACAGAAGTTTGTGGCACGCAACCCCGGTCTTTTAACATCTGAAGACCTTACCGCCCTACTAATCGCACCCAGTGAGATTACTCAGCGCGGCCTGGCCGACCTCTATCGGGCCACAGACTTGTATGTGTCCACGTACCGGGCTGAGGGCTTTAACCTGATGGCACTGGAGGCCCGGCATTGTGGGACCAAGATTATGGTCACCCAAGGCGGGGCGAGCGATGCCTATGCCGACCCCGCCACAGATCTTCTCGTGCCAGCGGAGCGCGTTGAGAACGGGGAAGGCGTGTGGCTAGAACCACGTATTGATGCGGCTACGGCTTCGGCGCAGCTGTGGATGGCAAGCCGGCAGCCTGCAGGTGACATAGACACCCAGACAGCTGAGCAGGGTTGGACCTGGCGGAAGGCCACGGCGTGCTTATTTGAGACTTTTCAGCGCGAGTATGGGCGGCCCGGTAGCGCTAACACCAGCATAGCCGCAAGAACGCACCGACCAACAGTGAGCTTGGTTATCGCCGATACCTACAAGGCGGGTCTTTCACGCTTTGCAATAGATCACTCTCGTAAACTCTTTGCCTTCGATGAGCTTCTGGTCTTTAGCGATGAGCCCAGCTTCTGGGGTGAAGGCATACGGTTCATTCCCATTCCCACGATTCGAAACATCGCGGACTACAACCGCATTATTCTTCGAGACCTTGCACAGCACCTGACAACAGACTTTGCACTCATTGTGCAGTTCGATGGGTTTGTATTGAATGCAGGCGCATGGACAGATTCGTTTTTTAGCTACGACTACATCGGTGCCCCATGGCCCAAGGGCTCAGACCCAGAGGTGGGTAACGGGGGGTTTTCACTACGCTCGAGAAGCCTTATCCAGGCCTGCGCTGAATTGTTCCAAGAGAAATTGGCTGATGTTGCAGAAGATGTGCAGGTCTGTAGCCATATGCGAAGCGCGCTAGAGGCCAAGGGCCTTCAGTTCGCGCGCCGCGACATCGCCTCCAAGTTCTCGTTTGAATTGCATCACCCGGGGCACGACACTTTTGGGTTTCATGGGGTGATGCATCTTCCACAGCTGTTTTCGGACTTTGGGTCGCTCCTAGAAAACATTCCGCCACTTTGTAAAACTCAGAAAAGTTTGTTATCGATGTTTGGCAATCTATGAACTTGCCACAAAATTTAGTTTACGTCCGTTATGACGCGTAGTCTTGTTTTAGGTTCACATCTGAAATTTTTCATTCCTAGAGAATCGTTGTAGCTGATACTTCTCCAAGTTCACGCGGTTGCGCAAGAACCCTCTGCATATCGACGCTGGCAGCTCCAGACCCGCCATACCCCCATCCTGCAAGATAAAAAGCAATGCGGATTGCTTTGGCTGCCTCTCGATCCTCTTCTCTGTCACCCACGTAAACTGTATTTTCACGCGGCATCGTGTGCAAGGTCATTACCCGTTTAATCACATCAGCCTTAGATTTGACAGCCGGATCAAACGCGTCTTGAGAATAAAGCCCTTTAAAGAATTCACCCCAGTGAAGAAATTCAATAATTCTTCTAGTCGGCATTATTCTTTTGTTTGTTACGACATAGAGAGACGCGCCTCCATGGCAAAGATTATTCAGTGATTCTGTAGTTCCCGGGTACTCACGCGTCTCCCTGTACCCAGTTTCGTCGTAGTAGCGCTTGAAATCATCGGCTAAGCCTTGAAGAATCTCCGGGTCGTCGATCCCGGAGATTCGTCTCAGCGTCTCTATCAGCGGAGGACCGATCAGTGCTTGGGTGAGCTCACACCTTGGACTTATCCGATGCTGGTCCAATACGCGGGCGAATCCAGACAATATGGAAGGCGCGGAGTCGATAAGCGTTCCATCAAGGTCAAAAAGAATGTGCATCACACTCATGATGGCCTACCCCTTGCTCGAGCGGCACTCGCAGTATCTGATATCGATTGCTCAAGCGTGTACGTAGATCGCAGCCCGAGGTGTCTATGGATCTTGCTGATGTCAGGCACGTATCGGCTACGCTCTGCGTTATCCATGGGCTTAGCAAGAATGCGCACGGGCTTCTCTGGACTCAGGAGGTCACGCACTAGATGCGCTAGGTCTGCGATGCTTAATTCCCGATCAGATCCAACGTTATAGGCTTCGCCCGCTTCTCCATCTCTAAGGAGGGTCATAAGCCAATGCGCTAAGTCACGTTGGTCGAGATAGGAGCGTATCGGAGTGCCGTCACCGTTCACAGTGATTTCTTCCGACCATAAGGCGTCGCGAATGAAGTTACCTATGGCAAAGTGGACATCTAGCGGAAGATCTTCGCCTACAAACGCAAAGCAACGTGCAATCACAACCTTCAACCCATGCGCCTCAGCGTAGAGCGCACATAAATGCTCCGCAGCCCGCTTTGCCACACCGTAGACATTACCCACATGCAGCGGGTTGGGCATACCCAAGTAGTCCTCGGGAATTCGGTCCATATCTGATGGTTGCGGCCCATAAACACCACCTGAACTCGTCAAAAGGAATCTCAAGGCACCTGACGCTACTGCAAGGTCCAGAACACTCCTGGTGCCGTTAACGATCTGGTCGTAACGCTGCAGAGGCGACAATTGGGGTCCGTTGGTGGAGTCCGTGGCTGCATGCAGCACATGAGTGAATGCCCGGCCCCTGGGGAGACTATCGGGATTACAAACGTCTCCTTGAACAAGGTGTAGCCATCGGTGCGCGACCAGATCCGGATACTGGGTCTCAAATCGGTTCGGATTTCGAGACAGCAAGGTCACGCGGGGGACTTCCACGCCTTTCTGTTCCTGGCCTGCCCAGTAGCGCAGCAAGGCCTTGCCAAAGAAACCCGTCCCGCCGGTGAGTAAAATGTGGTCTGTTGTAATGTTTGCTCCGCTCAGTGGTAGAGCAACACCAGCGGATTAGGAGCGGTTTTGCGCAAATGCGCAGCGATGGCCTCTTGCGAACGGAACGAGGACACGAGCACTGCAACATCAGGTGTATCGTGGATGCTGCTTGGTGCACGCACAGTCCAACGCCCCATGCGCTTGCCCTCCAGATTAGGGTTGCTGTCAACGATGCCTTTCACCTCACAACCTGGAATTCGCTCAAGATGGGCGAGCAGTCGCGCGGTGTGTGAGCCTGCTCCATAGACGATCACGGGTCCAGTGGGAATCCGTTGCAACGCCAAATCAAGCTGGTACTGTGAGGCCTCGATGTACTTCTGCATCGCACCACTTTCCGACCGCTGGAAGATTGGCTCATTGGGGATGCTACCCCCCCACTCAAACAAACCTAGCATCGAGCCGGATGCCACCATCGGTAGGTCCAGCAGTTCTAGGGCCAGCTGGCGTGCGCCTAGAGATTGCATCAGGTTGGCCAGGGAGACTGTATCAAAGAATTGGATATGCTCGAGCGAGAATTCGCCAAAGGGTTCGCAGTCGGGCTGCAGGAAGCACTCGACAGCGGGAACCTCCAGCAGGATCTTGCAACCCGGGCGCAAATGCTCTAACAGCTGTACCAAGTCTTGGCGCAGCTGGGGCAGGTGTTCCAGCACGCACATGATGCACACCAGATCGACCGACTGGAGGTCCAACATGGCGTGCGCCTCGGACATCATGCCGCGATGGACGTTGCGCACGC
>CAZKWK010000105.1:0-7482 GCA_964556335.1 uncultured Bordetella sp. | reverse complement strand
GAAGACGCCCTGCACGCTACCCGTGCTGCGGTGGAAGAGGGCATCGTGGCTGGTGGCGGTGTCGCGCTGCTGCGCGCCCGTGCCAACGCCAAGGTGAAGGGCAACAACCCCGACCAGGAAGCCGGCATCAAGATCGTGATGCGTGCTGTGGAAGAGCCCCTGCGCCAGATCGTCTTTAACTGCGGTGAAGAGCCCAGTGTGGTCGTCGCGAAGGTGCTGGAGCACAAAGGCAACAACGGCTACAACGCGGCCACCGGTGAGTATGGCGACCTGCTCGAGATGGGCGTGGTTGACCCCACCAAGGTGACCCGTATGGCTCTGCAGAATGCTGCCTCCGTGGCGGGTCTGATGCTCACCACCGACGCCATGGTCGGTGAATTGGCAGAAGACAAGCCCGCGGCCGGTGGCGGTATGCCTGGCGGAATGGGTGGCATGGGCGGTATGGGTGACATGGGCATGTAATTGCCCCCAGCTCAAACAGAAGCGTTTTAACGCTCCTCCTCAAGCAGAGGCCAGTCCGCAAGGGCTGGCCTTTTTTATGGGAAACGGCGCGCGCCGGGCCAGACTGACGCAGGGCCCCCGCCCCGCAACAGACGCCGTGCCACAATAGTGTCCTATGTCATTTATTCAGCGGTCTGTTCAGGCCTGGGCACACCACCAAAGCATGCTCTGTGTAGGGCTCGATCCTGAGCCCAGTCGATTCCCCCAAAGCCTACGCACCCTCGAGCCTAAAGCGGCGACCGAAGCATTCTGTCGAGGCATTGTTGATGCCACCGCCCCTATTGCCTGTGCCTTCAAGCCGCAGATCGCCCACGTGGCGGCCCTCGTCGCGGAGGCTGTTTTAGAACGGCTCGGGCAGTGGGTCAAAGCGCAGTACCCCAAGCATCTCTGGATTCTCGATGCCAAGCGCGGCGATATCGGATCCACCGCGCAGCACTATGCCACCGAGGCCTTCGACCGCTACGGCGCCGATGCCGTGACCTTAAGTCCCTATATGGGAACCGACAGCCTCGCGCCCTTTTTAAGCCATCGTGACAAAGGCGTGTTTCTGTTGTGCCGCACCTCAAACCCTGGTGGCGACGATATTCAGATGCAGACGCTAGAGTCAGGCGAACGGGTCTTTGAAATGATTGCCCGGCTTGCGGCCACGCGCTGGAACACCGGAGGCCAGATTGGCCTGGTGGTCGGAGCCACCTACCCAGCAGAGGTACAACGGGTGCGCGCCATTGCCCCAGACCTGCCCCTACTCATTCCGGGCATCGGCGCCCAGGGCGGCGACCTACAGGCCACGGTTGCGGCAGCAGCCACCTCCACGGGCGGCATGTTTATTAACTCCTCTCGGGCCATTCTCTACGCAAGCGCGGCAGACGACTGGCAGGTGGCCGCCGCCGCGGAGGCAGGCAAGACCCGCCTCGCGATCGCAGACGCCTACCACGCGCGTTCGGCATAGTGCTAGGGCAAGTGCATCGTGATGGATAAGGCCATGACCGTAGCGCCGCAGACCCCTGGGCAGGCGGGCGTCTATGCCCTTCTCAACAAAGAGATTAAGCGGTTTATGAAGGTCTCCATCCAGACCATTCTCGCGCCCATGGTCTCTTCCCTGCTTTTCTTGGTGATCTTTGCGTTTCTACTGGAAGGGCGGCTTGAGCCCTTTCCTGGCGTGAGCTACTCGGCCTTTCTGGTGCCTGGTCTGGTGATGATGACCCTGCAGCAGAATGCCTTTGCCAATACGAGCTCTAGCCTCACGCAGAGCAAGATCACCGGTACCCTGATTTTTCTCATGCTCTCGCCGATGCGTCCCTGGGAGTGGCTCGCCGGATACTTAGGCGGTGCGGTTGCGCGCGGCCTAGCCTGTGGGCTTGCCGTCTGGGCAGCCAGCCTGCCCTTTATTCATACCGGCATGTTCCACTGGGTCTGGACGATTACCTTTGCGGTGCTCGCCTGTCTCCTCATGGGCGCGCTCGGACTGATCGCGGCCCTCTATGCCGAGAAATGGGACCACGTCTCGGCCTTTCAGAACTTCTTGATCAACCCGCTCACCTTCATGGCGGGGGTCTTTTATTCCGTACACAACCTGCCGCCAGTCTGGCAGACCATTAGCCACTTCAACCCGTTTTTCTATCTCATCGATGGCTTTCGCTACGGCGTCTTTGGTCAGGCAGATGTGTCACCTTGGACGAGCCTTGTGATTGCCGTGACCGCAACCCTACTGCTGCTCTTGCTCACCCATCAGCTGATCGCACGCGGCTGGCGCATTCGCCACTAGGCCATGCCTCTGTCTCACCTACTGCTGGCCCTGATCATTATGGTGGTCTGGGGTGTGAACTTCATCGCGATGCGTTGGGCGCTTGATGACGTCGCGCCCTTAACCTTCGCCGCCCTGCGGTTCACCACGGTGCTGGTGCCGCTCATCTTCTTTGTACCGCGGCCGAAGGTGCCCTTCCGGCTTTTACTGGGCTATGCCTCGAGTTCGTTTAGCCTGCAGTTCTGTCTACTGTTTCTGGCGGTGGCCCTCGGAATGCCCGTGGGGCTCACGTCCCTGGTCGTGCAGGGGCAGGTCTTCTTCAGCATTCTGCTTGCCGTGGCGATGCGCCAAGACAGGCCCACACGCTGGCAACTCATTGGCGTGACGGTCGGTACCCTCGGCATCGCAGCAGTGGGCCTCGACATCGGGCAGACCATGCCCATACTGGCCTTTATCGTCACCCTCGGGGCGGCCTTTGCCTGGGCGGTGGGCAATACCTTCGTGAAGGCTATGGGCGCGGTCGATGCCATTTCTCTCGTCGTCTGGGCCTCGCTGATTGCAGCCCTCACGCTCATACCAATTTCTATGCTTATCGAAGGAACCGCCTCATGGATGGTGGCGGGCGAGCTCTTGATCGGCCTGGATGGCATCTTCTGGGGGAGCCTGCTATTCAATGCGTTTGGTGCAAGCCTCTTAGGATACGGCGGCTGGTCCTGGCTGCTGCGGCGCCATCCCACGCCGATGGTGGCCCCCTTTACGCTGCTGGTACCCGTCTTTGGTCTTGCCTCTGCCGCGATCGTGCTCGGCGAAGATCTGCGGCCCACGAGCTGGCCCGGTATTATTTTGGTGTTCCTAGGGCTCGCGCTCACCCAGGTACGCGACCTACGGTCCTGGCGTTTCTGGCGGCACCGCGTCTAGAAACTGATGCATCGCAAGCTGCTGATACAGCGGGCTCTGCTGCAAGAGTTCTCCATGACTGGCCTGGGCCACCAGCCTTCCCTGCTCAAGCACCAGAATCTGATGGGCCTTACGCACCGTGGAAAGCCGATGGGCCACCACCATGGCCGTGCGTCCTGGCAGCAGCTGCTCTAAGGCCTGCTGCACCGCCCGCTCTGACAGTGCATCCAAGGCCGAGGTGGCCTCATCGAGCAATAACACAGGCGGATTGCGCAGCACTGCCCGGGCAATCGCCAGACGCTGACGTTGCCCACCCGAGAGCCGCAGACCCCGCTCCCCCAGGAAGGTGTCGTATCCCTGGGGAAGGGCCTGCAGAAATCCATCGGCAAAGGCCGCATGGGCCGCTGCAACCACCTCAGCCTCGCTCGCCTCCAAACGACCGTAGCGGATGTTGCCCCAGGCGTTGTCTGAAAAAATCACCGGGTCTTGCGGCACCAGCCCAATAGCGGCCCGCACGGCAGCAAGCCCCCATTCCTCCATGGGCCGCTCATTAAAAAGAATACGACCGCGCTGTGGCCGATAAAAACCCAGAAGAAGCTGCAGCACCGTAGACTTCCCTGCGCCCGAGGGGCCCACCAGCGCAAAGGTCTGGCCTGCAGGCAGATCGAACGAAAGATCCGCAATCGCCCAGTGGTCGGGACGCGACGGATAGGCAAACCAGACACCGTCAAACCGAATCCGAATCGGCGCGACCAAGGGGCCAAGGGGATGCAAAGGTGGCGCGGTAGCGCCCGCAGAAGCGATTACCGGCGCATCGACAGACCGCACTTGCGTAGCGAGGGAGTGCTCCTGCACAGGAGACGCTGTCATGAGCGCGACCAGCCGTTCCGTGGCACCTGCGGCCCGCTGCAGATCGCCCCAGACCTCCGCAAGCGCAGCGATCGAGCCCGCGGTTAAGACCGCATACAACACAAACTGGGCGAGTTGCCCTGCGGACATGGTGCCCGCCACCACCTCACGGGCCCCGAGCCAGAGCACAAAAACGATCACACCAAAGGCGAGGACGATGGCAACTGCGGTGAGCAACGAGCGGGTCGTAATCCGCCGACGCGCAGTCGTAAAGGCATCAGCAACCGTCTTGGCATAGCGCGCCTCCTCGTAGGCTTCGCGACCAAAGGCCTGTACGGTCGTCATCGCATTAAGCACCTCACCGGCCAGGGCACTGGTATCAGCAACGCGGTCTTGGCTGTCTTTTGATACCGTCCGCACTTTTCGACCCAGAGCCAAGACGGGCAGGATCACGAGAATGAGCAAGACCACCATCAGCCCCGCCAAAAAAGGACTGGTCAGCAGCATCATGGTCACGCCGCCTGCAAAGAGCACCAGACTGCGCAAAGACAAAGAAATACTCGTACCCACGAGAGTCTGCACCAGCGTCGTGTCTGCCGTGAGCCGAGACAAGACCTCTCCGGTCTGCAGGGTCTCAAAGTAGGCAGGCGGCTGACGCAGCACCTGGGCATAGACGCGCGTGCGCAGATCAGCCACCACACGTTCACCGAGCCACGACATGAAATAAAACCGCAGCGCGGTGGCCACCGCCAAGACCACCGATACTGCCAGCAGCAGCAAGAAGGGCCTATGCAGGCCCTCTACGTCGTGCAGTCCCTGGTCTACGAGAACCCGAAAGACATAGGGAACCGATAAGGTGGCTGCAGCGGCCAGTCCGAGAAAGAAAAAAGCGAGAAACCACCGCGACTGATAGGCCCATGCCAACCGGACCACCGGGGCCAAGGCGCGCACCGCGGGCTTTGCCTTAGGCGCAGCAGGCGAATCTTTTTCAGCGGAAGGGGAGGGAGAAGTCGAGGGCGGGTGTGCGGACACAAAGACCTTACAAGGCGGAGAAAAGGGGGGCTCGCGAAGAGAAAAAGGGCATAAGCCCACAGTGACCGAAGGTTGTCACAAAAGGCTTCGTTTATTATGAACCTTCTCCCCTTCTACTTAGTCCACGCCCAAAGAGGACAGCACACCATGACACAACTCCTGCTCGGACTTATTCTTTTTCTTGGGATCCACTCGCTGCGGGTCTTCGCTGACAGGCTGCGCAGCCGGCTCATTGACCGACTGGGGGCACTGGGATTTAAAGGCCTCTACAGCGTGGTCTCGATTATTGGACTGGTCTTGATGATCACGGGATATCAGATCGCACGGTCCGACCCCATAGTGCTCTACACACCGCCCACTGGCATGGCCCACGCGGCTTCGCTGCTCACACTCATCGCCTTTGTGTTGCTCGTCGCTGCCTATGTCCCGGGCAATATCATTCTCAAGAAGGTGAAGCACCCCATGACCATTGCCGTGAAGACCTGGGCCTTTGCCCATCTACTTTCTAACGGTAGCCTTGCAGACTTGGTGCTCTTCGGCAGCTTTCTGGTCTGGGCCGTATTGGTGTTTCGGTCGGCCCGCCGTCGCCCCCCGGTGGCAAGCCCGGGGCTCACCGACATTCCCGCAGCCATTGCAGCACGGCCCAACTCGTTTATCAGCAGCCTGGTAACAGTGGGCGTCGGCATAGGGCTCTGGGCCTGGTTTGCCTTTCAGGGCCATGCCTGGCTCATCGGCGTGGCGCCCTTTGGGGGAATCGGCCAATAACGCTACGGCGGGCTTTTTGAAGCGCAGGCGGGTGGCCTCATCCGCCCCAGACGGCCTGTCCATCCCTGCAGGCATAGCGCCCGAGCTCGCTTGTTATACAATTCGGTTTCGTGGCGAATTAGCTCAGTCGGTTAGAGCGACGGAATCATAATCCGCAGGTCCGGGGTTCGAATCCCTGATTCGCCACCAATTTTTCCTCGCAATACGGATCAGTCTGCAGTCTCGGGAGTCGAGATGCATCCACTTATCGAGTCACATCGTTTGCAACTCAGGCACCTGGCAGATCGCTATGGCGCCCGCAGCCTGAGCGTTTTTGGTTCGATGGCCAGAGATGAAACAAACGAGAATAGCGACGTCGATCTCCTAATCGAACCCGGTAGAGCCCTTTCTGGTTTTGAGCTAGGGGCTTTTCTTATGGACGCCCAAGAGCTGCTCAATCGTCGCGTCGACATCGTCACCTTAAGTGCCTTACCCCCCCTCATTCGTAAACGAGTTCTTGCGGAAGCAATCAAGCTTTAACGGTCAGCTTTCATGAATCCGAATGAGCGCGACGAAGCTTATGTCGCACACATGCTCCATTGCGACACCTTACCTTGATGCCGTTTGGCTTGTCGTGGCAAATGATTTATCCCCGCTGAGAATCGGCTTGGAAAAAATACGCCAACAGATTACAGGTTCGAACCCGTGATACGACAACTTTCTCGCCCCTCTTTTTTTGTCGAGTTTCTGAGTTCCTTGAGAGAATTCTAGAGAATGTCTTCCAAAGGTTTTCTCGCGCTCGTTTTCTCGGGGCTCTTCTCGCTGCCCGTCCTCGCCTTCGAGCAAATCTCCCTAAACCCGACAGGTCCAGACCCAGAAAAGCTGGGCCAATCAAAAAATTTTCCACCCTGTCACGGCGCACATACCAAGCCAGAGTGTCGAGTGGGCGCGTGGTCTGCCAGCGAACGGGTTGGAATCACCTCCGTCGTGCGTGCCGTAGGGTCTCCCATGCCGCTTCCGCTCATGGGGAATCCGCCGCAGATTACTTATCAGTCGGACGGCGCTACAAAAACCATTGACGAATACCTCGCCTCAACAAAGGTCACTGGTCTGATGATTCTCAAAGAGGGGCAGGTTGTTCTGGAGCGATACCAGTACGATCGCAAACCAGAAATGCGCTTTCGCTCCTTCTCAATGGCCAAAACCTTCACCGCAATGCTTGTAGGCATCGCACATCAGAAAGGGTTCGTGCGATCCCTTGACGACAAAGCCGCCGACTATTGGCCAGAAATCGCCGCGTCTGCCTACGGACAAACGAGTATTCGAAATCTCCTTCAGATGGGCTCAGGCATCCCCTTTAAAGAGCTCTACACCTGGACGCCAGATGATGACATCTGGGTCTGGGGACAGGTGCTCTATGCGGAGAAGAACCGGAAGCGGCCTGAGGTAATCACGGAGTACCTCAACGCAAAGACGACCCGAGAGGCGGAACAAGGAACGCGCTTCCGATACGCCACCATTGAAACGGAAATACTAGGTCGAATACTGATCAGAGCAACGGGGCGATCAATCACCCAACTCACCGAGGAGTGGTTGTGGACGCCTATGGGTGCGGAGTCAGAGGCACGATGGCTACTTGCTCCGACCGATATGGCAGAGGCGACGGGCGGAGGATTTAATGCCACCCTCCGAGACTACGCACGATTTGGCGTCTT
>CAZKWK010000104.1:6027-7519 GCA_964556335.1 uncultured Bordetella sp. | reverse complement strand
TACTGCCATGTTTGTGGCAATATTCGTGTTTAACAATGTTAAACAATGGCATTCGAATTACACACTTTGCGGCATAATTCTATTTATACTTATCTTTGCGGGCTTATATGCAACTACTCGTATAAATAAAGCTAAAAAGTGAAACCCAAATTAACTTTAAAAAGCCGCATTACAAAACCCATCTTAAAGGCCGGTTTTGCTTTCTGCATTTTACTTTGCTTATTAGGAGTTATTCGTCTTTGTAGTTTTTATGGGAAAATAAATCAAGATGATATAGAATATCAAAATTCATTTCGTAATAAATACAAAATATATGCTGTAAATATCCCTAATGATCTCAATTTTGCTGGGGAGCAGGTGCCTCTCCAAGATATTGAAGTACGCGAACGAATCGATCGTGAATTTTTAGTTAACACTTATTTCCAATCGCAAACTGTTTTAATGGCCAAACGAGCCAACCGTTGGTTTCCGATTATTTCTGAGATTTTAAAAAAGAATAATATACCCGATGATTTTAAGTACTTAGCACTCATTGAATCGGGATTTACCTTAAATGTATCGCCCAAAGGTGCAGCAGGTTTTTGGCAATTTATGCCCGCAACTGCAACCTCTTACGGGCTCATTATCAATGAAGACGTCGACGAACGCTACAATGTAGTTAAATCAACTGAAGCCGCCTGTAAATATTTTAAGGAAGCCTATACCCAATTTAAAAACTGGACTCTCGTGGCCGCCTCCTTTAACATGGGTCAGGCCGGCATTCAAAAGCAAATCAATCAGCAAAAAGCCAAATCGTATTACGACTTATTGCTTAACGATGAAACCGCGCGCTACGTTTTTAGAATACTCGCTGTTAAAGAAATTATTTCGCGCCCGTATTTATACGGTTTTGTTCTCCGGAAAAAAGACCTTTATCCACCATTACCCGGCTCCTACGTAACCGTAGATTCTACCATCACAAACTTGCCTAATTACGCTCAGGAAAAAGGTACCACGTACAAAATGCTTAAATTTTATAATCCTTGGTTAAAAGGCGAGAAATTATCTAACCCAAACAAAATTGCATATAAATTATTTCTTCCCTCTGTTTCGGCACTGCAGTACGACCAATTAGTTAAAGAAGCCGAAACTACACAGGTCGATGTGCTGCAACTGAACGATAGCATTCCTGTTAAAAATCCTTAGGAAACCGAACAATTTAAGTACTTTTGGTTTGTTCTAATCGATGAAAAATCAAAAGGAAGTTTCACAACGCTATATCGAGATTTTAGGAGCGCGCGAGCACAATCTTAAAAACATAGATATAAATATACCCCGAAATAAATTGGTGGTTATTACGGGCTTAAGCGGAAGTGGCAAGTCATCGCTGGCATTTGATACCGTTTATGCAGAGGGCCAACGCAGGTATATCGAAAGTTTTTCGGCCTATGCACGTCAATTCTTAGGTAATTTGGAGCGACCGGATGTGGACCGGATCACAGGACTAAGTCCT
>CAZKWK010000104.1:3475-6017 GCA_964556335.1 uncultured Bordetella sp. | reverse complement strand
AATTTCAATTGAACAAAAAACAACCGGAAAAAATCCACGATCTACCGTTGGCACCATTACCGAGATTTATGACTTCTTAAGGCTACTCTTTGCACGTGCCGGTGAAGCATGGTCCTACATTTCGGGTGAAAAAATGGTGCGGTATACCGAACAGCAAATCCAGGAACTCATCTTCGAGCATTTCGCAAATCGTAAAATAGCTGTTTTAGCGCCGGCAGTTAAAGGACGAAAGGGGCACTACCGCGAATTGTTCGAGCAAATACGCAAACAGGGCTTCTTAAAAGTAAGGGTTGACGGTATGATACAAGATATGACCTTTGGAATGAAACTCGATCGATACAAGGTGCACGATATCGAAATTGTTGTAGATCGCATCGAAGTTTCAGAATCTCAAAAAAAACGCCTCGCAGAATCCCTGAAGCTGGCCATGAAAATGGGAAAGGGCAGCATCATGATTTTGGACTTGGAGCTGGATACCATTCGCCATTTCAGTCGTTTTCTGATGGTGCTGCCTGAAGTGCTCAAAAAAATCCGGATACTGATGCCGGCTGTCCGGCAGGAAAAACGCCCCCGCGACACCGTCAGCATACAGGTTCGTCTTGTGCAGCCAACGGGCACCCCACACAACGAAACGCTGCATGGCATTGCGCTCACTGGCAAAGACGGGGGCATTCAGCATGACCAGCGCCGCCGTCCGTTCGGGGTATGCGAGCGCGAACTCGGCCGCCACCAGACCACCCCAGGATGTTCCCATGGCGATCACAGGGGCTTTCACGTTCAGTGCATCGAGCACAGCCGCCTGCGCTTCAGCGCACTCAATCAGCCGGAAATCCCGCGACGCCGCACCGCTTGCCCCATGCCCGGGGCCATCGACCAGCAGAATACGGAAAGCGGGCGACCATGCCTCGATGAAGGCCTCGTACATCCAGTGGTCGGCGAGAATGGAGGGCCACAATACCACCACAGGAGCCGATGGTTCGGCACCTTCCCGTGCCGAAAGTTCATGCGCCACCAGGCGCCCCAGGGGTGTATTGATGTGTCTTGATGTCTTTGCCCCGAACCTGCTCATCTTGCGCGCCTCCACCCAATGTTTACATCGTTAACATAGCAGGCTTGCACCCCCAATGTAAACGGCGTTAACATGGGTCATGAAAACCTCCTCGCCTCCCCGTTACCACCACGGTGATCTGCGCCGAACCCTGCTCGATCTGGCCATGCAGTCGCCGGATCCCGAGCACCTGTCCCTGCGCGAGTTGGCAGCCGGGGCAGGCGTGTCAGCGGCGGCCGTCTACCGGCACTTCGAGAACCGTGATGCCCTGATGCATACGCTGGCACAAGTCGGCTTCGGGATGCTGAGAGAGTCGTTTGCAGAAGGCTTCGACCTGCAAACTGCTCCCTGTGACGCGACAGATGCCATTCAGCGCATGCTCAACCTCGGGGCAGCCTATGTCAGATTCGCGGACACACATACGGCGTTATGGCGACTGATGTTCGGCTCGCAAGCCGCCAGTTTTCGGGACGCCGTCAAGGAGGGTCCCACCAGCCATGATTACCTGCATGTCGCACTGTCGGGGCTTCACCAGCACCGTCTGATCCAGCGTTCCCCCTCAGCGGATGACCTGTTGTTTGCGTGGAGCACGATGCATGGCGCCACCGCGCTGCGAGTGGGTCGCGTCACTGCCGCAAGCGGGGATACCACGAACCTGGTGGATGGACTGGTGAAACGTGTGATTGCCGGACTCTCGGGGAGCCAATGAACCCATGCCATTTCTGACCTTGCCGGCCGGCAAACTGCACTATACCGACACCGGTGATGGTGAACCGCTGATCCTGCTGCATGCAAATCCAGGAGACAGCCGCGATTTCGAGGCTGTGATTCCTGCGCTTGCAAAAAAATTCCGCGTCCTCGCACTGGACTGGCCCGGCTATGGGAACTCGGATGTTCCATCGCCGGCGGAGTCAACCTCCATACCGCTTTACCGGAATGTCCTGACCTCGTTCATGGAAGCGCTGGCTATCCCGCGCGCAGCCTTCATTGGCAATTCCGTGGGGGGGAACGTGGCGGCGCGCCTGGCGGCCACCATGCCCGAAAAGGTCAGCGCCCTGGTGCTCGTATCGCCGGGTGGATTCACCCCTCACAACGCCCTGAGCAGGGGATTCTGCCGGCTGCAGGGAAGCAAGCTATCGATTCCACCGCGTGTGTTTGCAGGCTTGTATCTAAAGCATCACACACCGTGGAGCCGGTCGATGCTGGAACGTGCCGGCGCCCTGCAATCGACCCCGGAGCGGTTGACTGTGAATCGTGCCCTGTGGCGCGGATTTGGTTCTGCAGACAATGATTTGCGGAGCGTGGCCGCGCAAATCATCGCGCCAACACTGCTGGTCTTCGGTGCTCACGACCCGGTGATTCCGGCCAAAAAAGACGGTGAGGTGGCATCAGACTGTATGCCCACCGCAAAAAAAATCATTATGCCCTGCGGCCATGCGGCCTTTGCCGAGGTGCCGGAGCAGTTTCTGGCCGCTGTTGCGGATTTCCTGCGGA
>CAZKWK010000104.1:1563-3465 GCA_964556335.1 uncultured Bordetella sp. | reverse complement strand
GACACCCTGAATCAGCGCTTGGGCCGGATCGCAAACGTGCCGCTCGCCTTGAACAAGAGTTTGTCTTGCTGAAAAATACTGGCTTCGATGTGTGCGAGGCTGCGACTACGTGATGCAAGCGTTGCGATGGCGATCGCTTCGCCAGTGGTGACAGGCGCAAAAAACGCCGACGTCAGCGTCACCGTCGCATAAAACTCATCAGCTGCAATCGCAGACAGCAAAGCCCCACATGCGTGATCTGCAATACTGAGGCAGACACCACCGTGTGCATTACCGAACTTGTTGAGATGATGCGGCTGAACCTGCAGCCTCACCTCAGCCGATTCGGCATCGACACGGACGATGCGAAGGCCAAACCATTCGGCAAAAGGACTGGGGCTGGAGGCAAAAGACTCGGGTGATGGCAAGGACATGGCAGACTCCTGAAGAGACGCATCATCCTAGCTCAAGCCAATCCGCTCCGCACCTGCAAACACGCTTGACTGTAACGACCATGCGAACGCACTGGGGACAACTGCGGCGCGAGGCTTGGCTATACTTCCGGGATACACTACTGCCGAGCCCACTCATGCGCAACGCCCCTGCCGACATGTTCCGGTCCACTGTTCATTTTACGCGATCGGTGATGCTGGCAGTTATCATGCTGGCGTGGGCAACACTGATCGCCAGTCTGCCCGGCATGGTCATGGCCGCCCCACAGACTGCCACCGGAGCCCTGCGACTCACGCCAGCGACAGATCCTGTTGCCCTCGGTCGTCATCAGTGGTTTTTCAAGGACGATGATCGCTCGCTCGGTATCGACGATATCCGCAGACTGGAGACCGAAGATCCGCGCTGGGACACCAGCGGGCGCGATATCCCGAGTTGGGGCCTCACGTCCGCAGCCGTCTGGTCACGCCTGACCGTGATCAACGACACCGACCAGCGCGAGTGGATGTTCGAACATTCCGAGGTCAAGACCGTCGAACTGGATGTCTGTGCGATCTACCCGGACGGGAGCGTCATTCACCGGCAAGGGGGCACGGCCCGACCTCGCGGAGAACACCATGCCCCGGTCATCGGCTTTGCCTACGCACTCGATTTACCCAAGGGCATTCCTGTCGAGATCTATACACGCGTCGCATCGGATTATGGCGTCGCCTTGACACAAAATCTTGCCACGAGAGACTCACTCATCCAACGCGACCTCGTGCAATGCATGATGCATATGCTCTACATCGGCGTGGCTGGCGCGATGATACTTTACAACCTGTTCGTCTATGCCGCCTTACGCGAAAAATCACATCTTTATTACGTCCTGGCAATGAGTGCCGTGTTTGTAGGCAACAATTCCATCAGCGGGATGACGGACCGCTTCGTGTTCGATTTTGCCCCAACCCCCTCGTATGCCGCCATGATACTTGGCGTGAGTCTCATGGTGCCCCTGCTATGCCTGTTTTCGCGGGAATTTCTCCGTGAGCGCAGTAGGCTGGTCAATAGTACGGTATACGGATCGATCGGACTCGCCGCTGTTGCCCTGCTTTCGTCTACCGTTAGTGATCGGGCGTGGACATTTTTCTGTGTTGCCAACGGCTTTCTCGTATGCAATGTCTTCCTTTGGGTCGGGGCACGCAATGCCCTGCGCGGTGATAGATCAGCAGTCTTCTACCTGTTAGGATTCGTCTGGTTCCTGCTCGGTTCACTGATCTTCCAGATGGGGGTATTCGGCATCCTGCCTTACTGGCCGCGCAGCATGGAAATCGGCTCCTGCATCGAAGCTGTCATGCTGTCTATCGCACTGGCCCAACGTATGCGCCAAATCCGCAATGAAAAAAATACTGCAGAGCGTGAGGCGGTCGAGCAAAAAACGATTGCCATGGCGCAGCAGCAAATCACGCTACGCACCATTGAAGAATACAGCCC
>CAZKWK010000104.1:0-1553 GCA_964556335.1 uncultured Bordetella sp. | reverse complement strand
CAGCCGCAAACTTGAAGCAGACGTCAAGGCTCGGACCGAGGAACTGGTCTCCACCCAGCAAAAACTGATTGCATCGGAAAAAATGGCCGCCTTGGGCGTTTTCACTGCTGGCATGGCGCACGAAATCAACAACCCTGCCAATTTCGTCTCAGCCAGCGTCCAGAATGCTGCAGCTTATGTCGACGAATTCAGACGATTCGTCGCAGACCTCCTCGCTGAAGATGCCGATGCTGACATACAGAAAGCCTTCGACGAGCGCTTCGCAAAACTGGAAAGCGCCCATGCAGTCGCCCGCGAAGGCGTTGCGCGTATCGAACGGGTGGTGAAACAATTGCGTGCTGACCATCCCGAGGGGGATGTGGGCATGCAGGCAACTGACATCATTGCCACACTGGAATATGCATGGCAAATGCTGACGCCAAGCCTCAGGAATCCTGTCCGGGTAACGGCTGAATTCAGCTTCCGAGATCCGGTCGAGTGTGCCGTGGCGGAAGTACAACAGGTCTTTCTTGCACTGCTGGGCAATGCCGTGCATGCAATGGAGGATGCTGTCTCCAACGACAACACGCGGACCTGCATGCTACGGATGTTTAGCGCAAATGAAAACGGCCAGTGCGTGATCATGATTGAGGACAACGGTGTCGGTATTCCTGCCGACAAACTCGACAAGGTTTTCGACCCTTTCTACACCACCAAGGCCGTAGGGCGTGGTGCCGGCCTGGGCCTGCCGATGGCGCGCGATGTCATCGCCCGTCACGGGGGCACGATAACGATGGACTCAACCCCACTCGCAGGCACCTGTGTCACGGTGCGCCTACCCATCACAAGGGCCTGAGCCTGTGCTACGCTTGAAGCATTTATTATCTGAATGGAATCAGAATACCTTTACCCGTCTGGCTTGAGATTACTTCGATGATCACTGCACTCGTTCACAACCGCCCCATGTGGGTCAAACTTGTCGTGGCTTTCCTGCTGGTGGGTGTCCTGCCCTTGGCATTGGTGAGTCAACAATCCACCAGACTTGCCGCAGAAGCCCTTGAGCAAAGTGCTACTCAAACCCTCATCGGCCTGCGTGAGGCGCGCGTCACTGAACTCAGACAGTATTTTGCAAACCGGCAGGCTGAACTCAAGTTTCTGGCATCCGTCGGCTTCACCCAGCAGGCTGCATCCACATTTGCGGAAGGTTTTCGCAGCCTCACGACCGAGCAACCCGAGGCGCTGGCCTCGCTTCCGGAGCACCTCAGCGGCGTGCAGGACTTCTACCGCGAGCAGTTCGGTGCCGAATATGAGCGGCGCTGGTCGCAACCCATCGACACCAGCCAGTGGGCAACGTCGCTTTCGCCCGAGGGCACCCTGCTGCAATCCTTGTTCATCGCCAGGAACGAGAACCCACTGGGCCAGAAACACAAGCTCGATAGCGTGCCCGGGGTGAGCGCCACTTATTTCTCGGCTCACGCCATGTATCACCCGCTGTTCCGGCAGGCGCTTGAGTCTTTTGGCTACTATGACATTTTCCTGATCGACGCCGCCTCTGGAGACGTTGTATATACGGT
>CAZKWK010000103.1:0-7640 GCA_964556335.1 uncultured Bordetella sp. | reverse complement strand
CATCGTGTCAATCTGGGAGAGTGCGGGCAGGTTCTGCGCGAGCGGCGCCAGACGGGCCCGCAGGAGCCCCAGATGGCTATTGAGTTCATCCACATCGCCCATGCAGACAAATCGGGCGTGGTCTTTCGGCAGACGTGATCCATCAGCCATACCCGAGCTGCCGTCATCTCCGGTTCGGGTGGTAATGCGTGAGAGTCGGTGCCCCATAATCGGTGAGTCTATCTCCTCCGGTAGCGAGGTGAACAGACTTTTTCTGGGGACTTTGAACCTAGAATAGCGAGATGAACGCACCCACCCCGTCTTGGCGACTCGGCGAACTCCGCTTCGACGATACGACCCAGCCCCTGTTACCCGAAAAACATCAACGCCTTGTCAAGGCCCTCTCGGCACGGCTGCCTGCAGACTGCCTGGTATTTGATGAAGAACCCCTAAAGCCGTACGAGTGTGATGGCCTGAGCGGCTATCGGCGGCTTCCTGCGGCGGTGGCCCTGCCCCGTACCGAGGCGCAGGTCGCCGAGGTGCTAAAGATCTGCTCAGCACTGGAGATTCCGGTGGTGCCCCGGGGCGCCGGAACGGGCCTCTCCGGTGGCGCCACCCCCCACCGCGGTGGCGTCGTGCTCTCCACGGCGCGGCTACGACAAATTCTGGCCATCGAGCCGCAGGCCCGCCGGGCTCGGGTGCAGCCGGGGGTGCGAAACCTAGCCATTAGCGAGGCGGCCGCCCCCTATGGGCTGTACTACGCACCCGATCCCTCCTCACAGATTGCCTGCTCCATCGGGGGCAATGTGGCCGAGAATTCGGGCGGCGTGCACTGCCTGAAGTACGGGCTCACGGTGCACAACATTCTGCAGGTCCGCGGTCTCACCATTGCGGGGGAGCCGGTGGTCTTCGGTAGTGAGGCCTTTGACAGCCCAGGGCTGGACCTGCTCTCGCTTCTGATTGGTTCAGAAGGCATGCTAGCGGTGGTTACAGAAGTCACGGTCAAGCTTATCCCCAAGCCAGCCTTGGCCCGAGTGGTCATGGCCTCCTTCGATGATGTCGAGAAGGCCGGGCAGGCTGTGGCTGATCTGATCGGGGCGGGCATCATTCCCGCTGGGCTTGAGATGATGGATAAGCCCATGACCGCGGCCGTGGAAGAGTTTGTGCACGCAGGCTATGACCTCAAGGCGGCTGCCATTCTGCTCTGCGAGTCAGACGGAACACCAGAGGAAGTTGAAGAAGAGATTGGCCGCATGAAGGCGGTGCTTTCGCAGAGCGGTGCCACAGAGCTCACCGTCTCCGCATCGGAGGCCGAGCGGCTTCGCTTCTGGTCGGGGCGCAAGAATGCCTTTCCGGCCTCCGGCCGTATCTCCGCAGACTATTACTGCATCGATGGCACGATTCCGCGGCGCAGACTCGGCGAGATGCTAAGAAAAATTGCTGCGCTCGAGAAGAAGTATGGGCTGCGTTGCCTGAATGTGTTTCATGCTGGCGATGGCAATCTGCACCCGCTCATTCTCTTTGACGCTGCTAAGCCCGGTGAATTCGAGGCCACCGAAAAATTCGGCGCCGAGATTCTGGAGACCTGCGTGGAGTTCGGCGGCACGATTACCGGCGAGCATGGCGTGGGCCTGGAGAAGATCAACTCCATGTGCGTGCAGTTCTCCCAAGACGAACGCCTGGCCTTCCTCGCCGTGAAGCGGGCCTTCGATCCAGAAGGCCTGCTCAATCCGGGCAAGACCATTCCCACCCTGCATCGCTGCGCCGAGTACGGGCGGATGCATGTGCAGAGCGGTGTACTGCGATTTCCCGAGCTCGAACGCTTCTGATGCAGACCTATGCACTGACAGAGGCGCAGGCCGAGGCATGGCGCACGAAGACCGCCGGCCTGATCGACGACGCCCGCCGTCGGCAGCGGGCCCTGCAGATTCAGGGGCATGGGAGCAAGGCCTTTTATGGTCAGCCCATCGATCCGGCTCTGCCCGCGTTGTCCACCCAAGAGTATGCCGGCGTGGTGGCCTACGACCCGAGCGAGCTCGTGGTCGTGGCACGGGCGGGCACCCCCCTTGTAGAGCTTGAGGCCGTATTGGCGGAACGGCAGCAGCGGCTGGCCTTTGAACCGCCGCGGTTTGGTGGCCGGGGCACCGTGGGCGGCATGGTGGCCACGGGTCTCTCCGGCCCGGGACGCTTGGCCGCGGGACCTTGCAAAGACTATGTGTTGGGGCTCAGCGTCATGAACGGCGACGGGGCCCTGATGCGGTTTGGGGGCACGGTGATGAAAAACGTAGCGGGCTACGACATGTCTCGGCTTCACACCGGGGCCATGGGCATCCTGGGCCTTATCTTAGAAGTCTCGCTCAAAGTACTGCCCGAGCCTGCTGCTCGCTGCACGGTGCAAATCGCCTGCCCACGCGGCAAGAGTATCGGCTGGGCCGACCAGTGGCTCTCCGAGCCGCTGCCCGCCTCGGCCACCGCTTGGGTGGCGGATGCAGCCAGTCCGCAAAGCGAGGGCGACCAGGGCGCACTCATGGTGCGTTTTGCTGGCGCGGTCGCGGCGGTCAACGCAGCGGTTCAACGGTTTGAATCCTCCTATGCGGCCACGCGATTGTCCGACGACCAGGCAGATGCCTTCTGGACGGCGCTACGGGATCAAACGCATGGGTTTTTCCATGTCCCCCAAGAAGATCCGGGGCGGCGCCTCTGGCGCCTATCGGTGCCTGCCCAGACGCCAGATCTCAGACTGGCAGGGGCCTGCCTCCTGGAATGGGGTGGGGCCCTTCGTTGGCTCTGGACAGACGCGCCTGCCGCGGAGGTGCGATCGGTGGCGACCTCGGTGGGCGGCCATGCAAGTCTCTATCTGGGCTCAACAGAGGATCGGCGTCGTGAAGGTTGCCTGTCACCGCTCTCCCCCGTATTGCATGGCCTGCATCAGAGAATTAAGGCGGAGCTTGATCCCCACCGTCTGTTTAATCCAGGCCGCCTTGTCGCGGGGCTCTGACCCCTTCCGTATCCCCGAGACCGCATGGAAATCACCCTCTCCGACCTCGCCCAGCAAGACCCCAAAGCCCATGAGGCGGCCGATATTATTCGCCGCTGCGTGCACTGCGGGTTCTGCACGGCCACCTGCCCCACCTACCAGCTGCTCGGTGACGAACGCGATGGTCCCCGCGGGCGCATCTACATGATGAAACAGATGCTGGAGGGCGACCCCATTTCGCGGGAGACCCAGCTGCACCTGGATCGGTGCCTCACCTGTCGTAACTGCGAAACGACCTGTCCGTCGGGGGTGGAATATGGACGGCTCGTAGATCTCGGCCGAGAGATGGTCGATGAAAAAGTATCGCGTCCATGGGGTCAACGTATCGTTCGGGGACTGCTGCGCGAGGGGCTCACTTCCCCCTGGTTTGGCGCCGCAGCGCGTCTTGGCAGGGCCGTACGTCCGCTGCTACCCGCCGCCCTGTCGCAGAAGCTTCCCGCGGTAGCCCCGAGCAGGCTGCGCTGGCCCTCAGGCCGTCATTCCCGCAAGGTCTTGCTGCCACGGGGATGCGTGCAGCCTGCACTATTGCCCAATATCGATATCGCCACCGCGGTGGTCTTCGATCGGCTCGGGATCGAGAGTCTGGTCCCCGAGGGCTCGGGCTGTTGCGGGGCGGTGCGTCACCATCTTGCCGATGGTCATGGGGCCCTGGCGGAAGTACGGCGAAACATTGATGCCTGGTGGCCGATGGTCGCTTCTCGGGAGATTGAGGCGATTGTGGTGAATGCATCGGGCTGCGCCGTGATGGTAAAGGACTATGGTCGTCTACTGGCACAAGAGCCCGAGTACGCCGAAAAGGCGCGTCGTATTTCGGACTTGGCGCGCGACCCCATTGAGATTCTCGGACCGATGCTGGCCGAAATTCAGCAACGCGCCCCAGCCATCGCTGCAAAGCAGGCCGATGCGAAAGTGGCCTATCACCCGCCCTGCACCCAGCAACACGGCTTGAAGATTCGGGGTGCGGTCGAGTCGTTTCTTCGGTCTCTGGGTGTGGCCCCGCAGCCTGTTGCCGATAGCCACCTCTGCTGCGGGTCCGCAGGCACCTACTCGGTGCTGCAGCCTGCGCTTGCCCAGGCCTTGAAGACGCAGAAGATCGAGGCCTTAACCGCAGGCGACCCCGAAATCATTCTCTCTGCCAATGTAGGATGCATCGGCCACCTGCAGACCGGCACCTCGGTGCGGGTGGTGCACTGGATCGAGTGGCTCGAAGAGCGCACCCGACCCTAGCAGTAGCAGCCCCCGCAGGTTTTTACTTTTCGTCGATCACAGGGTTTGACAGCAGCCCAATCTCCGGCACATCGACCTCCACCGTATCTCCCTGCTTCATAAAGAGCGGGGGCTTGCGAGCAAACCCAACGCCAGCCGGTGTTCCGGAAATAATCACATCACCCGGAACCAGCGCGAAGATTTCGGAACAGATGCTGACCAGAGTGGCCACATCGAAAATCATGTCGCGGGTATTGGCGTCTTGCACCACCTGACCATTGAGTCGGGTCTTGAGTTGCAGGCCTACAGCGCCCATGGGCAGTTCGTCGGCGGTAACCATCCAGGGGCCAAAGCTTGCGGAGGCATCGAAGTTTTTGCCAATCATCCACTGGGTGGATTTGAACTGGTAGTCACGAATTGAGCCATCGTTAAAGAGTGAGTAGCCCGCCACATGGGCGAGGGCCTCGGACTTCGGGATATGCCGCCCGCCCTTACCAATGATGACGGCAATCTCTCCCTCGTAGTCAAACTCGGTCGATACCTTGGGGCGCACGATGGGCTGACCGTGCCCCACCCAGGAGGACGGAAACCGGTGAAACAGCACGGGATACTTTGGGGGATCTTTGTAGGGGCTCTCTGCCGCGTGGTCCACATAGTTCAGGCCCACCGCGATCGCTTTAGCGGGCTTAAGAATAGGGGGCAACCAATGCAGCCCCTCAAGCGAGGCATTCGGTGAGAGATTGGGCCAGTCGGCAATCAGCACATCCATGAGCGCGGACCCCGTTTGTAGGAGTCCATCAAGACTCGTGGGGAATCCCTTCACGCTGAGATCAATGAGACCCCCGTCTTTCAAGACGCCTAATCGGGTGGTGCCATCAGCATGCAGAAAATTAAGAAAACGCATCGTGGTTACTCCAGTGAATTTATGCGGGTTCGGTCTCAACCTCGCGGTTGCGGATGAAGTCCTCGGGTACAGACGGGCCCCAGAGGTAGAGTGAATTCTCGGGCGGATAATCTTGTGCGGGCCAGTTGGTGTCCACGCCGACAAAGTCTATGTCAAAAGAGTACTCGGTGAAGCTGCCCCACGGGTCTTGTACGTAATAGAAATAGTTCGATCCGATCACATGGCGACCCACACCCCAGCCACGGGTATGCCCCGCAGCCATCATCTGGTCCATGCCCAGACCCACATGGTCGAGGCGCTCGACTGTCCAGCTGGTGTGGTGCAGGCCAGGGCCACTGGATTTCGCAAAGGCGAGAAGGTGGTGATCACTGGAGTGGGCGCCATGCATGAAGGCAATAATGTCGGCCGACTTATCGGACAGACGCAGGCCCAAGGCCTTCTCATAGAAGGCGACAGACCGGGGCACGTCTGTAGTAAACATCAGCAGGTGCGACATACGCAGGGGCCGCACCTGGGGCATCTCCCCGCGCATCGGACCAATAGGCACTGCGATGGGGTTGGGCTTGTATAAGGGCCCTAGTACCGGCGTCTTTTCGTTGGGTGTGACCTTCTCCGTCACGGCAATCTGCAGCAGGGTGCCATCGGGATCACGTACCCAAAAACCCGACGGATTGTCAGCCATCGGATGGGGATCGACCAGCGCATGGCCCTGCGCCTGCACCTGGGCGCGCAGCGCCTCGATATCTTGTGCATAAGCACCAAGCGTGAGATAGGCCAACTTCTTTTGGGTGCCTGCCTGAAAAATCTGCCCCCAGCAGTGGGGGGAGAAATAGGTAAAAAGCCGAAGACGATCGGCATCAACCTGAACCCGCAGGCCAAAGGCAGTGAAGTACTTTTCTGCCACCTTGAGATCAGGAACACTAAAGACAAAGCAGCTAGCCGAATGAATGGCGGTGACGTTATCGCGACGTGGATGGGTCGTCATAGAGATCTCCTGAAACGCTGCGTAGAAACCTGAGACAGGGCCTTAGTGGGCTGCCGAGCCCTCGGTGGCCTCGGTGGCCACGCCAAGATAGAAGCTCTTGACCAGTGCATTCTCTTTGAGCGTGCCCACATCGCCCTGGAAGACAATTTCCCCGTGGACAATGATGTAGCCATAGTCCGCAATACGCATCGCCTGATTGAAGTTCTGCTCGGCCATGAGCACGGTGAGGTTGTATTGATCTTTGAGTTCTTTGAGCTTCGTGATGGTCTGCGACACGAGGAGCGGCGAGAGGCCCACAGAGGGCTCGTCCACCAGCAACAGGCGAGGCGACGACATAATGGCCCGCGCGATCGCCAACATCTGCTGCTGCCCCCCTGACATGGAACCCGCCAGCTGGTTTTTCCGCTCTGCAAGAACCGGAAACGCCGTCAGGCAGAAGTCGAGATTCTCCTGAATAGAGGCGCGGGCCTTTTCACGGAAGGCCCCAAGCAGCAGGTTTTCTTCTACGGTGAGCTTGGGAAAGAGGCGGCGTCCCTCCGGAACGAGGGCGACCCCCAGGTTCACGATCTCTTGGGTGGAGAGGGCTGTGAGGTCGTGTGAGACACCATCCATGGTGAGCCTAATAGTGCCCTGAGTCGGGCGCACCATGCCCATGACGCATTTCATGAGCGTGCTCTTGCCGTTGCCGTTGGTACCGAGTAGCGCCACGGTTTTGCCCTCGTCAAGCGAGAGACTCACCCCCTGTAGCGCCTTTACCGCGCCATAGCTGGCATGGACGCCGTCAACTTCGAGCTTAATCCCCAAGATAGGCCCTCTGCACATGTGGGTTGGCAACGACTTCTTTGGGCGTGCCCTGGCAGATAATCTGACCCGCATCGAGGCAGACCACCCGCTGAGAAAATGACATGACCGCCTGCATGATGTGCTCGATCATGATGATCGTGATGCCCCGGCTATTCATATCAAAGAGGATCTGCAGTACCTCGTCGACCTCGGCCCCAGAGAGGCCCGCCATGGCCTCGTCTGAAATGAGCAGACTGGGGTGGGCCGCCATGGCTCGGGCCAGCTCCATTTTTCGCAACTCGACCTGGGAGAGTTGATTCGTGGGCACGAGAGCCTTCTGCTTGAGGCCCATGTCCTCGAGAATCTCGTAGGCCTTCGCTTCGGCCTCAGCCCCGGTAATACCTGAGACATACGAGAGCGGAACCAACAAATTCTCAAGCATCGACATGCTCGAGAATGGTCGTGGAATCTGAAAACTGCGGGCAATCCCCAGGCGCGTACGTTTGTGGGCAGGCAGTTTGCCAATGGGTTGGCCCTTGAAACGAATCGCACCCTCATCGTTAAACAAGGACCCCGAGATGCAATTAATGAGTGTGGTCTTGCCCGATCCATTCGGGCCGATCAGCCCGAGTCGCTCGCCTGTCTTGACCTCGAGGTCAACACCGGAAAGCGCGGTAAAGCCTCCGAAGTGCTTGTACGGTACTTTGGATTTGGATCGATATGAAGATGATTGCAATCAGGGTGAC
>CAZKWK010000102.1:0-7660 GCA_964556335.1 uncultured Bordetella sp. | reverse complement strand
AGCCATAAACCGCTTTGCGGCGGCTTTCTTGGTCTTCATCTTGGGCATACATGCTCCTGTTTATATAACCCTAAAGGAGGCTGGCACCGTGCCAACACTTAAGGCCCCTTAGCGGCCGAGTAAAAACACAACTGCTTTTAGGTACTGCACTGCGTGCTTCTACTGCTTTTACATCATTTACTTCTTCTTTTTGGGCGCCATGATCATGACCATCTGGCGCCCCTCAAGCTTGGGCATCTGCTCTACCTGACCAAGCTCTAAGAGATCTTCTTTCACCCGCTCGAGCATACGCATACCGAACTCCTGGTGGGCCATTTCTCGACCGCGGAACCGAATCGTGATCTTTGCCTTATCACCCTCTTCCAAAAATCGGGTGAGGTTTCGAAGCTTTACCTGGTAATCGTTGTCATCGGTGCCAGGGCGAAACTTAACCTCTTTCACCTGAATGACCTTTTGTTTCAGCTTTGCATCGTGCGCCCGCTTTTGTTCTTGGTACTTGAACTTCCCAAAATCCATGAGCTTGCATACAACCGGAACCGCCTGGGGGGCAATTTCTACGAGATCGACTTCTGCCTCTTCTGCGAGTCGTAGGGCTTCTGAGATCTTTACGATGCCGATAGCCTCGTTATCTACCCCAACAAGCCGTACCTCAGGAACGGTGATTTCTTCGTTTACGCGATGCGTTCGTTCTGTAGCGATTATTCAACCTCACTCATCAAATTCGTATTCAATCCACCCCGCAACAAATACCAAACGCCTTTCATCGCAGGCCCTGCGCCTTACGATTTACGACTTATGCCCGGGTGGAAACCTGTTCTGCAATAAACCGACCTAAATCTTCTACCGAAAACATTTGCGCCTCGGGGGCAGACGCATCGCGTCCGCGCGCACGTAGCGCAACCTGCCCCGCGTTTTTCTCTTTCTCGCCGACAACGGCAATAAAAGGTACTTTTTGAAGGCTTAACTCACGGATTTTATAAGAGATTTTGTCGTTTCGCAAATCTGCTTCGGCACGAATACCCTGATCGCGCAACATTTTTACGACAGTCTGCGCATAGTCCGCCTGATTTTCAGTAATCGAGGCCACAACCACCTGAACCGGCGAGAGCCATACAGGCATGGCACCCGCATGGTTCTCAATGAGGATGCCAATAAACCGCTCGAGCGACCCCACAATGGCCCGATGCAGCATGACCGGATGCCGGCGCGTATTGTCTTCTGCCACATATTCAGCGCCCAGGCGCACCGGCATATTGAAATCCACCTGAATGGTGCCGCACTGCCAGATCCGACCCAACGAGTCTTTGAGGCTGTATTCCACCTTCGGCCCGTAGAAGGCTCCCTCACCGGGCAGCAATTCCCATTTTACCCCGACACGGTCAAGGGCCTGGGAAAGCGCCTGCTCGGCCTTGTCCCAGCTTTCATCCGACCCCACCCGATTGGCGGGCCGGGTGGACAGGCGATAGATGACATCGGTGAATCCGAAGTCGTGGTACACCGCAAGGAGTTTTTCGGTGAAGGCCTGCACCTCAGACTGAATCTGGTCTTCTGTACAGAAGATGTGCCCGTCGTCTTGGGTGAAGCCCCGGACCCGCAAGAGGCCGTGTAGGCTGCCAGACGACTCATTGCGATGACAGGAGCCGAACTCTCCATAGCGGAGGGGAAGATCGCGATAACTGCGAAGCCCCGAGTTGTAGACCTGCACATGCCCCGGGCAGTTCATGGGCTTGAGCGCATAGTCGCGGTTCTCTGAGGCCGTGGTGAACATGTTGTCTTTATAGTGCTCCCAGTGGCCAGACCTCTCCCAGAGTGAGCGATCGAGTATGGAGGGGCAGCGAATCTCCTGGTAGCCAGCGTCTTTGTAGACCTGCCGTAGATATTGCTCGACCTGCTGCCAGATGGTCCATCCCTTGGGATGCCAAAACACCATGCCCGGCGCATTGTCCTGCACATGGAAGAGATCGAGTGCTTTGCCGAGTTTGCGGTGATCGCGTTTCTCGGCCTCCTCGAGCTGGTGCAGGTAGGCGTCGAGATCGTCTTTCTTGGCCCAGGCGGTGCCATAGACCCGTTGCAACATTTCGTTGCGATGGTCCCCACGCCAATAGGCACCCGCCACCTTCATGAGCTTGAAGACCTTGAGTTTCCCGGTAGAGGGCACATGGGGCCCGCGACAGAGGTCTACGAAACCACCCTCGCGGTAGAGCGAAATCTTTTCGCCCTCAGGAATTGAGGTAATGATCTCGGCCTTGTACTTCTCACCCATCCCCTCAAAGAGTGCAATGGCCTCGTTACGATCCCAGACCTCGCGAACGACGGGTTCATCTTTAGCGGCCAAGGCCTGCATACGGCTCTCAATGGCCGCGAGATCTTCGGGCGTGAGGGGCCGCTCGTAGGAAAAGTCGTAATAAAAACCGTTGTCGATCACGGGGCCGATGGTGACCTGCAGACCTGGGAAGAGTTGCTGTGCCGCATAGGCCATGAGATGCGCTGTGGAATGGCGAATGACCTCAAGCCCCTCGGGATCTTTGTCGGTAACGATAGAGAGTTGGGCATCGCGTTCGATGAGTGTGCTGGTATCGACCAGTGCGCCATCGAGCCGCCCCACGATTGCTGCCTTGGCAAGCCCCGCTCCGATACTTGCCGCCACCTGGGCCACGGTTACCGGATGGTCGAACTGACGAACAGAATTATCTGGGAGCGTTATGCGAATCATGGGAACGAGAAAGAGTTGGTAGGCGCGATTGGACTCGAACCAACGACCCCCACCATGTCAAGGTGGTGCTCTAACCAGCTGAGCTACGCGCCTGCGGAATTACTCAGGACTCTCCCCGCAAAACACACCACAAAGCGTTTAAGAGAGGCCTTAATCAGCAAGACCCGCATTCTATCGGGACTTCGCCGACTTCGCAAAGTCTGTGGCCTCTCCTTGGATCTCGAGTAGAAGGTTCATCTTCGCCCATTCCGCCTGCTCCTGTGCAAGCGTGAAACGGGTGAGCGGGTGGTGCTCGAGCCAGTCTGCGTCTAGGGTCAAGGCGACCCCTTTACTGGTGGTTTGGAGCCGCACGGTGGGTAGTTGGGCCGATGCGCGACTTCTGTAGAAAATGGCTGCAAGCCGCAGGCAGATGAGCGCAAGTCGTTGAAACCGGTCTACGAAGAGCGGCTGCACTTTGCCAAGTTTCCCCACATGGCCGAGAACCAGCCCAGACATCACCTGCTGGTCTCTGCGTGAGAAGCCTGGCATGTCAGACTGCGACACGATGTAGGCGGAATGCTTGTGATAGCTGTTGTGCGAAATCGAATGGCCCACCTCGAGCAGCTGGGCGGACCAGTTGATCAGCTGTGCCATATCCTGGCGCTCTTCCTGGCTGCCCAGGGCGATTTGCCCCCAGAGGGCAAGCGCTAGGTCTGAGACCCGCTGTGCCTGGGCCGTATCGACGGCGTAGCGCTTAACAAACTGCTCCACCGTGTAGACGCGCATATCGTCATGGCGCGCGCGCCCCAAGACGTCGTACAGCACGCCCAGGCGCAGGGCGCCGTCAGAGTACTGCATGCGATCAATTTCAAGTTCTTCAAAGAGGGCAGTCATGATCGCGAGTCCGCCCACAAACACGGGCATGCGATCCGGCTTAATTCCTGGCAGATCAGCCTGCTCGACACGCCCCGCCTTTACGAGTCGTGCACGGATTTCCTCCATGCCAGGCAGCGTAATGCCATAGCTTCGGTCTCCTAGGGCCGCCACCACATCGGCAATGGCGCGGGCGGTGCCACTCGACCCCACCGCCATCTCCCAGCTCAGTGATCGAAAAGGCCCCGAGACCACCTGAATCTCTTTGCGCGCCGCCAGGACGGCCTCACGAAAACCGCTTCGGCTCACCTGGCCCTCTGGAAAGAACTCGCGTGTGAAGCGAATACACCCGATAAAGACGCTCTCCAGAAGCTCTGGTTGGTAGTCCGTGCCGATGATCATTTCTGTAGAGCCACCGCCGATATCGATCACCAATCGACGGCGACCATCGGCCGCCAGGGTATGGGCCACCCCGTTGTAAATTAGCCTGGCTTCCTCTTTACCCGCGATGACCTCGATGGGAAAGCCAAGTGCGGCCTCACAGGTCTTGAGAAACGAGGCCCCATTCTTCGCCACCCGAAAGGTGTTGGTGGCGACTGCACGAACGCGCTGAGGATGAAAAAGCCGAAGTCTTTCGCCGAACCTTTGGAGGGCCAATACAGCCCGCGCCTGGGAGGCGGGATCAAGACGTTTATCCGCCGATAGGCCCGAGGCGAGACGAACCGCATCTTTGAGACTATCGATCGGAGAGATCTGCGGCCCCACGGGCGTCTGCACGACGCGACCTACCAGCAGATGAAAGGAGTTTGAGCCAAGGTCTACCGCTGCAACAAGCTCTGGATCTTCGAATTCTTTTAATGGAGCGGCCGCCATGCGCGGCATTATAAGCGCCGCTACACTAAAGACTATGGCGCGCGCAAAAAATTCTCTGTTGAGCTCCGATCCTCTTGTAGGAAGAGAGCGATACATCAGCCGCGAGCTCAGCCTTCTGGCCTTTAATGAGCGCGTTCTCGCCATGGCGCAGGATGCCGAGGTACCACTGCTCGAGCGTCTACGCTATGTCTGCATTGTTTCGAACAATCTTGATGAGCTCTTTGAGATTCGCGTCTCAGGGCTGAAGGCGAAGATTCGCCAGGGGGCCGGAGAGTTGCCGGAGCCTGACGGCCTGTCGACCGCGGAGACGCTGCGGCGCCTGAGCGCTCGCGTGCAGAAGCTTGTGCACCGGCAATACGATTTGCTCAACGGAGAGATCTTGCCCGCGCTTGCCTCCTATGGGGTCATGGTCCACTTCTCGGCGAGCCTCACAGACGAGCAGAAGAAATGGGCCCATGACTACTTCTTAAAGGAGGTGATGCCAGTTTTGACCCCTATTGGTCTGAACCCCTCCCATCCCTTTCCGCGCACGCTCAATAAGAGCCTGAACTTTGTGGTCACCCTGGAGGGGAAAGATTCTTTTGGCCGCAGCAGCAACCTCGCCGTGTTACAGGCCCCACGCATCCTAGCCCGTATCGCACGGGTACCAGAGAAAGTGTCGGGCTATCCCCATGGATTCATGATGCTGGGCTCGGTCGTGCAGAACAGCGTGCAAGAGCTCTTTCCTGGCATGCACGTCTCGGGCATCTATCAATTCCGTGTGACACGAAACAGCGATCTCTTTGTCGATGATGAAGAGGTTACCGACCTGAGAGAGGCGCTCAAGGGGGAACTCTCCCAGCGTCAATTTGGCGATGCGGTGCGGCTCGAGGTCTCAGACACCATGCCAGAAGCCGTGGTACAGCGACTCTTAAACGAACACGGACTTGAGGAGCACGACTGTTATCGGGTGAATGGGCCGGTGAATCTCGTGCGCATGATGGCCCTGCCCGATCTCGTTGACCTGTCCTCATTAAAATTCGACCCGATCGTGCCGGCCTATCCCCGCCCCCTGCAGTCAACCGACCCCTTCCAGGCGGTGCAGGCGGCCGATGTCTTGGTCCATCATCCCTACGAGTCGTTTTCCTCGGTGACCGATTTTATTCAGACAGCTGCCCGCGACCCGGCGGTGGTGGCCATTAGCATGACGATCTACCGCACGGGTCAGACCTCAGAACTCATGGAGTCCCTCATTGAGGCGGCCCGTTCGGGCAAAGAGGTCACCGCAGTGGTGGAACTCATGGCGCGTTTTGACGAGGAGACCAATATCAACTGGGCCTCTCGGCTTGAGAATGTGGGTGCCCATGTGGTCTTCGGCGTGGTGGGCAAGAAGACCCACGCGAAGATGTGCCTCGTCGTGCGCCGCGAGAAGTCAGGACTCAAGCGCTATGTACACCTGGGCACAGGCAACTACCATCCCCGCACGGCAAGGCTCTATACCGATTTTGGCCTCTTTACGGCCGACCCCGCCGTCTGCGCCGATGTGCACGAGGTCTTTCATCAACTCACTGGTCTGGGTAAGGCCCGGCCTATGCGACGCCTCTGGCAGTCGCCCTTTACCCTGCATGCCAATGTCATGAAGGCGATTAAGCGGGAGGCAGCAATCGCGCGCAAAGGGGGGCGAGCAGTCATCATGGCGAAAATGAATTCGCTGGTGGAGCTCGAGGCCATCGACGCCCTCTATGAGGCCAGTGCAGCCGGGGTAAAGGTCGATCTTGTTGTGCGCGGCGTCTGTATGCTGCGCCCGGGGGTACCTGGGCTTTCGGAAAATATTCGGGTCCGATCCACTATCGGGCGGTTTCTGGAACACAGTCGCATTTATTACTTTCGTAACGAGGGCGCCGAAGAGGTCTATCTCTCGAGCGCCGACTGGATGGATCGCAACTTCTTTCGGCGTGTGGAGATTGCGTTTCCCATCCTGGATAAGGCACTGAAGCGGCGTGTCATCCAAGAGGGGTTGAAGGTGCATCTCTCTGACAATACGTCTGCCTGGGCCATGCGCTCCGATGGCAGCTATGCGGTGCGGCGGCGTCAGGGCGCGGCACGTAAGGCATCGCAGGACATGCTCCTCGATCTGCTTGGCGCGAGTGTGGTGTCGGCGGCCCGGCCTGGCATGTAAGTCTCTATGCCTGCCCCTGTCCCCTCGGCCTGTCGCCAGTGACCGACCCCGTATCTTCTGAGACCACACGCGGGGAGATGTTCTCTCTGGTCGTACCCGGAGAGCCCGAGCCACGCAGTCTCGTGGGTCAGGTCTTCGGGCCAGACCATGCCAGCCAGACGATCGTCGCGTTGCCGGGAATCTTGGAGACGCGTAGGAGCTTTGAGGGCCTGGTGACCCATCTCTCTGGAAAGATACGGATCATTACCTTCGACTGGCCTGGACGTGGGGACAGTGGGGCAGTGGCCCATGCCAATGACTACCGCATGAGTACCTATCTGCGTGATCTCGGCCTCGTCTATGCCTTTGCCCAGGGACGGGTTCTGGCAGGCGCCCCCTCGCGACCGGGGCTAGGACTCTTTCGGGAGCGTCCTCCATCGTCCCCAGGAATTCATCTGCTCGGTACCAGTATGGGCGGGCTGCTCGCACTTTTCCTGGCCGAGTTGCGACCCTCAGGGCTACGTTCGGTCGTGCTCAATGATGTGGGCTGCCTGCTGCCCTGGACTGGAATTGTGGGGCTTATGAGTGGCATTCATGGCGCAACAAAGGGCGCGGGGCTCTTTCCAAACGTACGAGAGCTCGCCGCGGAACTCCATGTGGACCATCGCCTGATTCGCGCGGTACAGCAGCCTGGACATCTCGATCTACCGCATGAGACCACCCTCAGTGGCGTGGACTTTAGCGATACCTTCTCGAAGGTCGAGTTACCGCTGCTGATTTTGAAAGGCGAGAAGAGCGAAATCGTGAATCAGGCAGTTGCCCAACGGCTCACATCGTGTAACCCACGAACCAAGATCGTGGAGATCGCCGGGGCCGAGCACCCAGTGCCCTACTCGGCCGAGACCTGCCGGATCATCGAGTCGTTTATTTCGCCCCTGTAGTGGGTGCGGTCGCGGGAGGACGTGGGCCTGCTGCAGGGGGCACACCGCTTGCTGGAGCCGGTGCTGCCTTCGTGTTTGTTGCGGGCGCCGGGCCTCCCTTCGCATTCGCGGCTGGGGCTGCTGCTGGCGGCGGCTCCGGTGGGG
>CAZKWK010000101.1:0-7696 GCA_964556335.1 uncultured Bordetella sp. | reverse complement strand
CGCCCAGGGCCTTTAACGATCCGAGGTAGAGGTCGAGGATATTGGGTGGGGAGGGCTTGAGCACCACCTGGTACTGGTAGTAGTGCTGCAGACGGTTGGGGTTCTCTCCGTACCGGCCATCTTTGGGGCGCCGCGAGGGCTGCACATAGGCGGCACGCCAGGGTTCGGGGCCCAACGCCCGTAAAAATGTGGCCGTATGAGAAGTGCCTGCACCCACCTCAAGGTCGATGGGTTGCAGTAGGGCGCAGCCCTTGTCGGCCCAGTATTGCTGCAGGGTAAGAATGACGTCTTGAAAAGTTTTCATAGCCCATCATTCTACCGGCCCCTGCTGCCGGTCTTGTGGTGGGCCCTTCGTACAACGAATCGAAACCGTTAGGCCGCTGACGGCGCGAGCGCTGCCTCTTCTTCGCCGATCATGCCCCGATACGCATGCCAGGTGGCATGGCCCACCCAGGGCGCTGTGACAATCAGCAAGGGCGTAAAGATCAGCAGACTGCCGCCAATGATTGCCACGATGAGAAGCCCCCAGACCAGGCAGGTAGCCGGGTTGGCCCAGAGGGCCCGTGCACTCGCGAAGACCGCCACCAGCGTGTCCGTGTCACGGTCAAGCAGCAGCGGCATGGAGACCACCGAGATGGAGAAAACAACGCTGGCAATGACAAACCCAACACCTGCCCACACCATCAAAAACTCCAGGTTGTCTGCTGAGACAATCTGGCCGAGCATGGCCTGTAACGTAGGGTAGTCGTGGCTGGCAAAGAGGGCAAAAATCACGACAGAGATGCGCGCCCAGACCACCATAAAAAATGTCAGCATGGCGGCAAAAAAGGCAATCGATTTCCAGTTGCGCAGAAAGCTTGACAGGCTCGCAGTGAGGTCGAAGGGTTCGCCTCGCGCGCGTTGCCGCGACAATTCATAGATGCCGCAGCATATAAACGGGCCCATCAGGAAGAATCCCGCAGTCAGCCCCATGGTGGCCTGCCAGAAGCTGCCGTAGATAAAAGAGATGGCGTACCCCATGAGTGCGAAGACCGCTCCATAGAAGCATCCACGCATCCCGCTACAGAGCAGGTCGCTCCACCCGCGTGTGAGCCATTGCACGCCGCCTGTGGCGGGAAGGTTGGTGTGTACGGCGATCATCGGCGTCTCCTTGTGAGTAGAACCCGGTGGAGCTTCAACGGCAGTGTCATCTTGCTTTGTGAACTTATCGCCACGCAAACCGGGTATTTTTTACGTCTCTATTGTTCTCTTTTATCCGCCTATATGCATGTTGCAGCGCGGGTTTGTTGAGCGTGCGAGTCGGAAATGCACTGAGTGCATCTTGCGTATGTGCCCTATTTGCCTGAGAGTAAATGACATGCTGCTCAAAGAAGTGATTAATAAAGACGGGTTTCGACACTGGTATGAGGGTGAGCTGATACGTGCCTTTGGCTACGTGGCGCTGGGCCTACTGCTTTTTGTGTTTGGGGCCTCTGCCTTAGAGATATTTTGGGAGCGCTCTGACGAGCATTGGATCTGGTCAGCACTCAAGCTCATCGGGGCATTGGCCGGGGTCATTCTGGGGGGGCTCAGTTGGATTCGGTTCTCGCGCCTCATCGCCCGGGCCGAGATCCTTGCCCATCAGGCAGTCTGCCCCTCTTGTAAGGTCTATGGCAGGCTGAAGGTCGACGACGAGCGGTCGGACCCCGAGACACTCGACCGGGTGCTGCAGTGTCGATGCAACAAATGCCACAATCTCTGGGCCATCTACTTCTAGCCCATGACCCTTCCCCCCACTCCTCCACATCCTCCTGCCGCAGATCCTGCTCCTCCAACCCCCGAGCCAATCGCGCAGGCCCAGATGCAAGCCCAACCGCAGGTTGAGGGTCAGGAAAGGGTCTCTGTAAATTCTCCTGCAGAGCGGGCCTCAATCGCTTCTTCTGTGGCATCGACCCGCGACATCGTACTGGTGGCGCTCTTTGCGGCTTTGATTGCGGTCTTGGGGCTGGTGCCCAAGGTGGATCTGCCCTTTCTCGCAGGGGTGCCCATTACAGTGCAGACCCTGGGCGTCATGCTGGCCGGGCTCTTTCTCGGGCCTCGGCGCGGGGCGCTGGCGGTGCTGCTCTCGGTGGTTATGGTGGTGCTGGGGGCGCCATTCTTGTCTGGGGGCCGGGGCGGCCTGGGTGTCTTGTTCGGGCCTACGGCGGGATTTCTTCTGGGATGGATTCCCGGGGGCTTTCTGGTGGGGTTTGTGTTTATTCTTTTCCAACGGCTTGCGCCCTCCAAAGTCTTGATCAATGCCTTTCTGGCGTGCCTGGTGGGCGGCGTGGTGGTGATTTATGCGGTGGGTATTCCTGTACTGGCCTGGCGGGCTGCGATGCCTATGGATCAGGCGGTGGCGGTGTCCCTCGCCTTCATCCCTGGGGATCTCTTAAAAGCCGCGCTGGCGGCAGTTCTGGTGGCGCGGTTTGGTCGACAGGCGCGGGTGTTTCATTAGCGGCCTTCGCCACAGGGGTCCTAGTGCGTAATCTGGTTCTCGCCGTAGGAAGCCGACAGCCTGCCTGGGTGGGGGCGGCATTTGACGACTATGCCAGCCGCATGCCTGCCGACTGGGCGCTGACGCTCAAGGAGATCAAGCCAGAGTCGCGTTCCCTAGGCCGTACGGTGCCCCAGATGCTGGAGGCTGAGGCGCTGCGCATTCGGCAGGCCATGCCCGCACGGGCGCGCATGGTGGCCTTAGATGAACGCGGTGCGCGTTTGACCAGTGAGGCCTTGTCGCGGTATCTGGTGGACTGCCAACAAGAGGTACAAGACCTTGTCTTTGTCATCGGGGGGCCAGATGGGCTCTGTGAAACGTTGCGATCCCCGGCGCATCTGCAGTTGCGACTGTCTGACATGACCCTGCCCCACGGCATGGTGCGGGTGATTCTTGCGGAGCAGATTTATCGCGCGTGGTCGATCGCTGTGGGGCACCCGTATCACAGGGCCTGATTTGGGGCTCGGGATGCACCGCCAGTGTTCATTGCATTGCCCAATCTTCCACAGCCAGACCAGGTACACGCAGAAATTCGCGCGCGTTATTGGTGATCAGAACAGAGTCTTCTGACACGGCGTGCGAGGCAATCAATAAGTCCATGCCGCCGATAAGGCGCCCTCCGCGCTCCAACGTAGCCCGAATCTGAGCATAACTGTGACTGGCCTCAGGGGGCCAGGGGCGCACCTCAAAGCCCGCCAACCAGGCCTCCACAGCAACAGTAAATTTGGGTGATCCTAGTTTTGCGGCACCAAAACGCAGCTCCGCGGCGACGATTGCCGACAGCCAAAGCTGACTGCGGTCTAGGCTTGCAAATCGCTCTATTACTTTAACGGGGTGCCGTCGCAGTATGTAGCTGCAAATGTTGGTGTCTAGAGTGCGACGCATGCTAGCGTTAGCTCCAGTCGCGTTCCTGGGCCGGAATATCTTGTCTGTTGGCTAGAAAGTTTTCTGGTAACGGCTCGGTGGACGCATAAAACTGCTGCAGCCATCTGCCCATGTCATCTTCTTGGGGCGCGATGGGGTGCACCCACCAATCGGTTCCAATTTGCTCTATGTGCACCTCTTTTGCCGTTAACCGCAAGCGAGCAGGCAGACGCAGTGCCTGACTGCGGCCACTCATGAATACTTTTGCTATAGGCATTGATTACCTCGAATGTAATAACACGATGGTATATTACATTATCAGTAGTTATTGTGAGGTGGGGACCACCGTTCTTGCTCGTACAGCCCGCTTGGGCACATAATCTTTGGCATGAAACATCTGCCTATTGCGCCCTCAAAACTCGCCGCCTTTTGCGAAGCCAACGGCATTCGCAAGCTATCCTTGTTTGGCTCGCAGCTGCATGGCACCGCGCGACCCGATAGCGATATCGATCTGCTGGTGGAGTTTTATCCCGATCGAACCCCGAGTTTCTTCGAAGTCGCTCGCATGGAGCGTGAAATTTCCGAAATGCTTGAAGGGCGCGACGTCGATTTAAAGACGCCGATGGGGCTCTCCCCATTCTTTCGCAGCCAGGTTCTGAAAGAGGCGCTCCTGCAATATGGAAGTTAAAGACAGTGCGCGGATTGCACATATTCTCGAAGCAGCACAAGACATAAAGAACTTTATTCAAGGAAAAGACCGCTCATCACTCGATACCGAAAAGATGCTGCTTTACGCAATTGTGAGAGCAATTGAGATTATTGGTGAAGCTTCGTCACAAATATCCTCAGAAACCAGATCTCAATACCCAGATCTACCTTGGCGGGACGCGATTGGTATGCGTAATCAACTCATACACGCATATATCACCCTCGACTCAGATATCGTCTGGAGAACAGCGACCGTTGCTATTCCGCAGTTTATAGAGGAAATCAAACGATTAGGGCTCGACCAGCTTGCGGACTGAGAATCCAGTAGTCGGCGGTTCGTCCGTCCTAGGTTGAATGCAAAAAATACTCCGGGGTCATCCTTCTCTACGCCACCCGGTGCCGCCGGCTCTGCAGCATCTCCACATTCATTTTGGTGTTGAGTCAAGGATCGGCTTGACTGTGTTGTCAAACCAGCAGAATTGGCCATTGCTCGAAAACGCCAAAAAGAGGTGAGACATGTCTAGCGATACCTATAAACCAGTTCGTGTGGATAGTAAGAAGGCTATAGCCGAGGCCAGAAAGCGTCCTGGTTTCACCGAGGCATCGGACGCCCTAGAGGAGGAGTTCTTGAGGAGGAGCTTGCCAAATTTTGCCAAGATGGCTAGACTTCCCGCATGACGACGATGAACATTTCCCTGCCAGAAACGCTCAAAACCTTTGTTGACGAGCAAGTTGTCGAACGTGGCTACGGCACGAGCAGCGAGTATGTACGCGAGTTGATTCGCAAGGACCAGGATCGACAAAATTTGCGTGCCCTGCTGCTGGCCGGTGCTACGTCGCGGCCGGGCAAAGTGGCCGATGCCAACTACTTCAACGCACTGCGTAGCCGGGTTCGGAAAAGCGGTTCGGTTTGAAAACCAAACCGGTCATCCCCCGCGAACTCGCGGGCAAGGATGCTGAGAACGCTGTCGATTACTACCTCCAGGAGGCGGGTGATCAAGTGGCCTTGGGCTTCATTGAGTCGCTGCAAAAGACCTACGACTACATTGGCAGGCATCCACAAACGGGCTCGCCTCGCTATGCCCACGAGCTGAATTTGCCGGGGCTGCGCATGTGGTCGCTCAAGCGCTACCCCTACTTGGTTTTTTGCGTCGAGCAAGACGATCACATCGACGTCTGGCGGGTGCTCAACAGTCACAGGGATATCCCGGTGTGGCTGCGTGACGAGTAAGCTCGCCGCCTTTTGCGAAGCTACCGAAGCTTTTACGCCACCCGCTGTCGCCGGCTCTGCAGCATCCCCACATTCATTTCGGCGTTGAGCTCTGAGGCATAGAACCGCTCGATCATCTCCACAGAGGTGCGGGCGTTCTTCGCCAAGGTAAGTAGATCAATACCCTGGCCATAGAGCAGCCTAAAGGTAATGGCGGTATGCCGCAGGCTATAGAGGGTGCGGTTCTGCCCGCGCGTGCCGGTACGTAGGCCCGCTGCATCCAATACCCGCCGAAACTGCACATCCATGATCATCATGGCGGTTTTGCGATTGGCCACCTCTGGATAGAACAGATAGTCGGTGGGGGCTGCGTGGCCCATCTTGGTGGCATGGGCCAGCAGCGCCTCATAAACGCGCACGGCGGGCTTCAGGGTAATGATGGTCTCCGTGTGCTTCTTGCTCTCGGGCAGCTTGAGCCGCAGATAGGTGTGCCGCCCGCGCACGATCTGCACATGCTGGTGCTGAATGTTGCGCAGGTCGGTGGGCCGCACAAAGCTATTCACCATGAAGGCGATCATCCAGCGAAACCAGACCGGCAGCGGCATGTCTTTGGAGAAGAGCCCCCCTTGGGTGTCGCGGTGGCTGGGGGCGTAGTGCTGTGATCCGAGCGCCGAAGCCTTCGCAAGGTGCTTCGCGCAATGCCAGAGGCAAAGCACCTCTCGCGGCGTAAACCCACCGCGAGGCGTGCTCTGGCTCTTGATCTTGGGGAATACGGGAAGTGCGGGCAGCTGCCCATAGATGCAGGCCCATTTGAGCACCTTGCGCACGGTAATGAGCAGCTGCCGCACGGTGACCGGTTTGAGGCCTTTCTGCGCGCAGTGGTTCGCAAAATTCAGAAGCTGGGGGTATTGGATCTCCCCCACCTGGATGTCTCCAAAAAAAGACACCAAATGGGCGGTACAACGGGTCTCGAACATGTCTACGGTCTGGCCACTCACCTCATACCGGGCAGCCCGCGCCCGCTCTGCTTCGATGGCAAAGGCCATGGCATCCAGGAAGCGGGGGCACAGAGGCAGGGGGCCGGTAAACGACATGCCGTGATGGTTATGAATCGAATTGATATATTTAACTAATGAAAGCAAGAATTTACATAAACAGTATTTATTGATCTCGGAAATGAAAAAACCCCCGGTATTGCTACCGAGGGTTTTAGGTTTCTAAGCCTTAGCTGCCAGAGGCAGCGGGGGGATTAGAACGAGTGCATCAGACCAACGATGCTACCGGTTTGCTTACGAGTAGTACCAGCCGTGTTACCCGAAGCACGCTTGACCTTGTTCTCGCCGATCAGTGCGTAAACGGTTGTACGCTTGCTGAGAGCATAACGAACGCTGGCCTGATGGCCCGATAGATCGAGGTTATCGTTTGCTGCGGCGCTGGCTTCGTTCTCACCGTCATACACAGAAGCAGCAAATGTAATCGCACCCATGGGCACCGAAACGCCAATGGAGTTAACAGTCAAATCCGCATTTTTAGTAACTGCGCCCGCTGCTGGTTTGGTCTCATCTTCTCTGCGGACTTGAGTAGCCGATATTGACGCGAAGCCCAGGTTGTAGGAAGCCCCAACCCAGTTCAAACTCGATTCAATGGTCTGCTGCGTGACCGCCGAAGAGGCTCCGAGAGAGATGTTGGGTGCAGTACAGGTGGCGGCGACCGAGGTGGCACCAGTAGCAGCGCTAGCACACACAGTTCCAGCCGCGGCCACTTCACGACTTTCCTCGCGCTCGTTCATACCTGCTCCAACACTCAAAGGTCCTGCGACGTAGGTGGCGCTAAGGCCCTGCTGAGTAGTTTCTGCCTTGCCAGCGGTCGCATTTGAAGCATCATTAGAATTACGACCGATGCTCAGGTTGACCGTTAGGCCAGAGATATTGGGAGATGTAAACTGAATAAGGTTGTTGTTGCGCTCGAAATTCCCACCTGTCTGGCCGCCACCGAAGTTCAGTTGGTTTCCGCCAGCACCTGCGGTTGTTGTGGCAGTACCAAGACCATAAATAGATCCAAAAGTGGTAGATGCTGCCCCAGAGTAGCCGTGGAAAGCCATGGCTGAAGCGGGCACAAAGCGACCTACTCGAATGGTGCCGAAACCACCCGAGAGTGCAAGATTCTGGTCGCGTGTAACAGCCCAGCCCGCGTGCCCTCTAAGGTCGACGGTAGCCGCGAACGATGCACGCAATCCACCGCCAAGGTCTTCCGTTCCAGAAAACTGGATTTGCGATGCTGTCCAACTGTTGCCATTGATGGCTGCGGTCTCACTAATTTTCTGCGTGGTGGCTGCCGATGCCGCCGCTTGGGAAGTGATCTTCGTGTCCTGCAAGAGGTCGTACAACAAAACACCACTC
>CAZKWK010000100.1:0-7716 GCA_964556335.1 uncultured Bordetella sp. | reverse complement strand
GATTTATGCACTCGATGAGGGTGAGCTTACCCATGTGCTCGATAAGCTCACACAGGAGGGCTTGAAAGAAAACGCCTGGAGTATCTCCCGGTTTAAAGGGCTGGGCGAGATGAGCGCAGAACAGCTCTGGGAGACCACCCTCAACCCCGATACGCGCCGGCTGCTGCCGATTGCCTTGGGCGCTCAGTCGGCAAGCGAAACAGGGGAGCGATTCAACCTTCTCATGGGGCGCGGTGAGGCCGCATCGCGTCGTAGCTGGCTCGAAGAAAAAGGCCATCAGGCGGAGGTAGATATCTAATGCCCGGACCCCAGTCGCAAGACCCCACACTCGACCTCTTCGGTGCCGATGGCCAGCCCCCAGGCGGCGCCCCCGGTGGCCTCACATTTGATGGCGAGTCCATATCGCTCGCGGACTTTGCCGAGCGCGCCTATCTTGATTACGCCGTGTCGGTGGTCAAAGGCCGGGCCCTGCCAGACCTCTGTGATGGGCTCAAGCCTGTGCAGCGTCGCATTCTCTTTGCCATGGACCGTATGTCGCTTGCGGCTTCTGCCAAGCCGGTGAAGTCGGCGCGGGTCGTGGGCGATGTCTTGGGGAAGTACCACCCCCATGGGGATCAGTCTGCCTACGATGCGCTGGTCCGTTTGGCCCAGGGCTTCACCGTCCGCTATCCCTTGATCGATGGCCAGGGAAACTTTGGTTCGCGAGACGGCGATGGTGCCGCAGCGATGCGCTACACCGAGGCACGACTTACCCGGTTTGCAGAACTGCTGCTCTCAGAGATCGATGAAGGCACCGTAGACTTTGGGCCGAACTATGACGGCTCGATGACTGAGCCCCTGAGACTGCCCGCGCGGCTTCCGGTCTGCCTACTGAATGGCGCCTCGGGCATTGCTGTGGGCATGGCCACTGAGATTCCGTCGCATAACCTGCGCGAAGTAGCGGCCGCCGCCTTAGCACTACTCGAGTCGCCGGGCTTATCAATGCAGGATCTCCTCAGGCATCTGCCTGGGCCCGATTTCCCCGGGGGCGGGCAGCTGATTTCTTCCGCGGAAGAAATTGCGGCCGCCTATACCTCGGGCCGTGGCTCTCTGAAGATGCGGGCGCGCTGGGTCTTTGAGGAATTGGCCCGTGGCCAGTGGCAGCTGGTGGTCACCGAACTGCCCCATGGGGTCTCGTCGCAAAAGGTCCTCGAAGAAATTGAGGAGCTCACGAACCCTAAGGTGAAGACCGGCAAAAAATCGCTGAGCCCCGAGCAGCAGCAGACCAAACAACTCGTGCTTGGCCAGCTGGAGTCGGTGCGTGATGAATCGGGTAAAGATGCCGCGGTGCGGCTTGTCTTTGAGCCCCGCAGCGCCCGGCTCGATCGTGATGAATTCGCGACCCTGTTGCTGGCCCACACCTCGTTACAGAGTTCGGTGCCGATGAATCTCGTGGCGGTCGACTTCGACGGTCGGCCGCGGGCGCTCTCGCTCATGGACATGCTGGCCCAGTGGGTGGAGTTTCGCCTGCAGACGGTGCGCCGGCGTTCGGCCTTTCGCCTGCAACAGGCAGAAAAGCGTATCCATATTCTCGAGGGGCGCACGATTGCACTGGCCCACATCGATGCGGTGATTCAGGTGATCCGCGAAAGCGATGAGCCCAAGCCTGCCTTGATGTCCCGATTTGGGCTTTCGGAGGTGCAGGCCGAAGATATTCTGGAGATTCGGCTGCGCCAGCTGGCCCGTCTGGAGGCGATCAAGATCGAGAAAGAGCTCGCCGATCTGCGCGACCAGGCCGAGCGTGTGCGCCATCTTCTGGACAACGAGAAGGCGCTGAAGAAGGCGGTGGGCAAGGAGATTGCGGAGGACGCGAAGACCTATGGGGATCCTCGCCGCACCCTCATCAAAGAAGAGGCCCGGGCGACGATCGACGTGCCCGTGCTCGATGAGCCGGTCACCGTTGTGGTCTCGGTCAATGGCTGGGTGCGCACCCGTCAGGGACATGGCCATGACCCAGAGGGCTTTGGATTCAAGACCGGCGATGCCCTCTACGCCACATTTGAATGTCGAACGGTAGACACCCTGGTGGCCCTGTCCAACACGGGGCGCAGCTACAGCGTGGGTGTCGCGAGTCTTCCGGGAGGGCGGGGCGATGGCACGCCCATGACCTCCATGGTGGAGCTTGAGTCAGGCGGTCGGCTGGTGGCCTTCTGTGCCGGGGCAATGACTATGCCGCTCGTGGTAGGTACCGCCCAGGGGCAGGGCTTCCTTACCCGGCTTGAAGGGCTGGTGGGCAGAAACCGCAGCGGTAAGCAGTTTATGACCCTGGATACTGGTGATGAGCCCAGTGTCCTACGCGTACTGGCCGCAGCAGATGGTGCACTGGCCGCGCTGACCGCGCAGGGAAGGCTGCTGATCTTCGGGCGCGATGAAGTCAAAGAGCTGCCTGCTGGCGGACGGGGGGTGAGCCTTATCGAGATGGACGGCCCCACAGATCGGCTGGTCGACCTCGTGGTTGTCCCGGATGCAGGACTGGTCGTGCGAGGCGAGGGACGGGCGGGTAAGACCTCTGAGCAGCAGCTGTCGCGCGATGCCCTTCTGCCCTTTGTGGGAAAACGTGCCCGCAAGGGGAAGCCTCTGGGGCTCAAATTTAAGCCCCGCTCGCTCCACATGCCGCTGCCCCCCGCGGCCCCTTGAAATCGGGGATTTCTCCCTCATTTTCTGGGAATCGTTCAACACGGAGTCGACCCATGTCCAAAGAAACCATGTCCTTCCAGACCGAGGTCAAGCAGCTCTTGCACCTCATGATCCACTCGCTCTACAGCAACCGCGATATTTTTCTGCGCGAACTCGTTTCGAACGCGTCGGATGCCTGTGACAAGCTTCGGCTTGAGGCCTTATCGAACGACAGCCTCTTTGAGGGGGATCCAGAGCTCAAGATTCGCGTCTCCTTTGATGCTCCGCAGAAGACCATCACGATCGAAGACAACGGCATTGGCATGAGTCGTGAGGAGGTGATCGCCAATCTCGGCACGATTGCCCGTTCGGGGACAAAAGAGTTTTTCAGCAAACTCTCCGGCGATGCCGCCAAAGACTCCGCCTTGATCGGCCAGTTTGGGGTGGGCTTTTATTCCTCGTTTATTGTGGCCGAGCAGGTCACGGTGATTACCCGCCGGGCGGGGCTTGCCGCCCAGGAGGCTGTGCGGTGGGAGTCCGATGGCACGGGCAGCTTTAGCCTGGAATCTGCCGAGCGGGCTGCGCGGGGGACCTCGGTCATTTTGAAGCTGCGTGCACCGGAAGGCGAAGGGGAAGACGCCAAGAGCCATGACGACTTGTTGTCGCACTGGAAGCTCAAAGAGATTCTGAAGCGTTACTCCGACCATATCGGCCTGCCCATCGAGATGAAAAAGCGCGACTGGAACGAGGAGAAAAAGGAATACGAAGAGAAGCACGAGTGGGAGGTGGTGAATCAGGCCTCCGCCCTGTGGACACGCCCCAAGGCTGAGGTAACCGAAGAGCAGTACCAGGAGTTCTACAAGAGCCTTTCGCATGGTTTCGACGCCCCCTTGGCCTACACCCACAACCGGGTCGAGGGACGTACGGAATACACCCAGCTGCTCTACATCCCGAGCAAGGCCCCCTTTGATCTCTACGATCGCCAGTCGCGCCATGGCCTGAAGCTCTACATCAAGCGCGTCTTCATCATGGACGATGCCGAGCAGCTGCTGCCCAACTATCTGCGGTTTGTGCGCGGGGTGGTGGATTCCTCCGATCTGCCGCTTAATGTATCGCGCGAAATTCTCCAGGAGAGTCGCGACATTAAGGCGATTCGTGAGGGCTGTGCCAAACGTATTCTTGGCCTGCTAGAAGACCTTGCGGAGAATAAGCCCGAAGACTACAAAGGCTTCTGGCAGGAATTTGGCCAGTGCCTGAAAGAGGGCTTCGGCGAAGACTTTGCCAACAAAGATCGACTCGCCGCGCTCGCCCGGTTTGTCAGTACCCAGAGTACCGACGATGCGCCCACCGTCTCTCTCAAAGATTATCTGTCTCGCATGAAGGAGGGACAGGAGAAGATCTACGTGCTGACGGCAGACTCGCTCAATGCGGCGCGTTCAAGCCCCCTCCTAGAGATTTTCAAGAAAAAGGGGATCGAGGTTCTGCTGCTGACCGATCGGATTGACGAATGGGTGCTCAACTTCCTGACCGAGTTTGACGGCAAGGCAATTCAGTCCGTCGCCAAGGGCGCGCTCGACCTCAGTAAAGTGCAAGACGCCCAGACCCCAGAGGCAGCGAAGGCCGAAGAGAAGGCGATTGAGGATGCCCAGGCGGCTGCCAAGCCGGCAATCGAGAAGGCGGCGAAGATTCTCGGTGAGAAGGTGAAAGAAGTACGTCTCACGCAACGGCTTACCGACTCGGCCTGCTGCCTGGTCTCCGATGAGCACGACATGAGCGGGCACCTGGAGCGCTTATTGAAAGCCTCTGGTCAGAAGGCGCCGGAGCGCAAGGCCATTCTTGAACTCAACCCCCAGCATCCGCTTGTGAAGGCGCTGGTTGCCGAAAGTGACAGTGGGGGCGGGCAGATCCTTGGCACCGATGGTCAGGCGGTCTCCGATGGAATCTCAGATACCCTTCGGGATCTTGTCTGGCTGCTGCACGACCAGGCTTTGCTTGCGGAAGGGGGGCAACCCGAAGACCCCGCAAGCTTTGTGCGCCGACTCAATGGCTTCCTGTTGCGGGGGCTGGGGGCGAAATCTTAGGGTTTCCTGCCTGTGCGCATTCTCTGGGGTTGGCCGTGCGTGGTCTCTGATTTACGGGTTATGGGTATGTCGGCTGCCCCAGGCGCCTCTGGTAATATGCGCGAGTCTGAATATCAGGGGGACAATATGACAATAAAAAAATCTGCAGCCGCGCTCGGCTGTGGTTTGTTTTTGGTGGCTGCCGCCGCAGTGGCACAGTCACCCGTGAAGGGAAATCCGGCCGACGGCGCGAAAAAGAACTCCATGTGCATCGGCTGCCACGGTATTCCAGAGTACAAGACCGCTTTTCCGCACCTCTACCGGGTGCCCAAAATTGCCGGCCAGAGTGAGGCCTATCTGGTGTCTGCCATGAATGCGTATCGGTCGGGTGAGCGCAGCCATCCCAGCATGTTGGCTGTTGCTAAGACCCTGACAGATCAGGATATCGCCGATCTAGCGGCCTTCTACGCCCGTGGTGGCGCTAAGTAATCGGTACGGGAGACTCTCATGAAAAACTCTATGGTGATTCGACGCCTCGCCAAAGCCACCGCGCTCGGCGCTTCCCTGTTTGCTCTGTCCCTGACTGCACAGGCTGGCAATATTGCCCTGGGCAAGGAAAAGGCTGCCCAGGCCTGTATAGCCTGCCATGGCGCAGACGGTATTAAGGTTGTCGATCCGAGCTACCCCATCCTGGCTGGTCAGTACGAAGATTTTCTCGTACGCGCACTCTCGGACTATAAATCGGGTAACCGCAAAAACGCCATCATGGCGGGCATGGCAGCGCCCCTCACCAAAGAAGATATTGCCAACCTCGCGGCGTATTACGCCTCGTTGCCCGGCCCTTTAAAGATTATTAAGCGGTAGGCATCGTCTATCTCAGGTCTTCGTCAAGGCCTGCGAGGGAATACATCGGGTTCCATCCAGACTCATCCCCCGATATAGCTCATTTCAATCTTCGCCCGCGTCTGCGGGCGATTTTTTTTCTGCGCTATGAGGCTCTCGCGCAGTTCCGAATAGCGGTCCTCTCGCTGGGTCCAGATGCCATGAATGATGCGCCGAAGAATCTGATCGTCGGGCTCAGTACGCACGGCCTGGCGGAGGTCGAAGCCGCTGGAAGCGAATAGGCAGGTGTAGAGGAGTCCTTCAGAGGAAATACGCGCCCGAGAGCAGTGGCCGCAGAAGGGTTTGCTGACCGAAGAGATCACACCGATCTCGACTGGCCGGTCGTTGTACCGCCAACGCTCCGAGACCTCGTTGGGGGTGGCACGACCTACGGGCGAGACCGGAAAGTGCGCATGTATCTGGGCGATCACGGCACTCGAGGCAACCACCTGGTCTTGTGACCAGTCATTCGAGTTTCCAACGTCCATGAACTCGATGAATCGAACGGTATGCCCGAGGTCGCGAAAGAGTCGGGCCATGGGCAGAATCTCGCCCTCGTTGACGCCTTTCTGGACGACCATGTTTACCTTAACCTTGAGCCCCGCCGCCTGGGCGGCGTCGATGCCTTCCAGCACGGTCGAGGGGCTGCACCCTTCGATGCCAGACATCTGACGGAAAAGCGCAGGGTCTAAGGCATCAAGGCTCACCGTAATCCGATCAAGCCCTGCATCGCGCAAGGCCTTGGCCTTCTGGGCCAGCAACACACCGTTGGTGGTAAGGGCGATCTCTACCGGTTGGTCCGCAAGGGTTCTGAGGGTTGACAGGTCCCTGATGAGGTCCTCAAGCCCCTTGCGTAGCAGGGGCTCTCCGCCGGTGATGCGGAGTTTTTCCACGCCCAAGCCCACAAAGACCCTGGCAAGCCGAACGATCTCCGCAAAGCTCAGCAGCTCGTCGCGAGAGAGAAAGACATAGTCTTTGTGAAACACCTCTTTGGGCATGCAATAGCCACAGCGGAAATTGCACTGGTCGATAACAGAAATACGTAGGTCGCGTAGCGGTCGACCACGGTGATCCAGAGGCGGCGTATTGGCTGGCGTGGCACACGAGGATGTGCCTTCTGCCGCTACGACCTGCGCAGCCTCTTGCGGCGGGTTTTCGGGAAGAAGTGCCGCTCTCCGGCGAAATGACGCCGGAGAGATCGGAATAATGCGGTGGCCCTCGCTCATGCCGCCTATGATGCCCGCAGAAAGGCGACTCTGGAGAAACGACCCTCAGTCGGGCTTGGTTTCAACCATCATGAGCGGCTCATCGGTCGACACCGGATCGGGCCGCTTGAGTCGGCGCCCTGTGGGGGGCGGGGGCGCTACTGCTGCCTCGGGGGTGGTGGCTGTTTTACCCGGATCGGTCTGAACCCATTGCAGCCCTGCCTTGGCTAGGTCTTCTTCGATATGGGCTGCCGATACAGGTGCCACCGGAGGCGGTGATGTTGGTACTGCATCTAGCGGGGCTACCACAGGCGTTGGCGCTATGGGCACTTGTGAGACTGCCACCCCGACCGATGCCAATGGACTTGTGGCGGCCGCAACGGGCTCTGGGGCACGGGGCTTGTCGTTGACCACGGGTGCGTCTATGGATGTGGCAGTGTCGTTGTTTTGCGACCCTATCGTGCGTGGTACCGCCTCAGCGACAGCGGGCTCGTCAACGAAATCGGAGACCTCTGCGCCACTCTCGATATCGGTGCCTACGCTCGCCCCGCCTTCCGACCGCCCGCCCCGCCGTCTACGACGACGCGGCTTATCCGTTGGAGGTACACCATCTCCGTTGGCGACTGGGTCAGAGGACAGACGACCCTCGATCTCCGTCTCAATACTCTCCTCGGCAATCGCAGTTGGGGAGACTGCAGACGATTCGGCTGTCGTCGTGGTCCGTGGTTCGCGGGGTTCACGAGGCTCACGGCGTTCGCGGGCACCCTGGCCGTCCCCACGGTCGCGCCCACCACGGGGTTCACGGCCTTCACGACCCTCTCGTGGTTCACGTGGCTCTTTTGCTTCTCTCGGTTCGCGGGGCTCCCGCGACTCCTTGGGCTCGCGGGCGGTTGGTTCCTTGGCCTCACGTGTCG
>CAZKWK010000099.1:0-7775 GCA_964556335.1 uncultured Bordetella sp. | reverse complement strand
CACCACCCAATCCGTCACGTTCCCGAGTCGGTCGGCAAGAAACGCTTGAGACAGTTCCGAATGGCCCAGGACCTCCACGGGCAGGGTCAGACTCTGCGCCAGAAAAAATGGCACCGGCCCGCCATCGACATCCTTCTCCCCTGCGGGCATCAGAAGCGCCTGATACGCCTCGGCCGAGGGCGTCTGGGAAAGCCTCTGCATTAGGCGGGTCGAAATCACTTCACGCGAAAGCCCCGTGATTGCCGAAAGCGCTACCGCGACCATCCCACGCGAGACTCCCGCACGTAGGCCACCGGTGATGAGCTTATTGAGACAGAAAATCTGATTCGGGGGCAGTTGTTGCCACCAGCCTGCAATGTCGGCGATCGCCTTACGGGGATCGCGGCCGCGCAGACTCAAAATAGGGCCCTCTATCCACGCGGCAAGGCCTTGTGGTGCCGAAATGAAATCCTGTTGATCAGCGCTCTGGATGGTCTTACCCACCAGCAGGGCAATCGTCTCAGCCAGGTCGCCCACCGTCTGATAGCACTCCTCAAAGGCCCAGGGGGGCAGCCCAGAGACCTCCATGGCCGCTGTCTTCAGCGTCGACAAGGGAACCAGACGCTTAAGTCGTTCCCCCGACAAAAGCCAGACCGCCCAGGCCGCATCGGCCGGACAGGCCACCTGCAGATAAGCAACCAAGGCCTCCTGACGCGCACGGGTGCCGTCTACCTGTTCGAGCACCCCCAAGAGATGGCTAAATGCCGCAAGCCCGGCACCCCTTAGGGTGTCGCGTGTGCTCGTGGCCTCGGCAGGGCCTCGGGGCTGCGCCTCGGCGCACCGCTCTGGATCAGACATCGGCCTGCTCCGCATTGAATTCGGTCTCCAGCGTCTGGACCCGCCGGCCCTGTTCGGTCAGCCACCGGGCCATAAAGCTCGTCTGTCCATGAGCCAGAATGACCCGCTCTGCCTGCGACTGCTCGATCGCCCAGAGCAGGCCCGGCCAGTCGGCATGGTCCGACAAGACAAAGCCCCGCACCCCCGGTTGTCGACGCCGTGCACCGCGGACTGTCATCCAGCCCGAGACGTTGGCCTGGGCCACCGGCGTCGTCTGCCGACCGAGCCAATGCGAGCCCTCCACCGACTGCGGCGCGAGCACCAGATCGCCAGAGGAGAGTCGCGTGGGCGGGGCAGCAAGAGGCGGCACCGGTATGCCCGACGCGCGGTAGGCCTCATTAATCTTAGCCACTGCGGTATGCACATACACAGGACCCGGTCCCGCGGCCAGCGCCCCCATGGCCTGCAAGGCCATGAGGAGCCGCTGCGCCTTTCCCAACGCGTAGGTGTAGATCAGGCAGGCCCGCCCCTGGCCCGCCTGGGCCTGCCACCAGTTGAGAATCTCAGCGACCACCTCCGCCTGCGGCGCCCAGCGATAGATCGGCAGGCCAAAGGTGGTCTCGGTGATGAAGACATCGGCGACAACCGGCGTAAAGGCATCACAACTCTCGTCGGCCACCACCCGGTAGTCGCCCGAGACTACCCAGACCGCACCGCCTGAGGCAATACGTATCTGGCTGGCGCCCAAGACATGGCTTGCAGGATGCAGAGAGACCTCGACCGCACCGACCCGAAGTGGCGCCCCAAACGGTAACCCCTGAAGTGCGGTCTCTGCGCCGAGGCGACTACGAAAGCGCGGCAGTCCGCGCTCTGCACACAGCACCTGACGGTGGCCCGCGCGGGCATGGTCGGCATGGGCATGGGTAAGCACCGCACGGTCCACAGGCCGCCAGGGGTCGATGAAAAAATCCCCCTGGGGGCAATAGAGGCCTTCGGGCCGCAGCACCACAAGATCTTCTCTGGCCATGGGTAACGCCTTTTAAGCGCGATGTCGCGTGCGGCCTAGAACCGCTCCCGCTCGGCCAGAAGTCGAATCGCCTTGGCATTGCTCCAGGAAAAGCAGGCCTCGGCCGCCGCTGTCCACGGCAGCCACTGGCTGCGCAGATGCTCCCGAGGGGAGAGGCGAACCGGCGATGCCGCAGAAACACGGACAGAAAAGACATGCTCGGTATTCTGGGTAACGCCTGGTGCATAGCGATGACGCCAGTGCGGAAAGATTTCATAGACCTGCGAGAAGGCCCAGTCGGACCAGGCGGCAGGCGGGGCGATAAGGCCCGTCTCTTCCTCGAGTTCACGTACTGCGGCTGCTAAGGGAGGCTCGTCCTCATGGTCCAGGCTGCCCGTCACCGACTGCCAGAAACCAGGACGGTCGGCCCGCTCCAGTAACAAGACCTGACCCTCTTTGTCGTAGATCACCACCAGCACCGACTGCGGAATCTTGTAGGTCGTCATACGCGCGCTACCGCAGAGGCAGAAGGGCTGCCAGCATCAACCCAGTAAGCATGACCAGTACGAAAATAAAAATGGAGGCCGTCATGAGTTCACGCGAGGCCGCTGTCTCCGCGGCGTCGGCCATCGCAATACGGCGTGCATGCCAGGCGGGAACCGCAGCCACACTCGCCCAGATCGCTGCCGCAGGCAGCCAGTCGTAGAGCCCGGCAAACGGCAGTGCAAGGCAGGCAGTGTAAATACTCATGGCCGCATGACGCGCCGAGGCCTCCGAAGACGGGCGCTGCGAAAACCAGTAGGCCATCATGGCCAGTCCCAGCGTCGTACCCACCACAAAGGCCATCGGCAGCCATTGATTGGCCAGATTGAGGGCGACCAGCACCACCACAATAAAATTTACAAAGACAATGCTGGCTGCGCGTACCCAGACCGGCCAGATCGACGGGTCGTCCAGTACGGTGGGCGCAAACCGTCGAAAGAGGGCATGGGCCAGTAGGGCCAGCCCCGCATAGACGGCAGACAGGGTGAGCCGGTGACCATCCAAGGAGGGATCGGCAATCCAGGCCACGGCGAGGCCATAGAGCACGGCCACGGGCCCATAGACCAGCGCGCGCCAGTGCTTCAGGCCCTTGACCGTCTCGTCGGTCATGCCACGATCTTGGGCGCCTCACGCAGGCGAATATGCAACTCGCGCAGCTGCCGATCATCGACCAAGGAAGGTGCCTGGGTCAGCAGGCACTGGGCCCTCTGGGTCTTGGGGAAGGCAATGACATCGCGAATGGAGTCGGCACCGGTCATGAGTGTGACGAGTCGGTCGAGACCAAAGGCCAGGCCCCCATGGGGTGGTGCCCCATAGCGCAGGGCATCGAGCAGAAAACCAAACTTGGTCTGGGCCTCTTCCTCGCCAATGTTCAAGGCGCGGAAGACCGTGCTCTGCACCGCCTCGGTATGAATACGCACCGAGCCGCCGCCCAACTCCCAGCCATTGAGCACCATGTCATAGGCCTTAGCCAGACAGGCGCCGGGATCTGAGGCCATGAGGTCTTCGTGGCCATCCTTGGGCGCGGTAAAGGGATGGTGCACCGCTGTCCAGCGCGCCGCCTCGTCGTCGTATTCAAACATGGGGAAGTCAATCACCCAGAGTGGCTTCCAGCCTGCCGTAAAGAGCCCATGGGAATGGCCAAAGGGGCTGTGACCGATCTTCACACGCAGGGCGCCGAGGGCGTCGTTCACGACCTTGGCATGGTCTGCACCGAAGAAGAGAATGTCGCCGTCTTGGGCCCCAGAGCGCTGCAGTAGTGTCTGCAGGGCCTGGTCGTGAATATTCTTCACGATCGGTGACTGCAGTCCGTCACGGCCCTGGGACAGGGCATTGACCTTGATCCAGGCCAGACCCTTGGCGCCATAAATCTTGACGAATTCTGTGTAGCCGTCGATCTCACTGCGTGACAGGGCGGCGCCGCCAGGGACGCGTAGGGCCACCACCCGGCCCTTGGCCATGCGCGCCGCCTCAGAGAAGACCTTGAAATCCACATCGGCCATTGCGTCGGTGAGTTCAGTGAACTCCAGGGCAACGCGCAGATCGGGCTTGTCTGACCCATACCGCCCCATGGCCTCGGCATAGGACATCACCGGAAACGGATCAGGCAGATGGACCTGCAGGCACTCGGCAAAGACCGACCGGATCATGGTCTCAAAGAGATCACGAATCTGCTGCTCGGTGAGAAACGAGGTCTCACAGTCAATCTGGGTGAACTCGGGCTGACGGTCAGCCCTGAGGTCTTCATCCCGAACGCACTTTGTGATCTGGTAATAGCGATCAAAGCCCGCAACCATCAACAGTTGCTTAAAGAGTTGCGGGGACTGCGGCAGGGCAAAGAAGGCCCCCTCGTGTACCCGCGAGGGCACCAAGTAGTCACGGGCGCCTTCCGGGGTCGACTTGGTGAGCATCGGCGTCTCGATATCGATAAAGCCCTGAGCATCCAGATAACGGCGCACGGCCATCGCCACCTTGTAGCGCAGCATGAGATTTTTCTGCATCGCCGGACGCCGCAGATCTAAGACGCGATGGGTCAGGCGCGTGGTCTCGGAGAGATGCTCATCATCGAGCTGAAAGGGGGGCGTGACCGAGGGATTCAGCACCTCGAGCGCGTGGCAGAGCAGTTCGATCTCACCGCTACGGATTGCGGTGTTGGTCGTGCCTTCCGGCCGGCGCCGAACTTTTCCGGTGACGCGCAGGCAGTATTCATTGCGGACCGACTCGGCCGTAGAGAACATATCGGGCCGATCCGGGTCGCAGACCACCTGGGCCAGACCCTCGCGGTCGCGCAGGTCGATGAAGATCACGCCACCATGGTCACGACGACGATGGACCCAGCCGCATAACGTCACCACCTGATCGAGCTGGTCGGCCGATAACTGGCCGCAATAATGACTACGCATAGAAAGACCTTACTGTGAGGGGAGTGTTTTAGAACGGCCCGCACCAGGCGGAACCGGAGGAACGGTGCCCATAGAAACCACATACTTCAACGCCGCATCCACCCCGATTGCCAGCGGAAGGACGTCAGACTTGGGCACCATGAGAAAAAACCCGGAGGTAGGGTTGGGCGTCGTCGGCACATAAATGCTGACACAAGGTTCGCTGAGCAAGGCCGCGATTTCTTGGCTGGGGCTACCCGTGACAAAGGCAATCGTCCAGGCCCCTTGCCGGGGATACTGCACCAGCACGGCCTGCCGAAAGGCCTGCCCGTTGGGGGCGAGAATGGTATCGCTCACCTGCTTGACAGAGGAGTAAATCGACCGCACCAGCGGGATACGCGACAGCATCGATTCCCAGGCATCGACCAGCCGTCTTCCCAGAAGATTGGCGGCAAAAAAACCGGTCAGCAAGACCACCAGCAACACCACCAAGACCCCAAATCCGGGAATCTCCTGACCAAAGAGTGCCTTGGGCTGAAGGTCGATTGGCAAGACCTTATCCAGGGCGGTGACCACGGTCGTAATCACCCAGTAGGTGACCGCTAGGGGCACCCAGATGAGGAGCCCCGCAATAAAAAACCGCTTAAGCATGGCCAGCCCTAGGGGAGTGAAGGGAGTGCGAACGAACTTCTAGGCAAAGGGAAAGACAGTACGACCGGCGCTGCGGCCCGAGGCGCCGGTCGAGAGCGGGCGAGCGCATTAGGCCGCCTTGGCCGGGGTCGCCGTCGGCGCGGCAGACGTCGGTGCCGGACTGGTTGCCGCAGGCGCTGCGGCGGTCGACCCCGTAGTTGGGGCAGCAGACGCCGGCGCCGACGCGTCGGAGGCGCCCGTAGAGCCCGAGGATGCTGCATCGGATCCGGAACCGGCTGTGGTCTCGGCCGGTTTTTTCTGCCCCTCGCGGAAGTCGGTGGCATACCAGCCAGAGCCCTTCAAAACAAAACCTGGGGCAGTGAGCTGTTTAGAAAATTGCGGCTGTCCACAGCTCGGACAGTCGGTGAGCGGGGCATCGGACAGCTTCTGAAGCACGTCTTTCTTAAACCCACAGGCCCCGCAGGCGTAGGCATAAATTGGCATAGAGACCTCTTCGGTGTTAGTCAATAAGGCAAACCGGTGATTGTAGGCTTTTTACCGACGCAAAAAAAGCCCAGAGGGGCCAAGGATGGCCGCTCTGGGCTTTTGGGTCTACGCCGCGCGTTACCGCGGGATCGGCCGCGTACTACCCCACGTGCCGGAAAAAATCGACGGCAGCGCCTCTGCGATTAAAAAGGAATGTCGTCGTCAAGGTCATCGAAACCACCTGCCTTGCCGGCAGACTTACCTCCCCCGGCCGCGGCGGGCGCAGACTGCCCCGGGGCCGAGGCCATCGACCCGGCATCATCCGGGGGGCCACCAGCGGGCGCACCATCACGGCCTCCCAGCAGCTGCATCTGGTCTGCGACAATCTCGGTGGTGTAGCGCTCCTGGCCCGACTGGTCTTGCCATTTACGGGTGCGCAGCCGGCCTTCAACATAGACAGGTCGGCCCTTCTTCAGGTATTCACTGGCGATTTCGGCGAGTCGGCCAAAAAAGACGACCCGGTGCCACTCGGTGTCTTCCTTCATGTCTCCGCTGGCCTTGTCCTTGTAACGGGATGTGGTGGCAATCGACACATTGGCAATGGCCGCGCCATCGGCCGCATACCGCACCTCGGGGTCTCGGCCGAGATTGCCAAGCAAGATCACTTTGTTTACCGACGCCATAAGCATTTCTCCTTTAGGTTTGGGGCCGTCAGCCTAGCGCCCCCGTAGCGCGCGCGACTACCGGTCGATTGGGGGAGCAGCAGGGGTGATCAACGGGGCAGGCGCCACCCGGCGACCGATCTCACGAAGCCCGGTTGCCATCATGCCCCAAAAGACCAGAAGTGCCGCACAGACAAAAAAAATGCCGTTGACGCCAAACGACCGCAGGGCAAGACCCCCGAGCAGTCCCCCCAGAAAGAGGCCCAGGGACTGGCTGGTGTTGTAGAGTCCAAGAGCGAGACCGCGGGCGCTGCGCGGCGCCACCCGAGACACCCAAGAAGGCAGCAGCGCCTCCAAGAGGTTAAATCCCGCGAAAAAAGCCCAGATGGCGACGAGCCAGACCGCAAAGTGATTGCCCGCGGCTACGAAGATCGCCATCGCGAGCGCAAGAAATGCGATGGCGCCAAGAAAAACCGGCCGAAACCGCCCGTACTTTTCTGCCCAGAAAATTGCAGGAATGATCGAGACGAAGGCCAGGGCGAGCAGAGGCAGGTAGACCTGCCAATGGTCGGCCAGAGGCATACCCAGGGCATCGAGGGCCGAGGGGATGGCCACGAACATGGCCGTCTGAATGGCCATCAGGCAGAAGATGCCCAGATTGAGTCGGCCGAGCTGAGAGTCTTGGGCAAGCATCCGCCACCCGACCTGACCCGCCTGACCCTCGTAGTCCTGATCGTCAGACACACGGGGCGGATCCGGCATGCGCCAGACCGCTGCCGCCGCCATCACCGCTAGTACTCCCGTTAAGACAAAGAGTCCGGTCAGGCCCGCCAGACCAAAGATCGGAGGGGCAATCACCAAGGATAGGGCAAAAGACAGACCAATCGAGGCCCCGACAAGTGCCATCGCGCGGGCACGTACCTCCTCACGGGTGAGGTCGGCAAGAAAGGCGCTTACTGCGGCAGAGATGGCGCCCGCCCCCTGCAGGGCCCGGGCCAGAATGAGGACCGGCAGATTCGGCGCGACCGCGGCAAGGAAACTTCCCAAGGCAAAGACAAAGAGGCCAAAAATAATGACGGGCTTTCGGCCCCAACGGTCTGAGGCGAGCCCGAAGGGAATCTGGAGAAAGGCCTGGGTGAGCCCATAGATGCCCATGGCCAGCCCAATGAGGGCGGCATCCTGCCCCCCAGGCAGGGCGCGTGCGCCCACCGCAAGCACGGGAAGCACCAGCAAGAGGCCAAGCATGCGCCG
>CAZKWK010000098.1:307-7909 GCA_964556335.1 uncultured Bordetella sp. | reverse complement strand
CGCAGGCCTGGGCAATAGCCGCCCGTCGTTCTGATGGCAGCCGTAGATGCTGGGCGGTACCGTGATATGCCTGTAGCCCCTGAAACGAGAGCCCCGGCATCTGGTGGATTGCCGCGATCAGTTGCACTGCGGGCGCCCCAGGGGCAATGCCACAGCGGCCCTGACCCACATCAATTTCGACAAGTACGTTGAGCACCTTGCCTGTCTGAAAGAAGGCCTCGTGCAGTGCCCGCGCATTGTCGATGTGATCCACACAGACGGTGAGGCGCGTCTGCTCCGACAAGGCCAGTAGCCTCTCGATCTTGGCCTGTCCCACCACCTCATTGGAGACGAGAATGTCTGCAATACCCGCGTGCGCAAAGACCTGGGCCTCACTGACCTTCTGGCAGCAGATACCGACGGCCCCATGCGCAATCTGTAGCGCCGCCAGGGGCGGGCACTTGTGGCTCTTTGCGTGTGCCCGCACCCGTACGGGATGGCCTTGAACGGCCTCCATGAGTCTGCGGATGTTTTGAAGCAGGGCACGACGGTCAACGATGAGGCTGGGGGTGTCCAGGGCCTGGAGGGGCAGCCCAACCCAGGAGGATGCTGTTTGTGTGGTCATAAACAAATAGTCCTGTCTCCCCTTGGCATGATTTCTCGTGTCCTAGGGCTTTTCTTCCAAATGAAATCGGCGCAGTACAAACTTCTCGACCTCAAGAATACACAGGACAAGCACACCTGCGAGGGTGGCCTGGAGAAGTTGGACGAGGCTTAAGGGCGCCGAGCCAAACCAGGCCTGCATAAAGGGGGCATAGGTGAAGACCAATTGCATGAGGATCACAAAGAAGAGTGCTGCCATAACTTTCGGGGTGCCCTTCAACCCGGGTAGGGTGAAAGAGGGCGCTTTGAGGTGACGCACGCTAAAGAGGTAGAAGATTTCCATGGCCACTAAGGTGTTGACCGCTACGGTTCGGGCTGTTTCCACGCTTGCACCCTGCGACAGCGAGAGGTAATAGAGGCCAAAGACACCGAGTACAAAGAGTAGAGAGACGAGCCCAATACGCCAGAGTAGAAAGGGCGAGAGCAAAGGGGCGCTGCGGCTGCGGGGCGGGCGCTGCATCACGCCCAACTCTGTGGGCTCGAAGGCCAGCACCATGGCGAGCCCGATCGAGCTCACCATATTCACCCAGAGAATCTGGGCAGGCAAGATGGGCAGGGCCACGCCAAAGAGGATGGCGGCCCCCACCGCCATCGACTCGCCCCCATTGATGGGCAGGAGAAAGGTAATCACCTTGCGTAGGTTGTCGTAGACCGTGCGGCCTTCCTCCACCGCATGGGCGATCGAGGCAAAGTTGTCGTCGGCAAGCACAATCTGTCCGGCCTGCTTCGCCGCCTCGGTGCCTTTTTGTCCCATGGCAACTCCCACATCGGCCTGCTTCAGCGCGGGGGCATCGTTCACGCCATCGCCCGTCATCGCCACGACCTCGCCATTGGCCTGCAGTGCGCGGACCAGTCGCAGCTTGTGCTCGGGGCTTGCGCGGGCAAAGACCGCAGTGGTGTGCACCACAGACTGCAGCGCCTCATCGCTCAAGACCTCGATCTCTGTGCCAGTGAGCGCGGGCGCCTCCACCGATAGGCCAAGTTGTCCCGCAATCGCGGTGGCCGTCAGGGCATGGTCGCCCGTGATCATCTTCACCGCAATGCCCGCGGCCTGACACTGGGCCACGGCGGCAATGGCCTCGGCCCGTGGCGGGTCGATGATGCCGACAAGGCCCATCAGGGTGAGGCCCTGGGTTACATGGGCACGCTCAAGCGCGTCAGGAACGTGGTCGATGGTGCAGCGTGCGAAGGCAAGCACCCGTCGGCCGGCTGCGGCCTCGTGGGCGATGGCCTGCTGCCAGTAGCCAACATCCAAAGGCGCGGTGGAGCCATCGGTCTCAATCTGGTCGACACACATGTCGAGCACACGCTCGGGCGCCCCTTTGAGCAGTACTTCGCAGCCTTGTGCATCGACGTCACCATCGTATTCCGTCGGGGGGATGGGGTGGGCGGTGGCCATGTACCGAAAATCAGATTCGAAGGGAATGGCGGCGCATCGGGGTCGGCGGGCAAGCAGAGCATCGTGGGTGATACCGGCCTTCATGGCCAAAGTAATCAGCGCGCCCTCGGTGGGGTCTCCGGAGAGCTGCCATTGCCCGTGGGCATCTTGCAGTAGGGCAGCATCGTTACAAAGCGCGGCCGTATGCAGCAGCGTCTTGAGCGCCGTGCTGTGCGACTCGTCTACCGGTTGCCCCGCGCCTTCGCACCCCGCTGTAGAGAGAATCTCTCCCTCGGGTGCATAGCCCACGCCGGTAACGGTGAATTGCTCGTGGCCAAGCACCACAGACTGCACCGTCATCTCGTTACGGGTGAGGGTGCCGGTCTTGTCTGAGCAGATCACGGTGACAGAGCCCAGCGTCTCGACGGCGGGCAGGCGCCGCACAACCGCCCGACGTGCGGCCATTCGCTGTACCCCAATGGCCAGCGTAATCGTCATGATGGCCGGAAGGCCCTCAGGAATGGCGGCTACCGCCAGGCCCACCGCCGCTAAGAACATCTCGTCTGCGGGCATGCCTATGAGCCAGACGCCATAGGCAAAGAGCAGTGTCGCCAGGAGCAGGATGGCAGCCGTAATCCATCGTGATAGGGCTGCCATGTCACGGACCAAGGGGGTCTGATGGACTTCTACTGTTTCGAGCAGTCGGCCAATGCGGCCCATCTCTGAGTGCATGCCGGTGGCAACCACGATGCCCTTGGCCTGACCCTGCGTGACCAAGGTGCCCGCAAAGCCCATGCAGAATCGGTCACCCAAGGGGGTCTCCTGGGCCACGGGGGCCTCGTTCTTGGCAACCGGCACCGATTCGCCTGTTAGCGCGGACTCGTCTACCTGGAGGTTGTGTACTTTTAAGAATCGCAGGTCGGCAGGAATACTGTCACCGGAGGCCACCAAGACCAGATCCCCTGGCACGAGTTCTGCAGCGGCGATCTGTTGTTGACGGCCGTCACGCCAGACCAGGGCATGGGGCGCAAGCAGTCGGCGAATAGCCTGCAATGCGCGTTCGGCCTTTCCTTCCTGCAAGAGGCCGATCACCACATTGAAGAACACCACCGCGAGAATCACAGCCGCATCAATCAGATGATCAATGAGTGCGGTGACGACTGAGGCTACCAGCAAGACCTGAATCAAGACATTGTTGAGTTGCGCGAGGATGCGCCTGAGAAGCGTCGGGCCAGGGGCCACCGACAGGGTGTTGGGTCCATAGCGGGTGATACGCTTTTCGGCCTCTTGGGTGGTGATGCCCAGGGCCCCCGACACAAGCGCAGAGGCCACTGCGTCGACAGACGCTGCATGCCAGTCGGGTACCGATGCGTGTCGTGGAAGTGCATCTTGTGGGGGTGCGGACGGGGCGGTCTCACCACGAGCACTCGTGTCATGTGCCGTTGCGTCACCCGAGGGGTACTGGGTTTGATGCGGGGGGATGATGGGGGTACGAGACACGGGTAAAGAGAAGAGGTCAGTAGAATCGGGCATTCTCTTATGAAACTTCCCCGTGTATTGCACGCCGAATGGCGTCTTCGTGTGGCGCTGGCCCTTGTCTGGATCACCCCAGGATTCTGGGCCGTGAACTACTACGTGGCCCGCAAAGCCCCTGGTGAGATTGAGCCCCATATGCTCGCGCTGCTGCGCTGGTCCTTGGTAGCGGTCGCCTTGCTGCTGCTTACCTTTGCAGAGTTACGGCAGCGTTGGCCATTGACCCGGGCAGAGGTGAAAGACGCCTTGATCATGGGTGCACTCGGGATGTGGATTTGTGGTGCCTTTGTCTATCTGGGGGGGCAGACCACTTCCGCGCTCAATATTGGGCTCTTGTATGCGCTCTCGCCCGTGATGATTGCGGCGGTGTCGGTCTGGGCCTTAGGCGAGACGTTTTCGTGGCGGCAGACGGTGGGGGTGGTGATCGCTATCGTGGGCATGGTCTGGATCGTCAGTCAGGGGCAGCCCACACGCATTTCGGCCGACACCTTTCAGGTCGGTGACCTCTGGATTCTTGCCGCCACCATTTCGTGGACCATCTACTCGTTGCGGTTGAAGGCCGTGCCGAGCCGATTCTCGCCCATGGGCCGGCTGCTCATCATGACCTCTGGGGGTGTCGTGGTGCTCCTGCCGATGACCGCCATCGAGGCCGCACTGCTGCCTGTCTGGAATTTGTCTGCCCAAGGCCTCTGGCTTGCGGTGCTGGCGGCCCTCTTTCCGGGGCTCTTGGCCTATGTGTCGTATTCGTTTATGCAGCGGGAACTGGGGGCGGCCCGCGCCTCCATGGTGCTCTACCTCGGGCCCCTCTATTCCGGGGTGATGGCCTGGGCCTTTCTGAGTGAACCGCCCCACCTCTACCATCTGGTAGGTGGGGTCGGCATTCTGCTGGGTATCTATCTGGTTACTGTACGACGAGCCTCTTAACGCTATCGATCATCTGCGCAATCTCAGATTCTGTAGCGGTAAAGGGCGGCGCGAAGGCCAGGGTGTCGCCGGTGAAGCGCAGTAACAGATCGGTCTTCAGTCCGCGTTCAAAGACTTCGGTAGCACGCAGTCCGGGCTTACCTGCAATGGGTTCGAGATCAATGGCACCCATGAGCCCGATATTGCGAATATCGGTAATGCCAGGAGTGCCCTTGAGGCTGTGCAGGCCGGCCTCTAGCACAGGAGAGAGACGCTGCGCCTTCTCGAAGAGGCCGTCTTCTGCATAGAGGTCGAGCGTGGCATTGGCCACTGCGGTAGCCATGGGATGGCCCGAATAGGTGTAGCCGTGGAAGAACTCGATCATGTGCTCGGGGCCGGTCATGAAGGCCTTTTGAATCTCATCGCGCACGATGACGCCGCCCAAGGGCACAACCCCGTTCGAGACGGCTTTGGCAAAGGTGATCATGTCGGGTTGCACATCGAAGTATTGGGCCGCAAAGGGCGTACCGAGTCGGCCAAAGCCTGTGATCACCTCATCGAATATGAGCAGAATGCCGTGCTTGGTACAGATCTCGCGCAGCTTCTGCAGATAACCCTTGGGCGGCACCAAGACGCCGGTGGATCCTTGTACCGGTTCCACAATCACGGCCGCAATCGATGAGGCATCGTGCAGGGCCACTAGCCGCTCGAGATCAAGCGCAAGGTCTGCACCCCAATCCGGTTGCCCCTTGGAAAAGGCCATCTGCTCTGGGTTCCACGGATGGCGCAGGTGGTCAGTGCCAGGCATGAGCAGGGGCCCGAACATCTTGCGGTTGGCGGGAATACCGCCTACGGCAAGCCCCCCGAGACCGACCCCGTGATAGCCCCGTTCGCGGCCAATCATGCGAAACCGCGAGGCCTCGCCTTTCATGCGGTGATAGCCCAGGGCCATCTTAAGAGCGGTATCCACAGCCTCGGAGCCCGAGTTCACGAAAAAGACTTTGCCCATGCCTGCCGGTGCCATGTCCACGATGCGTTGGGCGAGCTTTAAGGTCTGTGGGCTCGTGATCTGAAAGGCCGGTGCATAGTCCAGTGTCTTGGCCTGCTGGGTGAAGGCCTCCACAAGCTTGGGATGCGCATGACCGACCGGACAGCACCACATGCCCGAGAGGCAATCAAAGAGTCGGTGGCCCGAAGCGTTGGTGTAGTAGTTGCCTTGCGCCGAGACCATGGTGCGGTCCTCAGCGGTGGACTGGAAACGGCGGTTGGCCGTAAAGGGCAGCCAGGCGGCTGGCTGGCCAAGAGGCCCGTGGCTGCTGTGGTCGATCGTGAGGTCGGGGTGTAGAGCGGGGGTCTGGGGTGCGTTCATGGATCGTTACCTTCCAAGCAAGAAGAAAAGCGCGCAGTAAGAGGTGAGAGCAAGCGATGTAGCCACCTTACCAAGGCCCCGGGTCGCGGGCAAGCACTCGGGTTTGGCGATGTCAGGCCTTGCTCTTTTTTCTACTCTAAAACATAATATAAAAACTGAATATGTAAAGGAGCGTCAAATGACTTCTTGGAGAATTGTGCGTGTGGTGGCGGGTTTCTTTATCCTGCTTTCGTTGCTCCTGGGCTACCCGTCGAGCCCCTATTTCGTCAGCGAATGGTGGCTGGCCTTCACGGCGTTTGTGGGTATTAATCTTTTGCAGAGTGGCCTCACCCGGTGGTGCCTCATGGAACAGATTCTGCGCAAGATCGGCGTGAAGTCGGGCGCTTAATGAGCACGCCGCGCGAAGGCCGGGCTAATCTGCGCGGTCGTCACGCTCAGTAGCGCCCAGGCCTGCGAGAACTCGAGCATCTCTGCGAGGCGTTTCTGCCTTGCAATAAGGAGCTCAGCCTCCGCGCGTGCGAGGTCGCCGGTGGTCGTGGTGCCTGCTAAGAGTCCGCGATGCGTGGCCTCTGCGTGCAACTCGGCCGCCTGAATCTGTGATTTCGCAGCCGCAAGCTTCACGACTGAGGCCTGCAGTCGCGCATAGGCAGTGCTTGCCTGCGACCGCAGTCGGCTTGCAGTGGCCATTCCCAGGGCCTGGGCCTTACGTATCTCTGCCTCGGCCTGGGCCACCGATGCGGTGATACCACCAGAGGTGTAGAGGGGCACCGATACCTGAATGCCCACTTTTTGTTCGTCCTTGATGTAAGACGCTGTGTCGTTTTCTCCTTTGCTCAGTGAGGCGTAGAGGTCGACTACGGGTGCATGGTCTGCGTCTCGCTTCTCCCGTTCGAGTCGTGCAGCCTCTTCATTGAACCGCGCCGAGCGCAGTTCTGGGTTATGCGATTCCACAACGCCCATGAGACCTCCACGGTCGAGTTCAGGAATGGGATTGGGCACCGCGGTCTCCAGTGTGAGGGCGGCGGGCACCTGCGCCTCGGGGCCGGCATAGTCCATCAGGCGGTCTTCTGCCAGCGAGAGCCGCGTCTGCGCCTCGGAGAGTTCGGCCCAGCGTAGACGCTCACGTGCGATCTCGAGGCCCAGCGCGTCCATGGTGGCCTCCCCTGCCTGTACCTGGCTCTGTGCCTCTGTGCGAATAGCCACCGCCCGTGACACCGCATCCCAGGCAATCTGCAGAAGGTCGCGGGCCGCGAGCACCTCGATCCAGGCCAGAAAGAGCTGGCCAAAGAGGGCATGGTCTGCGGCCTCCACCAAGGCGGAAGCCGCCTCAAAACGGGCCGTCGCCTGCTCCACTGCCTTTTGCTCGCGTTTGCGATAAAGCGGCTTCTTGAGTGTGATTGCCGCCTGATGACCCGCGAAATTCCGCGAATTCTCTGAGATGCCCGCAATCGTTCGTGACTCTTCTCGTCGGTCGGAATAAAAGCTTGTGGCCGAGGCGGTGACACTTACCCCGAGAAGTGCCGTGGCACGCTGGTACTCCTGCCAGGCCGCCTCCTTGGTTGCGACGGCTGCCAGGTAGTTTCCGTCGGTGCTACGGGCGGCCTCGAGGTGTTCCGATAAGAGCCGAACCATCTCCTGGGTTTTGTCGGCCGACTGTGCCGGTGGCGGTTGGAGAAGAATTGCAGTGAGGATCAAGACGAGCGGTGTGAAGGGCCGCGGCAGACGGAAATACAGGCCCATCGTCAGTGCTCCTTTACAGCGTGCGCGAGGCGATCGG
>CAZKWK010000098.1:0-297 GCA_964556335.1 uncultured Bordetella sp. | reverse complement strand
TTCATAAGGTACTGCAGGAAGGTGCGCCCTCCGGTCTTAATAAGCACATCAGCGGGCATGCCCGGAATAATCTGAAGCCCATTGAGCTTCTCAGACTCGGATGGGTCGACCAAGACTTTTGCCAGGTAATACCCTTCGGGGTTGCGCGTGTCCTCTGGAGTTTGAAATCGGTCGGGCGAGATCCATTCGATGCGTCCTGTAATGACCGGTGTGCGGGTGGATTCGAGCGCACTAAACCGTACCTGGGCCAAGGGCCAACTTGGACACAAAATCCGCAGTGAACGTCTCATACGTTTC
>CAZKWK010000097.1:0-7978 GCA_964556335.1 uncultured Bordetella sp. | reverse complement strand
GGCGGCGGGGTCATTCTGGCCAACGGGGCCGAACAACTCAACGCCCTGGTGGACCTTCTGGGCTATCCTTGCACCAATACGCTGATGGGTCTGGGTGCCTATAAGGCCACCGACAAAAAGTTTCTTGGCATGCCTGGCATGCATGGCACCTATGAGTGCAACATGGCCATGCAGAATTGTGATGTGCTCGTGGCGGTGGGTGCGCGGTTTGACGACCGCGTGATTGGCAACCCCAAGCACTTTGCCCAGAATCCGCGCAAGATCATCCACATCGATATCGACCCCTCGTCGATCTCCAAGCGGGTCAAGGTCGATGTTCCCATTGTGGGCGACGTCAAAGACGTGCTCATCGATCTCTTGGCCCAGCTCAAAGAGGCCATGGCCGCGGGCCAGAAGCCGGCAGAGAAGCCGCTTGCGGCCTGGTGGAAGCAGATCGAGGAATGGCGTGGCGTGAATTGCCTAGCCTACAAAAAGAGCGAAGAATTTATTAAGCCGCAGGCAGTGATCGAGGCGGTCTGGCGTATTACCAAGGGCGATGCCTTTATCACCTCAGATGTGGGCCAGCACCAGATGTGGGCCGCGCAGTACTACAAGTTTGATAAGCCCCGGCGTTGGATCAATTCTGGCGGTCTGGGCACCATGGGGGTAGGGCTTCCCTATGCCATGGGCGTGAAGTTTGTGCATCCAGAGGCCGAGACCGTCTGTATTACCGGGGAGGCCTCCATCCAGATGTGTATCCAGGAACTCTCCACCTGCCAGCAGTACCGCCTGCCGATCAAGATCGTGAACCTGAACAACCGGTACCTGGGCATGGTCCGCCAGTGGCAGGAAATTGAATACGGTAGCCGGTACTCTGAGAGTTATATGGAGTCGTTGCCCGACTTTGTGAAGCTGGCCGAGTCCTATGGACACGTGGGCATGAAGATCGAAAAGCCCGCCGATGTCGAGCCTGCGCTCAAAGAAGCCTTCGCGCTCAAAGATCGCCTGGTCTTCATGGACTTCATCACCGACCAGAGCGAGAACGTCTGGCCCATGGTGCAGGCCGGTAAGGGCCTTACCGACATGCTTCTTGGTTCAGAAGACCTCTAAAGGCGGGCCATCTCATCATGAAACACATCATTTCGATTCTTCTGGAAAATGAGCCTGGTGCCCTCTCGCGGGTGGTGGGGCTCTTCTCGGCACGCGGCTACAACATCGAGACGCTTACCGTGGCGCCCACCGAAGACCCCTCTCTTTCGCGCATGACCATCGTTACGCGTGGGTCTGATGACGTGATTGAGCAGATCACCAAGCATCTGAACCGGTTGGTGGAAGTGGTCAAGCTCATCGACCTCTCGGAGCAGCCCCATATTGAGCGTGAACTCATGCTCATCAAAGTGCGTGCTGTCGGTAAAGAACGCGAGGAGATGAAGCGCATGGCCGATATCTTCCGTGGCCGCATTATTGATGTCACTGACAAGACCTACACCATCGAACTGACCGGTGACAGCGGTAAGCTCGACGGCTTTATTGAGGCCCTGGAGCCCGAAACGATTATCGAAACCGTCCGCACCGGCTCCTCGGGCATTGCCCGTGGCGAGCGGGTCTTGCGCGTCTAAACCATTCATTTTTAGAAAGGGCTTTGCCACCATGAACGTCTTCTATGACAAGGACTGTGACCTCTCCCTGCTGAAGGGCAAAAAAATCGCAATCATTGGTTATGGCTCTCAGGGCCATGCCCACGCCCAGAACCTCAACGACAGTGGCATGAATGTCGTGGTGGGCGTGCGTAAGGGCGGCCCGTCCTGGGCCAAGGTGGAGAAGGCGGGCCTGAAGGCAGCCGAAATTCGCCAGGCCGTCGAAGGCGCAGACGTGGTCATGCTGCTGATGCCCGACGAGAATATTGCCGCCGTTTATAACGCCGACATCGCCCCGGTCATCAAGCAGAACGCGGCCCTGGCCTTCGCCCACGGGTTTAATGTGCACTACGGTCAGGTGACACCGCGGGCCGATCTCGATGTGATCATGATTGCCCCGAAGGCGCCTGGTCATACCGTGCGTGGTACCTATGTGCAGGGCGGGGGTGTACCCTGCCTCATCGCCGTCCACCAAGACACCACCGGCAACGCCCGCAATGTGGCCCTGGCCTACGCGAGCGCCATTGGGGGTGGCAAGGCCGGCATCATTCAGACCAACTTTAGGGAAGAAACAGAGACCGACCTCTTCGGTGAGCAGGTGGTACTCTGCGGCGGAACGGTGGAGCTGATCAAGGCGGGATTTGAGACCCTGGTAGAAGCGGGTTATTCCCCCGAGATGGCCTATTTCGAGTGCCTGCACGAACTCAAACTGATCGTCGACCTCATCTACGAGGGCGGCATTGCCAATATGAACTACTCGATTTCCAACAATGCCGAGTTTGGTGAATATGTTTCTGGCCCGAAGGTGGTCACCCCGCAGACCAAGGCTGTTATGAAAGAGATCCTTACCCGCATCCAGACAGGCGAGTACGCCAAAGAATTCATTCTTGAGAATCGCGCGGGCGCACCCACGCTGTTGTCGCGCCGTCGCCTCATGGCCGAGCACCCGATTGAGCAGGTGGGTGAGAAGCTGCGCGCCATGATGCCGTGGATTAAGGCCAATAAGCTTGTGGATCAGTCGCGTAATTAATACCAGCGCCAGAAAGTAGAAGGGGCACGTCGAAGGAATGAAGGAATGACCGGATCTCCAGATATCACCCGCTATCCGCATCCGTTCATCGCTCGGGAGGGCTGGTTCTTTGTGGCCCTGACGGCCAGCGCTGCGGTCATTGCGACGGGTCTGGGAGCCGGCCCCTGGGCTATTCCTCTCTGGATCATTACGCTTTTTGTGGTTCAGTTTTTCCGCGACCCTTCTCGACTGCCTCCGCCAGACCTCGAAGCCATCGCCAGCCCGGCAGACGGTCGGGTGGTCTACGTGGGGCCAGCCGAAGACCCGATTAGTCGGGTGAAGTCGCTCAAGATCAGCGTCTTCATGAACGTCTTTAATGTTCATTCCAACCGCGCCCCGATTGCGGGCCGTGTGTTCAATGTTGTGTACTCACCGGGCAAATTCTTCAATGCCGCCTTGGACAAGGCCTCTGTCGACAATGAGCGCAATGCCTTGGTCATCGTCGATGACGCCGGGCGCAGCCTTACCTGTGTGCAGATTGCGGGCCTCATCGCCCGCCGGATTCTCTGCTATGTGGAAGAGGGTGATCGCGTGCAGCGGGGCGCCCGGTATGGGTTTATTCGGTTTGGCTCACGGGTCGATGTCTATCTGCCTCTGGGCAGTCGGGCGCTGGTCTCGGTGGGTGATGTGGTGATGGCCCATTCCACCGCCATTGCCCACTGGCCCGACCCTGCGATCCAGATCGATTCCGCCGAGTCGGACGCGCCCGTGGTTTCCAATATAGGTCAGCCTGAGGGCGCGGCGAGTTAACCCTCGCGCCTCTGCCTATGCGTGATCGACACCACCGGCGGCGGCAGACAATCTATCTGCTGCCTAATCTGCTCACTACAGCCTGTCTGTTTAGTGGCTTCTATGCCATGGTCATGGCAATGAGCAGCCAGTTCACCGAGGCAGCTGTCGCCATCTTTGTGGCGATGGTGCTCGATAGCCTCGATGGCCGGGTGGCGCGACTCACCAATACCGCCTCCGATTTCGGGGCCAACTACGACAGCCTCTCCGATATGGTCTCCTTTGGCGTGGCGCCAGCGCTGATCGTCTATGTCTGGGTGCTCAAGGACATGGGCAAGCTTGGATGGTTTGCTGCCTTTATCTATGTCGCAGGGGCCGCACTGCGGCTTGCGCGGTTCAACACCAATATCGAGGTGGTCGACAAGCGCTTTTTTCAAGGGCTACCGAGTCCAGCCGGCGCGGCGCTCGTGGCGGGTTTTGTCTGGCTCATTACCGATCTGCGTGAGACCAAGATCATCGACCTCGGCGTATCCGAACTCGCCTGGGTCGTCTGGGGCATCATGGTCTATGCGGGCGTCACCATGGTGAGTAATGTGCCTTTCTACAGTTTCAAAGACGCCAACCTGCGCCGCAGCGTGCCGTTTATCTTTATCGGCCTGGGTGCCGTTGTTCTGGTGCTGATCTCCCAGGATCCGCCCAGTATGTTGTTCGTCTTGGTGGCGCTGTACTCTGTCTCGGGCTACGCCATGTATGTGTGGCAGAAATCCCACGGACGCACGGTGTCGTTATTTGCCGATGACGAGCGAAAAGATTTATAGTTGGAAGGTATGAAGTCTGCATTTCTCGTCCTCCTACCTCTCCTACCTTCCTTGGGTCGACTGCGCCCCGGGCGCTAAACCTCGACCCCCGCTGGCAGTCCGCGCCGGCCACTTCTCTGCGGACCCTTCACTGTATTGTTTGTAGACCACCTTTTCTAAGGGAAGACGACCATGTCTGATCGTTTGATTGTGTTTGATACCACCTTGCGCGATGGTGAGCAGAGCCCCGGCGCCTCCATGACCAGAGACGAGAAAGTGCGCATCGCACGGCAGTTAGAGCGCCTGCGTGTGGATGTAATTGAGGCGGGGTTTGCCGCCGCGAGCCCCGGCGACTTTGAAGCCGTCCGCGCGATTGCTGAGTCGGTGAAGGACAGCACCGTCTGTTCTTTGGCGCGGGCCACCGAGCGCGATATCCGCACCTCCGGCGAGGCGATTAAGCCCGCGGCCCGAGGCCGGATTCACACATTTATTGCCACCAGTCCCATCCATATGGAAAAGAAGCTGCGGATGAACCCCGACCAGGTCGTCGAGGCCGCAGTCGCTGCCATACGTATGGCGCGCGACTTTACCGACGATGTGGAGTTTTCTGCCGAAGACGCCGTACGCTCCGAGGTGGACTTTTTGGTGCGTATTTTTGGCGAGGCCATTCGCGCAGGGGCGACCACCATTAACGTGCCCGATACGGTCGGCTATAGCGTTCCGGTGCAGTGGGGCCGCCTTATGGAGACGCTGATTGCCCGCACGCCGGGCGCGGACAAGGTCGTCTGGTCGACCCATTGCCATAACGACTTGGGCATGGCCGTGGCCAACTCCCTGTCGGCGGTCTTGGCCGGTGCCCGTCAGGTGGAGTGCACGATCAACGGCCTGGGCGAGCGGGCGGGCAATGCCAGCCTGGAAGAGATCGTCATGGCGGTGAAGACCCGCCGGGATGTCTTTTCGTGCGACACCCAGATCGACACCACGCAGATCGTGCCGTCCTCGCGGCTGGTGTCGCAGATTACAGGCTATCCGGTGCAGCCCAACAAGGCAGTGGTTGGGGCCAATGCCTTTGCCCACGAGTCGGGCATCCACCAAGACGGGGTGCTCAAGCACCGAGAGACCTACGAGATTATGCGTGCCCAAGATGTGGGCTGGACGGCCAATCGCATCACCTTGGGTAAGCTCTCTGGCCGCAATGCCTTTCGGCAACGGCTGGAAGACCTCGGTATTGCACCGGCAACCGAGCAGGCCTTGAATGAGGCGTTCGCCCGGTTCAAAGAACTCGCGGACCGTAAGTCAGAAATCTTCGATGAAGACCTGCAGGCAATCGTCTCGGGGGAGGCCGAGCCCAAGGCCGAGCACTACAAGCTCATCTCGTTGGCGCAACGCTCTGAGAGTGGTGAGCGGCCCTTGTCGAAGGTGGTCTTCTCCTTCGATGGCCGGGAGTTTGCCACCGAGTCAGAGGGCAATGGGCCGGTGGATGCCACGGTCAAGGCCATTGAGCAGCAAGCAAAAAGCGGGGCCGAACTCATGCTCTTCTCGGTGAATGCCATTACCACGGGCACTGAGTCGCAGGGAGAGGTCACCATGCGGCTGCAGAAAGACGGCCGGGTAGTCAATGGGGTCGGGGCGGATCCCGATATTGTGGTGGCCTCGGCCCTCGCCTATCTCAACGCCCTCAATCGCCTCTCCGTCGCCCCGAAGGCCAATCCTCAGCAGCCATAGTCCGGAGTGGCCCGTCCGCGCTCTTCCCTGAGTAGGCGGCGGCGGGGAGGGCCCACGATTACTGGACGACCAGCAGGGGGGGGTAGATTTGCGTCTACCCCCCTTTTGGCTTAAAATCAATAGGTTATTGAACTACACCCGCACGCCGTGCCCGGCAGGCACGAGCGCAAGTTGGGCGGTCTGGGGGTTTTCCCCCTCGCCCAGGTCATTTTTAAAGGAGATCCCATGACCGTTGCCGAAATGTCCAAGCTCGACATCGTTGCGAGTTTTCAGCGCGCCCAAGGTGACACCGGCTCACCTGAAGTTCAGGTAGCCCTGCTGACAGCACGCATCAACCACCTCACGGGTCATTTCAAGACCCATGCCAAAGACCATCACTCCCGCCGCGGGCTGCTCAAAATGGTGAGCCGCCGGCGCAAATTGCTCGACTACCTCAAGCGTACAGACCTGCCGTCGTATCGGTCGCTGATCGAAAAACTGGGTCTGCGTAAGTAATCGGCCGAATCCGCCGGCATCTGCGTCGTATAGGCATATGCCGGTTTTTTCTGCGCCCCAGGTCCCCGAGGTTTGTATCGAGTGCTGACTAATAGAAAAGGAAGCGTACGTGTTCAATATTGCTAAAGAGAGTTTTTCGTTTGGTCAGCACACGGTCACCCTTGAAACGGGGGAAATCGCCCGCCAGGCCTCTGGTGCGGTTGTTGTCAACATGAACGACACGGTGGTCCTGGCCACGGTGGTAGCCGCGAAGTCCGCCAAGCCGGGCCAAGATTTTTTCCCGCTCACCGTTGACTACATGGAGAAGACCTACGCCGCGGGAAAAATCCCGGGGGGCTTTTTCAAACGCGAAGGCCGGCCCAGCGAAAAAGAGACCCTCACCAGCCGCCTGATCGACCGCCCGCTGCGCCCGCTCTTTCCTGATGGCTTTTATAACGAGGTACAGGTCGTCTGTACTGTGATGTCGCTCAACCCCGAAGTCGACCCCGATATTCCCGCCATGATCGGCGCGAGTGCTGCGATGGCTATTTCTGGGGTGCCGTTTAATGGGCCCATCGGTGCCGCGCGCGTGGGCTACATCGATGGCCAGTATGTGCTCTGCCCCAATATCTCTGATCTCAAGCGCTCCAAGCTCGACCTTGTCGTGGCAGGCACCGAGTCGGCTGTGCTCATGGTGGAGTCCGAGGCCCAGCAACTTCCCGAAGACGTCATGCTCGGCGCCGTGGTCTATGGCCATACCGAGATGAAGGCCGCTATAGACGCCATTCATCGCCTGGTAGAAAAGGCTGGCAAGCCCGAATGGGACTGGCAGCCGGAGGCCAAAGACGAGGCCTTGGTGGCCAAGATCACGAGCCTCGCCGAAGGCCCGCTGCAAGAGGCCTACAAGCTGCGTAACAAGCAAGAACGCTCAAACCGCCTAAAAGAAATCTACGGTCAGGTGGAAAGCCAGTTGCAGGCGGATGCTGCGGCCTCTGGCGTGGCACTACCGGCGGGCAACCTGGTCAACGACACCCTCTTTGGCCTAGAGGCCAAGGTGGTGCGTGGCCAGATTCTCAATGGCGAGCCACGTATCGATGGTCGCGATACCCGTACCGTGCGTCCTATCAGCATTCGCTCTGGTGTCTTGCCCCGTGCCCACGGCTCGGCCCTCTTCACACGGGGTGAAACGCAGGCGCTCGTGGTGGCAACCTTGGGTACCAATCGCGACGAACAGATTATCGATGCCCTGGGCGGTGAATACCGCGACCGTTTCATGCTTCACTACAACATGCCCCCGTATGCTACGGGCGAGTGCGGCCGCGTGGGTACGCCAAAGCGCCGTGAAATCGGCCACGGCCGTTTAGCGAAGCGGGCCCTGGTGGCGGTATTGCCCTCTACCGAAGAGTTCGCGTATTCCATGCGGGTGGTCAGTGAGATCACCGAGTCCAACGGGTCGTCGTCCATGGCCTCGGTCTGCGGTGGATGTCTGGCACTGATGGATGCAGGCGTTCCCCTAAAGGCCCATGTGGCAGGAATTGCCATGGGGCTCATTAAAGAGGGGGGGCGCT
>CAZKWK010000096.1:5783-8004 GCA_964556335.1 uncultured Bordetella sp. | reverse complement strand
CCCGGTGAGACAGTTGGTATTATTGGCAGAAACGGCTCTGGCAAATCGACGCTGCTACAAATGATTTGCGGGACACTAGCCAACACAGAAGGACGCATTTCGGTTTTCGGTCGCATAGCCGCTTTACTCGAACTTGGCGCGGGGTTTAATCCTGAGTTCACAGGCCGCCAGAACGCGACCCTTAACGCCCAACTCATGGGCCTCAGCCCAGAGAAAATCTCTGAGCGAATGCCTGACATACTCCGCTTCGCAGAGCTAGGGACATTTATTGATCAGCCCGTAAAGACCTACAGCAGCGGCATGTACGTGCGACTTGCCTTCTCTGTGATTGCCCATATTGACGCGGATATTCTGGTGATCGATGAAGCGCTTGCGGTGGGCGATGCGGCCTTTACGCAGAAATGTATGCAGTTTATCCGCGCGTTTAAAGAGCGAGGAACCTTTATTCTTGTGAGTCATGACCTGAATGCCGTTCAAGCACTCTGTGACCGAACCATATGGTTAAAGCAGGGAGAGATCAAAGCGGATGGTTCTTCGAAGGCGGTGATAGAAAGTTATTTACACCATTTTTTCCAGCAGTCGTCAGACGCCTCTACTGATCTCGTAGCCTTCGGTAGCCAGAATTCCGTCGTTACGGATGAACGCTCGGCCGTTGATGGGCTAGCCCAGAATCCTGAGCCGACGATAACCGCCCGAGCGATGTCCATGACAACGGAGCAGAACATTTTGGGAGCGTCTGGCTGGAAGACGGGTCGAGGGGAAGTCAGAAGTATTGAACTTGTGAACTTATCGTACCCTTCCTCGCGTACATTTATAGGTGGCGAGCGCGTTAGGCTTTCCATAGAAGCGGTTCTGCTCGCAGATTTTGACAGCCCAATCTTGGGGTTTCTTTTTAAGGACCGATTTGGGCAGGATTTGTTTGGCGAAAACACCTTATGTCAAACCACCCAGCATCCAATTTCAGCCAAAGCAGGGCAACGCGTACGTGCAGAATTTGACTTTCAATTACCGTTACTTCCGAACGGCGATTATTTTCTGATGGCATCGCTTGCTAATGGGAACCTGAAGAATCATGTACAGCACCACTGGTTAAACAACGCCCTACTTATCAAAGTGCAGTCAAGTGAGGTTCGATGGGGCTTGATGGGCATCCCTTTTGAACGTGTTTCTTTCGGAGTACACGCTGAGTGAGTACGCTCAAGGAAATCATCGAGACGCATGATGGGAAGTTCATAGATAAGTGGAGCTTTTATCTCGATGTGTACGACTCCGTTTTAGAAAGCCGAAAAGACACCCCCGTAGATCTACTTGAGATTGGTGTTCAAAACGGTGGTTCGCTTGAGGTTTGGGCGAAGTACTTCACCCGAGCACGCTCGATCGTCGGGTGTGATGTGAACCCCATATGTGGAACCTTGGCCTTTTCGGACTCTCGAATAGCAGTCGTTGTTGCTGATGCTTCGTCGGAAGACGGTTGTGCAGCGGCGGTGTCTTCTCAACCGGCCTACGACATCATTATTGATGATGGATCCCATACAAGCCGCGATATCGTCCGCACGTTCTGCCTGCTTGTCAGGCACCTAAAGCCCGGTGGTGTCTATATCGTTGAAGATCTGCATTGTGGGTATTGGGCCGAATACGGTGGTGGCCTATTCCATCCGTACGCTGCACAGCGTTTTTTCCGACTCCTAGCAGACACGCTTGACTCTGCCGCATGGGGGGTACAGCGGGACACGGCGGCCCTGTTCTCCGGGTTTGAAGAGCAATTCTCGTTTGATGTAGATGTATCACCATTTTCTTTGATTCATTCAGTTGCCTTTTATCGATCCATGTGTGTGATTCAGATGCGCACAGGTATGCAAGCGCCTATAGATCAGCGGGTCTTACGGGGGACATTGGTGGCGGTTGAGTCACGCGCCATGCAGCAGTCCAAGAAGTTTTCGGCGCCGGATCAAACCGACAATCCATGGGCGACCCTCGCAAAGCCTCCTGAGCAGTTGTATGAGACGGTCACCGGCTCACTCGCGCACCAATTGAAGGTAATGGCAGGTCTTGAAGAGGAGAGACGAGTAACGCTAGTGCAGCTTTCGGCGTTGACTCAGGAGCTTGAAGGAAAGGTGCAAGAGGCGAAGGATCTTGTTGGGGAGATCGCTGCTTTGCGGCAAGAACTCCTTTCAAGTCTGTCACACAATGCAAAACTTGAAGACGCTGTGAGGGCTGAGAG
>CAZKWK010000096.1:2337-5773 GCA_964556335.1 uncultured Bordetella sp. | reverse complement strand
ATACAGTCTCGCACAGATGAAGGCATCCACAAGCTGGAAGCTTACACGGCCTATGCGTCTTGTGGTTAGGCTTATGTACGCGCCACGTACTACGCTTCGCCAGATTTTTCATCTGGGTTTAAGGAGTTCTCGGTTTGCGCAAAGAGTCGTGGGCGTTATCTCCAGAATGCGGGCGAGACGTATATATACACTCTGGCTGCATAAGAAGCATAGCCTTCATACAGATGCTAAGAAGGCGCTCAACGCGCTGCAGAAGAGAACAGTTCCACCACGTCTTAGTGTTGTGGTTCCTATTTACAAGAGTAATCCCAAGTGGCTTCGCGAAGCCATTGACTCTGTCGTTACGCAGTCCTATCCCCATTGGGAGCTCTGTCTCGTAGACGACGCCTCTTGCGATGCTGCGATAAGCGCTCTTATTAAAGACTACACGGCAAGAGATGCACGCATTCGTTCATTAGCGCGGTCGACAAATGGACACATATCAGCGGCCACCAATGATGGCATTCATATGGCGACAGGGGATTGGGTGGTATTGCTCGACCATGATGACCGGCTGCACCAGCACGCGTTATTGCTGTTGGCGGAAGAAATCGATGCCAACCCCGAGTCTGCGCTTATCTACTCAGACGAGGATCATATGAGCAAAACGGGGGATCGCTGCCTTCCCTTTTTTAAGCCTGACTGGTCGCCTCACCTTGCACTCAGCCAGGCGTATGTGGGGCATTTGCTTTGCTTCCGACGCAGCCATAAAGCGCTGCTGCGAGAAGCCTTCGATGGTGCGCAAGATTATGATCTGTGGCTAAGGCTCAGCCAGGGCGTTGATCGTAATCATGTGCGACACATTCCCAAGGTGCTATACCACTGGCGCATGCACGAGGGCTCCACAGCCGGGAACGCTGAGTCAAAGCGCTATGCACACGAGTCTGGAAAGAGAGCGGTACAGGATGCGGTAGACCATCGTTATGCCGGATTCGGTGTTGTAGTGGAAGATGGCCCCGGTCTTTTCACCTACAAACTAAACATCCCGATTCCCAAAGACTCCAGGGTGTCGATCATCATTCCAACACGTGACAAATTGCAGTTTTTGGCTCCATGCATTGAAAGCATTCGTTCTCGGTCGAGTTGGCAGGATTTTGAGATTCTTATAGTCGACAATCAATCGTCACGCGAGGACACCAGAGCCTACCTGCAGCATCTTTCTAGCACTGATCCACGCGTTCGTATCATTCCCGCCGACATACCGTTTAATTGGTCGCGACTGAACAATCTTGCAGCCCAGCAGGCGCAAGGGGATGCCCTAATCTTCTTGAATAATGATACTGAGATATTGGCGCCTGGTTGGATTGAGTCCCTTGTTGGCTTTTCTCGCTTGCCCGATGTGGGTTGCGTCGGTGGTCTTTTGTTATACCCAGATCATTCTATTCAACACAACGGCGTGGTGGTGGGGCTTGGCGGATGGGCTGATCATATCTACAAGGGAATGACGCCAGTGCACGCCGGCGGAGGCCCATTTGTGTCTCCTGGCCTCACCCGCAACGTGCTGGCGGTTACTGGTGCTTGTCTCGCCATTAGTAAAGAGCGGTTCTTTACCTGTGGCATGTTTGACGAAGAATTTCAGATCTGCGGGAGCGATGTAGAGCTTGGTATACGGCTGTATAAGCAGGGCTACTTTAACGTGGTGGTGCACGACGCCCAGTTGCTGCACCATGAGTCGAAGACGCGATCGAACGTTGTTCCAGAGGGCGACTTCATTGCCTCTGCGGCGAAGTATGCGCCTTATAGAGTTGATCGCGTCGATCCGTTTTACAACCCGAATCTCAGTCTCTTCAGTACCACACCCAATTTGGTGTGCGCTTAGTTTATGTTGCGAAGCCTAGCCAGATTCGTTCTATCGCAGCCTCGCATGCATGGGTATCTCAAGGCACTCTATCAAGATACGGTACGAAGCCGAATCAACCCTGCACATGTGGCCTTTGATATCCCCGAGGTACTTCCTCTTGCCATACGACCAACATCGCATAAGGGTGCCCGTCTAAATTTACTTGTGCCTTCTGTTGCAGTCGAGCATCTATTTGGCGGCATTCAGACGGCGCTTGATGTATTTGAGTCATTGTCGCAAGACTTCGCATCCCGCCGAATTATTCTTACCGATAGTGTCATGGTGAGGGCGGCCGACCTGGAACGCTTTTCTGGCTGGCAGCTGTTAACTCTCGACGCCGATGATACCGACGGTCAGGTCATCGTTCCCGCTGGGGATCGCTATAGCAAGTCTCTTGCCGTACGGGAGGGCGACCGGTTTGTATCCACCGCATGGTGGTCGGCATACATAGCAAAGGCGCTACTTGAAGAGAAGCGTATTCAATTTGGGGGCGAGAAGATCGATCCCTGGGTGTATCTCATTCAAGATTTTGAGCCAGGGTTCTATCCATGGTCCTCCCGGTTTGCGCTGGCGCACAGCACATACACCAGCCCGAATTCCTGCATTGCTATCTTTAACTCGAGTATCTTGAAGGCCTACTTTGAGCAACAAGGGCTCATCTTCCCCGCGAGTTTTGTCTTTGAGCCAACTTTGCATACGGGTCTGAGGGCAAGATTGCCCGCCCATCCCATCGAAAAGGAAAAGCTGTTTGTTTTCTATGGGCGGCCTGGGACGCCCCGCAATGCCTTCGAACTGGGCGTTATGGCACTGCAGGAGGTCGCCAAGAACCCTACCGCCCTGGGCTGGCGATTCGTGTCCGTTGGAGAGGGGCACCCCAACGTTCCCCTGGGCAACGGGCTCGTATTGGAGTCCCTAGGGAAACTATCTATCGATGACTACGCAGGGTTACTCACTCGGGCCTACGCAGGCCTTTCTCTCATGATCTCGCCCCACCCAAGCTACCCGCCTCTGGAAATGGCAGCGTTTGGCGTACGAGTGACTACAAACAAATTTGCGGGTAAAGATCTGTCTCTGGGGCACCCTGCGATTACCGCAATCGAAGCGTTGGATGCTATTTCTCTTGGAACGACCGTGACGCGGATTCTCGGTGAGTTTGACAACGATCTTACAGTCTTGGGCGCGAAAGACCTTACAGATAATTCGGCAGTACCTACGCAGGGTAATCTGCAGAAAATCTTAGGCGGACTTACGCAAAAACTTTTCCACTCATCGGAAAGTTAAATATTTGTGCCCGAAATAACTAGTAACCACCGGCACAAGAACCCCGAAGAAATGCGCCAGGGCCTCTGTGTGCTGTTCTACACCGATTAACGGCAGAATCCAGCGGGCTAGAACCACGCTCACAAGCAGAGTCTGTAACAGGGCCAGTAAGTTAATTACGAGATACTTGCCAATCTGCGGTGCTACGGGCTTCCCAATCCCCTCAAAAACAAAAAAACGCATTAAGACGAAACCCGATATTAGGCCGGTAATAAAAGCTAGAATAACAGCCGCTTC
>CAZKWK010000096.1:0-2327 GCA_964556335.1 uncultured Bordetella sp. | reverse complement strand
AATGAGGTAAAAAGAGAAAAGAAGAAACGAGATCCCCAATTTAGCGAAGCGGCCACGCCGCCAGTGATCATGAAGAAAAAAAACTGCTTCGTTACCATCTAGGGCTTCTGGGCAACCACCAAAAATTGCTTTCCAAAAAAACGCCAAGCGAGGGGAATCTTTAAATAAAGCTTTACAGCTAAAAGAGGTGGATTCTTACCCGCTGACATAGAATACGGAAGAAAGCGGGCAATTCTCTCGATGACGTGAAAGCCCCTTAAAGAAAGGGACTCGGCCATAGATTCTTCTGTGATTGGAATAAAGTGATCCCAGAAATCCCAGTACGCTCCCCCAACATATTTTATATTCGGGCCTAGACAAATGACCTTGCCTCCAGGTTTTAAACATCTAAATGCTTCAGCAAGTGTTCTATCGACGTGGTCCTTGCTCGGCAGGTGCTCAAGAAAGTTACTAGTAAAAACAATATCGAGTGTCTCATCGCTTACCGGCCAGGCGGCCGAGCAGTCTTGGTACAAAAACGTTGCCACATTAGCGACTCTTTGCCCGCATTCAGGGTTTAAGTCCATGGAGTACTTCTTGGCTGCCGACACATTCCTAGAAAACTCTCCCCACCCAGCTCCAAGATCTAACACCGTATAACTGGATGCAATGTATTTGGAAAAAAAATCTAGGCAGAGTATTTTCCAGACGGATTCACGATACGACGCGTTAGCTTGGAATCGCTTTTGATACTCATCTCGTAAATTTAATGAACGCTTGTCCATTTTTAAAGAATAGCCATCTTTGCAATCTTTCGCCCAAACCCGATACTCTCAGAGATTCCCCGGTCTTCGGGATAGTAGTAGGAGGTATCTGCTACCCATAAGCCGCGCACAGGCAGCGCAACCGGAGGCAGCCTGTCGAGGTGTTCCGGCTCACAAATAGGCTGCGCGTACCGATAACGACTCGCACGCATATCTAAGAAATCTTCATCGCTAAGCATTGGGTTAATTTTCTTTAAGTAGCGACGCGCCTTATCAAGAAAAATGCTATCGTGCTCCATAAACAACGGATGCTCCCCTGGAATATAAAATGGCAGATATACCACATGCTGCTTCAGAGGGCGCAAGTTGGTGTACTCCACGATACCCGGTATATCCATCTCTGGATCGTTAGTGTTAAGCCAAAAGTTATGTGTAACAGACTTATTGAGTTTTGCGATAACGCAGACAACTGCAATATTCTTGATGGCCTTAAACTTTGCGAGAACATCTTGCGGCAAGTCTGGCATAAGGCAAGGAACGTAGGGCAAAGGAATCGTACTGATAACTTTGCAAAACGATTCTAGTTTGCCACCAACCTGAACCCCAACCACCTTCTCATCTTTAATTACCACTTGTTCAATAGCAGACCTAAGCCTAATGTCACCCCCCTTACCCTCAATGGTGGCCTTAAGAGCATTTAAAAGGGTAGTGGAACCACCCTCGAGGTAGCCGAGCTTCTCCCGAAGCAAGCTGTACCGGGATCGCCCAATGCGTCGAATACGGCTCCAGATCCACGCAGCAGATAGAGTATTTGCGTAGTGATAAAACTTGTAATCAAAGAGCCGGCGCCAGAGTACCTCGTAGGCCTCTTTACCAACCCAACGTCGAATCCATTCGGACGCTTCGAGTTTATCTAACTTATACCAATCGTCTCGTTTAGTGGCGATAAATGCATGCAAGCCGTATCTGAGCTTCGCCAACCAGCCCAAACCTCTGAACCGCAGCAACGCAATCGGGTTACCCCACTCTTGCAAGTGATTCTGGTACCAATAACCCATCTTGGTTTCGGTCCAACACATCTTATCGGCAATACCTAGTTCGTCTAGTATCTCGAAAAACGCGTGGTCTGAAGTGCAATGAAAATGGTAATAGCGCTCGATCTCGAGCCCAGAAAAATCAAAAGAGGCGGTCATACCACCTATACGGTCGTCTGCCTCAAACACTACCGGCGAATGACCTTCACACACCAATTGATAGGCAACTGCGAGCCCCATCGGGCCAGCACCCAGAACCGCGATACGTTCACCCATAATCCGAACTCAAGTATCACTTTGCTGTAAACGGGGTGGTTAAAGGTCTCCTCGATGGCCACGTCAAAGGGCGTAAAAGGCACCGCAAAAATCTTTGGCCAATCGATTACCTCAAACTCATCTCTTCCTACAAGCGCGGCCAGTTGTTGGGTAGTAAAGGGTGGGTTGCGGTCAAACACAGACCATACCCACAAAAGAAAATAAAAAAAGGGAGAGGCAATTGGAAAAGAAAATAAACGAGTCTGTGCCATCACAAGAGAAGAGGAAAGAAGAC
>CAZKWK010000095.1:0-8004 GCA_964556335.1 uncultured Bordetella sp. | reverse complement strand
ATCTTCATCCGCTCACGGAGCTTACGTTCCACGTAGAAGCAATCGGGCGCCTTGATGTCTTCGAGGTTTACCCCGCCAAAGGTGGGTTCCAGCGCAGCAATCACATCTACCAGCTTCTCAACATCTTTCTCGTTGACCTCGATATCAAAGACATTGATACCCGCAAATTTCTTAAAGAGAACGGCCTTGCCTTCCATCACCGGCTTGGCGGCCAAGGGGCCAATATCGCCCAGACCCAAGACCGCCGTGCCGTTGGTGATGACTGCCACCAGGTTGCCGCGCGCGGTATACCGAAAGGCGTTCAACGGATCTTTCACAATCTCTTCGCAGGCGGCGGCCACCCCAGGCGAGTAGGCCAGGGCCAAGTCACGCTGGTTGGTCAGTTGCTTGGTGGGGGTGACAGCAATCTTTCCAGGAACACCCGCCTCGTGATACTCCAAGGCCTGCTTGCGAAAATTGGGATCCATAAGGGCTCTACCAGTAAGGGGAAAGAAGAATTATGGGCCTTTACGGTGCGGCATGCCCCTGGCGATTTCCAGAAGCAAGAAACCCTTCGGCAAGAAGCTCCACCGCATGCACCGCAGGCCGACCCGCGAGGTCCTCAATCTGGTGACGACAAGAAAAGCCATCGGCCACCACCCGCGTCTGCGCATCGGCCTTCTGTATCGCCGGAATCAGCGCCGCCTCTGCCATCTGTCGCGAAACCGCCTGGTGGCGCTGGTCGTAGCCAAACCGTCCCGCCATGCCACAGCAGCTCGTGGCAATGGTATCCACCGAGAAGCCCGTCGCCCGTAGAAGCTGCTCGGTGGCCGAAGCCGCCCCCCGGGCCTTCTGGTGGCAATGACCATGCAGCAGCACCTTCTGACCCTGGGCGCGCAGCCTCTGGCCGTCAGGCTGCGGCGCAGCGACTACCCGGCCATGGGCCACTTCCTGCGCGAGCCATTCGTCAATAAGAAACACCTGGCGGGCAAGCTGCTCTGCCTGCGGCCCCAGACCCAAGGAGAGCCACTCATCGCGCAACCCCAGAATGCAAGACGGCTCTACCCCCACCACCGGCACGCCCCGCGTTATGGCAGGCGCCAACGCGGCCAGCGCAGTAGTCGCGCGGGTGCGGGCCTCATCGATCATTCCCACCGACAACGCAGCACGCCCACAGCACAGAGGCTCCTGCGCGGCGGCGCCAGACAAGGCCACGCGATAACCGAGCGATACCAAGAGATCGTAGGCGGCACGCAGCGGCCCAGGAGCAAAACCCTCATGAAAGGTATCTGCCCAGAGCACGAGGTCGCAATCAGCAAGGCTGATGGGGCGCTGAGCGAGAGAGTGGGTGTGCGCAGGACCATACCGATGGGTATCGGCATGGGTATGGATACGGGATATCGCCTGCGAAGACTGCCAGCGGGGCAGCGGCCGCGACGCCGCAATACCCGTAACGCGTTGCATCAGACGGGCCAGAAAGGGACTCTGGTTGCGCAGATTCAGTACCCGCGCAAGGCCGGGAATGCGACGGGCCCAGACCACCCAGTCGGGCAAAGCGGCCACGAGGCGGTCTTGTAGAGAGAACCCGTGGCGCTGCCCGCGCTGATACTGGGCCTCGATCTTCATGCGGGCCATGTCCACACCCGTGGGGCATTCGCGCTTACAGCCCTTGCAGCCCACGCAGAGTGCGAGTGCCTCGGCCACCGCCTCGCCCGCAATGTCTTCGTCGCGCAGCTGTCCACTCATCGCCATGCGCAGGGTATTGGCCCGCCCCCGCACCGTATGCTGCTCATCACGCGTGACCCGGTAGCTCGGACACATCGTGCCCGCATCAAACTTACGGCAGTGGCCGTTGTTGTTGCACATCTCCACGGCCTTGGCCAGGCCGAACGTCTTGTCGTGGCCACTTCCGGGCGGGCCCACATAAATACCCAGCCCTCCTTGCGGGCCTGGCCGCGCGGGGTCGTTCTCCACATTCCAGGCCGACCAGTCCAACCCGGTCTGAAGCGGCGCAGCGCCATAGCCCGGGCCATACCGAAAGAGCTGCACGTCGTCCATTTTGGTCGCTCGCACGATCTTTCCGGGGTTCATACGGTTCTCAGGATCAAAAGCGTCCTTCACCCGCTCAAAGGCGCGCGTGATTTTCTGGCCAAACTGCCATGAGACCCATTCGCTGCGCACCAGGCCATCGCCATGCTCTCCCGAAAAGGCACCTTTGTATTTGCGCACCAAGGCCCCCGCCTCTTCGGCAATGGCCCGCATCTTCTGGGCCCCATCGCGGCGCATATCCAAAATAGGCCTTACATGTAAGGTGCCGACCGACGCATGGGCATACCAGGTGCCCTGGGTACCATGCCGCGCAAAGACCTCTGTGAGTGCCGCGGTGTACTCCGCAAGGTGCTCCAGCGGCACCGCACAGTCCTCAATAAACGACACCGGCTTCCCATCGCCGCGCAGCGACATCATGATGTTTAGGCCTGCTTTGCGCACCTCCCACAAGGCCGCCTGGGCCTTAGGCTCGGTCATCTCCACCACACTGCCCGGCAGGCCTTCGTCAGACAGTAGGGTCACCAGCTCACGCAGCTGTCGATGCAGCCGCTCGGGGTCATCGCCGGCAAACTCCACGAGCAGCAGAGCATCCGGTGTCTGACCATCCACGGTCACAAGCGCCTTCTCAATCACTGAGGCGAACGCGGGGTTGGCCGCACAGAGCTGAATCATGGTGCGATCTACCAGTTCCACCGCCACCGGGCCGAGGCCCACGATCTTTTGGGTGAGCGCCATGGCGGTGTAAAACTTGGGGAAGTTCACCACGCCCAAGACCTTAGTCTTTGGCAGCGGGGCAAGCATCAGTTCAATGGCCTCAAAGCTCGCCAGGGTGCCTTCCGAACCCACCAACAGATGCGCGAGGTTGGGCAGGCCATCAGAGGTGTAGGGGCGCTCGCTCTGCGGATAGAAGATGTCGAGGTTGTACCCCCCTACCCTGCGCAGCACCTTCGGCCAGACCGCCGCGATCTCCTCACGCACGCCGCGGGCAATCAGAAAGAGTTCAGAAACCAGTTGAGACATCCGGCGACCTGTAAACACCATGTCGCCGCCGTCTCCAAAACGCCCAAACCGGGCGGCCGTGCCATCGGCCAGTACCGCATCAATGGCAGCGACGTTGTGCACCATGTTGCCGTAGAAGAGCGACCGTGACCCGCAGGAGTTGTTGCCCGTCATGCCCCCAATCGTGCACTGGGCCGCCGTCGAAACATCAACCGGAAACCAGAGGCCATGGGGCTTTAAAAAGGCATTGAGATGGTCCAGCACCATGCCGGGCTCGACCTTCACACGACCGGCCTGGGCGTCGAATGAGAGCACCGACCGAAGGTACTTGCTGGTATCGATCACCAGGGCCTCGCCCACCGTCTGCCCGCATTGTGAGGTGCCCGCACCCCGGGGCAAGACCGGCAGCCCCGCATCCCGCGCCACATCCAGGGCAATCCGAAAGTCCAAGGCGGTCTTTGGTACAGCCACCGCCAGAGGTATGACCTGATAAATCGAGGCATCGGTCGCGTAGCGGCCACGACTCGCAAGGTCTGCATAGACCTCCCCCTGCATCTCGCGGGCCAGGCGCTGGACAAGCCCATCAACCGCTGTGCGTGAACGCGACGCTGCCGAAAAAAAAGCGCGGCGCGCCGGCTTTAGGGGTTGAACGGACAGGGTCATGGGCCGTATTGTCCACAGATTCGACCCATAAGAACGATCACAACCCCCAGGAGACCCCTATGCAGCGCGACCCGGCCGATGCCATTCATGCCCAGAGCCGACTCAACCGAATCGGCCAGGGCCGGCATTTTTTGCAGATTCCGGGGCCGACCCCGGTGCCAGACCGCGTGCTGCGGGCCATCGACTTTCCCACGATCGACCATCGGGGGCCCGAGTTTCAGCAGCTCGCCCTGCGGGTCTTAAAGGGCATCGGGCCGATCTTCGGCACCGCCGAGCCGGTTGTGATTTATTCGGGCTCCGGTACGGGTGCGTGGGAGGCGGCCATGGTCAATACCCTGAGCCCAGGCGATGCGGTGCTCATGCACGAGACGGGTCAATTCGCTGGCCTCTGGACAAAGCTTGCCGAGAAGCTGCAGCTTAAGCCCGAATGCATTCCGTCTGACTGGCGCTCCCCCGTGGACCCCGACCAGATCGAGAGCCGGCTACGGGCCGACCCGCAGGGTGTAATCAAGGCGGTCTGCGTGGTGCACAACGAGACTTCGACCGGGGTGGTTTCCGATATTGCTGCGATCCGCAAGGCCATCGATGCTGCCGGCCATCCCGCCTTGCTGATGGTCGACTGCGTCTCCTCCATCGGGGCGATGGACTACCGCCATGACGCGTGGGGGGTCGATGTCACCGTAGCAGGATCGCAAAAGGGTCTCATGCTCCCGCCGGGCCTAGGCTTTAATGCCATCAGCGCCAAGGCCCGCGACGCAGCGAAGCGATCGAAGATGCCTCGCGCCTTCTGGGCATGGGAAGAGATCATGGCGTCTAATGCCCAAGGATTCTGGCCCACCACCCCCAATACCAACCTCCTCTATGGCCTGGCGGAATCTATCGACATGCTCATGGAGGAAGGCCTCTCGCAGGTCTTTGCCCGTCACCACCGACTGGCTCGCGCCACACGGGCGGCTGCCAAAGCCTGGGGCCTCGAGACCGTCTGCCGTCATCCGGCAGCGGCGAGCCCTGTGGTCACAGCCCTGTATATGCCCAATAAATCCGACGGTACCCCGCATGACGGCGACCTGCTGCGCCGAGAGGCCCTGCAGCGTTACAACATCTCTCTGGGAACAGGCCTTGGGCGGCTCGCGGGCAAGGCATTTCGCATTGGGCACCTGGGGGACACCAACGCACTGACCATCATCGGTGCGCTGGCCGCGGTAGAGATGACGCTCTCAGGTCTTGGCATGCCGCACCAGAGCGGGGGTGTACAGGCCGCTATGCGGGAACTGACCTAACGCGCTGAACTAGCGAGGCTGCTTTTATTGGGTGTCGGGTGGCACCACCGACACGGCTGCTTCAGACTTAGGCTCGGCAGGGGCGATCGGCTCAGCCATCGCCAGCACCCGGCCTTGCGAAATGGCCAAAAGTCGCTCCCGCTCACGAAATACCTTGTCGGGGTAAGCACTCACGCCGTCGGCCCCGACGCCCACATAGGCAAGAAGCGCTGCGTCGAGGCTGCGGAATCGATCGAGGTACTCGCGCAGAATGGCGGTTCCCACCTGAATATTGGCCCATGGGGTAAGGGCCATATCGAGGCCGCCGAGGGCAAGAAACTTGTCACTATGCACGTGGGGCATCACCTGCATCAGGCCCTTCGCCCCCACGGAGCTCTCCGCGACCGGATTAAACCGGGATTCCACAGCAATAACAGCAAGCACCAGATACGGATCCACCCGAAACTGGCTGCCCGACTCAAAGGCGTGCTGCACAATCTGTTCAGTAGGAGCAAGCGCCACCCGGTAGCGCCGCGCAATCCATCGGGCCGTTCGGGCCTGTTCTGGAGAGAGCATCGAGGCCGACGCGTTGGAAAAGAGGGCGTTGGCTGCGGGCTTCTCAAATGCCGAGGTCACAATCGTCCACCAGCCTTCTAGCCGGGTACGGCCGGCCTCGGTTACGACGGTAGAGAGCGCAAGAAGCACCAAGACCAAAAGACCGACGAAAGTACGGTGCACGCGCTGCAGGGGTGGGGGGGAGGGAGGTGTCATAAGGGCCACATCATGAAGGGATGTCTTTTCTGACCCTCCTAGGGATATCCCGGTTCCCACGTGGAAATTTTCAAAGGGTTTCACAGTCACATCACCAATTGGTGCTATTGTGCCGCCCTTTCCCTTCGGCCAAAGAGGAGCCAACCATGACCCTGGAGAAAAACGAAAACTATTTTGAGCTCACCGACGAAAACGATCGGGCCTCCGCCATTGAAACCCAATTCAATGAAGATGCGCTCGAAGAGGCCCGTCGGCGCACCGCGCCGGAAACGAGTCCCGACTTCGACGGTGTGCACTGCATTGATTGTGGCGAAACCATCATGGCTGCCCGCTTAAAGCTCGGCAAAATCCGCTGCATCGACTGCCAGACGCTCAAGGAAAAACAGAGCCGCTTCTTCGCCCAGTAATGCCTAGGGCGCTGCACAAAGCGCCCACTAGGCATAAAGAACACGCGTCCCCGACACAAGGACACCCCCCACGAGCGCCACAAATATTCGGGTAAACCCGAGGTGCTCTTGAAAATTTCTTGCCGTGCCCCTACCATTAGCACTCGAAGATGTTGAGTGCTAACAGTTCGGTGGGGGTACCCAGCGAAATGACAGCAAGACTCAGCATTTGCTTCCATTTTCCTTCCAACCTCAAGTAAAACGGAGTAAATGACATGAAATTACGTCCCTTGCACGATCGTCTGGTGGTTAAGCGCCTGGACAACGAGCGTAAAACCGCCTCCGGGATTGTGATTCCCGACAACGCGGCCGAAAAGCCCGACCAGGGTGAGGTACTGGCCGTAGGTAACGGCAAGATTCAAGAAGACGGCAAGGTCCGTCCGCTCGACGTGAAGGTCGGCAACAAGGTGCTGTTTGGAAAATATTCCGGCCAGACCGTGAAGGTCGACGGCGAAGAACTCTTGGTTCTCCGCGAAGACGACATCATGGCCGTGATCGAAGGTTAATTCAGGCCTTTCCCCCGTTTACTTCCTCATAAACAACGTTTTAAAGGAGTTCTGCAATGGCTGCAAAGCAAGTATTGTTCGGCGATGATGGACGCGCCCGTATGGTGAATGGCGTGAATATTCTCGCCAACGCCGTCAAAGTTACCCTCGGCCCCAAGGGCCGCAATGTCGTTCTCGAGCGCTCTTTTGGCTCCCCGACCGTCACCAAGGACGGCGTTTCGGTCGCCAAAGAAATCGAACTCAAAGACAAGTTTGAGAATATGGGCGCCCAGATGGTGAAGGAGGTTGCCTCCAAGACCTCTGACAACGCTGGAGACGGCACCACCACCGCAACCGTGCTGGCACAGGCTATCGTGCGTGAAGGCATGAAGTACGTGGCGGCTGGAATGAACCCCATGGATCTGAAGCGCGGTATCGATAAGGCCGTCATCGGCATTACCGAAGAGCTGAAGAAAATCTCCAAGCCCTGCACGACCACCAAAGAGATTGCCCAAGTCGGTTCCATCTCCGCGAACTCCGACCATGAGATCGGCGACATCATCGCCCAGGCCATGGAGAAGGTTGGCAAAGAAGGCGTCATCACCGTGGAAGACGGTAAGTCACTGAACAATGAACTCGATGTGGTCGAGGGCATGCAGTTTGACCGTGGCTATCTATCGCCCTACTTCATCAACAACCCCGACAAGCAGGTGGCTGTTCTCGATAATCCCTTCATCCTGCTGCACGACAAGAAGATCTCCAACATTCGTGAACTGCTGCCAGTGCTGGAGCAGGTAGCGAAGTCTGGCCGTCCCCTACTCATCGTGGCAGAAGATGTCGAGGGCGAGGCTCTGGCCACGCTGGTCGTGAACAACATCCGCGGCATCCTGAAGACCGTGGCCGTGAAGGCCCCTGGCTTTGGCGACCGTCGCAAGGCCATGCTCGAAGATATGGCCATTCTCACCGGCGGTACGGTGATTTCTGAAGAGACCGGCATGACGCTGGAGAAGGCCACGCTGCAAGACCTCGGTCAGGCCAAGACGGTTGATATCGCCAAAGAGAACACCACCATCATCGACGGTGCTGGTGACTCCAAGGCCATCGAAGCCCGCGTTAAGCAGATTCGTGTACAGATCGAAGAGGCCACGAGTGACTACGACAAAGAGAAGCTGCAAGAGCGTGTGGCCAAGCTGGCTGGCGGTGTTGCGGTGATTCGTGTCGGTGCCGCGACCGAAGTCGAAATGAAAGAGAAGAAGGCCCGCGTGGAAGACGCCCTGAATGCAACCCGTGCAGCGGTTGAAGAAGGCATCGTTCCCGGCGGCGGAACCGCTCTCCTCCGTGCCTCCAAGGTCC
>CAZKWK010000094.1:6962-8012 GCA_964556335.1 uncultured Bordetella sp. | reverse complement strand
ACCGCTGCATGGTGCTGTTGACACACTACGCCGGGCTGCGCGTGGGTGAAGTGGCCTGCTTGCGTTGGCAGGATGTGGTCAACACCGACGGCAGCGTCAAGGACGAAATCCGCCTGCTGCCAGACATGACCAAGGGACGCCATGCACGCACCGTGTTCGTCAGCAAGAAGCTGCGCGAGGAGCTAAGGGCCTATGCACAGCAGGCCAGGTGCGTGGACCGAAGCTACCCGTTTTTCCCCAGCCAGAAAAGCATTCGCAGTGGCTTTTCCGCCAACAGCCTGGGGCAGACGCTGTCGCAGATCTACCAAGCAGCAGGGCTCGAAGGCGCGTCCAGTCATAGTGGCCGACGCACTTTCCTCACCAACCTAGCCAACCGGGGCACTGCCATTCACCTGCTAAAGACCTTAGCCGGGCACCGCAACATTGCGACCACTGCGGCCTACCTTTACAGCAGTCCGGCGCAGCTGAGGGCAGTAGTGGAGATGGTGTAAGCGCGGGTCTAAGGCTTATGGGCCAAAAAATACCCCCAATTTGATAGGGCTAGCGACCAAGGTGTGCAAGGCTCTGAAGCGCAAGCGCAGTAGGCCTAAAAAACGTACCAACATGTTGAGGGAAGTTCATTAAGTAACGACTCAGAAAAGGCTGAAGTACTAGATAAAAAAAAGATTGCAGAAACAACCCACATGATGTCAAATTCAAATCAACTAGCAATTATGAGCGGTCTTAGCCAAAACCGAAAACCATCAAAAATAAGGGAAGACAGATGAATAAATTTGACCCAACTCTTGAAGAAAAGCTCACGGCCCTTTTGATCTACATGCTATTTAAAAAGCCAGAGGGACTGGACGCATTCTACATTGCAGATAGATTTGGAATGAATCTCAGAGATAGCGATGACTCCCTTGATGAGTCTGCAGATACCGACGAGCCGCTAAAAAGCTGGATTCGGCTAGGCGGAAAAGTGAACTTTGCTTGGTTAGAAAATCACGGGGCTCTCGAGTATTTGACGATGGGGCAACATCAGTTTGAACATCTGAGATATGAAGATCA
>CAZKWK010000094.1:0-6952 GCA_964556335.1 uncultured Bordetella sp. | reverse complement strand
TGAAATCGATTAGAGACAAATCAAATAAGCGCTGGAGTAATGATTGGAAGCAAATACAGCCAAAAATTATCGCCAGCAAGAGTCTTATGAATGTGAAGCCCGGCGACGACTCCTTAAACCTAACCTGGCAATCGATGATCTCATCTTGCGCAAGAAAGCTGCAGCAACTCGACATGCAGGCTGAGGCAAAAAAAATACTTGAGTTATCTTTTAAATATTTGACAATTGTACCCAAAAATCATGAAACCTGAATCAGATGTGAGTAATTCATATGCTTGCGCGATATAAATCTATAAGCTTGATTGACCGCATGGATCGTCAATATCAGGAGCATTCCAGAAAAATGAGATTTATTCAGGATTCTAATCGCCATATAGGAGAACCCGATTACAAAAGGGTCATTACCTCCTGGTTGGAGGCTACGGTCATAAAGCACCTTTCGATAAGATTCCTTCACGACAAAAGAACGATTCTGAGATGGGATGAACTAACTAACACCAATCAATACGTTCGCAAGTACAGAGAAATAGACGGACTTTTTACATCACCCGAAGGCCTGATTTATATTGAGGTAAAGGCAAGTTTATCCAAGTCAAACTACAAGAGAGGGAAGAGCCAGGTAAGCGAAAATTCAAAATTGCTGTTATCGATAGACCCAAATGCAAAATCAATTCTGGTTATGGCGGATTGTAGATGTTACGACCCGACATTTGGGTACGCAAAAAATTTCATTGAGGAAAAAAAGACTTCAAGCGAAAACTATAAAAGTATTGAGGGACTCAAATATCCAGAGTCTTTCGACGGGCCGAGCAAATGGCTTTGGGTGCTCACCGAGACGGATATCACCGAATTGGCAAAATTGTATGGACCACCAGAAGAAGATAACACTCTTGAGCACTAATCATGAAGCGCGCTACACTGAAATCATTTGGTGAACTATCTGAAATAAAAAACCTCCTTGTCTCGACTTCGGAAATTAGTGCATCAGAAAATCCGGATAGCGCATTGGAGATCTCTGGAAAAAGTAAAGATTACAGAAAACTATCTGATGACGATAAGGCGAAATGGGCAGCCATCTTTGACTTATTGTTTGATCCGTTCTTTAGCGAAGTAGCTTCCGGGGAAAAAAACAAAATTTCCTCAAAAAAGTATTCTACAGTTATTGCTGCTTTAACTTACCCAACTAAAGCTGATTCCATAATTGATCAGGTCGATTTAGATAGGGCACATGGCATTGCCTACTTAATTAAAATCGGCGTCAACTCTGGAAGTATCAAGTACACAAATGCGCGAGTTCCATCAACATGGCGGATAGCGGGTAATCCTGGCACGAGAAGGTGAATGGCAAAACCCCGAACCACAGGAGGTAAACCAGAGATTGAGATTGCAGTAAAATCGGGTTGGTCTAAAAACTCTCACTGAGATTAGATCTGCAGTTAACTCAGGTCAAACGACTTAAGCTATTGCCCTTATGATTTGCTGTGAATGCGGTGACCCCATTGATCCGGGAAGACTGAATGCTCTCCCAAATGCAATTCGATGTTTGAAGTGCCAAACGCTGTATGAGGCAAAACCAGTCGAAGTCCCAAAAAGAGAAAGGCGAAAAGTATTTCCGCCTTCCACCAACAAGATCGGCAATTTCAGAAGGCTTTACCAGTGTAAAAATTGCAGCTACGCACTGAATCTAGATCCAACTTTGAAATGTGCTTTCTGCGGTAGTTCTATGACTTGAATATACCAACCAGAGAAGGGTTCGCCTGAGACACATCGTCCAGCTCTTAGCCGGAGGCGGTTTTTACTCTTAGATCCGATGAACCATTGCTATGCGTCGGCCCAGCTCGCTGGGGCTTCCTCGGTGACAGGATGCCTGATAGCGTGAGCCCTGCGGCGAATAGAGTCGATAACCTCGGGCAGGGGCGAAGTCTCATAGCAGTCAGCGCCTACCGGGAGAATCCCGAACTCCTCAAGTTTCTCGAATACCGGCTGCATTGCTACGGCTCGGTGCGGAGTCCGATCCCGGTAAAAGGTCGACCCGCGTAAACGAACAAATGTCCACCCCAGACGCTCAAGCAAGGCTTGGCGCGCCAGGTCTTCCTCGACCTTGTCGTAGTGCCAGCGTTCGCCATCGCATTCGACCGCTAGACGCTTCCCATTCCCCTCGACGACTAAATCGATACGGTAGGCCCCAACAGGCCACTGCGGCTGGACCTTGTAGCCTTGTGCCGTCAGGAGAGTCAACACCTCGGCTTCAAAGGGAGACTCCGTTAGGCGCAGTCCTTCATGGAGCCTGTCCATCAAGCCTGATGGATCTAGTGCATGCTCGATAAGTCGCCGGCGGATATCACCCGGCTTGAGCTGAGTCTGATGGTCAATCGAGTAGACAACCCAAAGCTGATCTTTCGCGCGGCTAGCGGCGACGTTGAAGCGCTTCTTCCACATCCCGTCAGTACCATCTTGCCGCATGGATAGAGGGCCGACGCCGTCATTCTTACTATCAACAAGCGACAAGAAGATCACGTCACGCTCATCGCCTTGAAACTGCGCCGGATTACCGCAAAGAATCCGGCGCTGTTCATAAACCGTAGGATCGATCTGCGACCGCAATAGATCGCTGATGGCATCAGCTTGCTTGTCACCGACCATCGTGATGACCCCGAAGCTCTTGCCGTCATAAGCCGGGCTCTCAAGGCAGGCCTGTATCAGGCTGGCGATTTCCAGAGCCTCCGCCCGATTAACCTTGTCGATGACGTCACCCTGCACGCGATGCGGCACCAGCGCGGGCTTTAGCGACGTGGAAGCCGCCTCACGCAATGGTTTAATGGTGTAGTTGTAGCACGTCGCGTTGCTGAACTGAATGATCTCCGGCACGCATCTGAAATGCTCCTTCAACCGGATCACCGACCCAAATGCAATCTGCGCGCGGTCATACACCGACGTCTTCAGGTCAAATAGCATTTGACTTGGCATGCCGTCTAGCCACTGTCCGATCAGGTCCTGAATGGGTGCCTGCAACCCGCCCACGTCCAAGGGCGTGACTTGCTCGTCGTCCCCCACAACGATGACCTTATGCGCCAGGTAAAACGGAACGATTCCAAGCACATCCTCTTGGCTGGCTTCATCAATGATAAGAACGTCAAACTTATCCCGGACAGGATGGAAGTTGCTGGTCACCTGGCTGAACGGCATGATCCAAACTGGGACAGCCCCGCGTGCCTTCTCCATCTCCTGCCGCGCCTGGCGCAGCAGTCCCTTAGCGAGCTTTCCCGTCCCTGCGCCAACTCGTTTCATGGTCTGCGCCCAACCCAGGAGCGCTTGTCGCTGATCTGCTGTGACTTTTTGCAGTAGCCCTGCCCAGGCTAATTGCTCCACTAAGTGGATGGTAGTGGTCCGCAACTGATCAGAAAGTTGTCTGATCCGCTCTTGAATCGCGTGTGGCGACAGGGCCGCACGCCGATCGAGCTCCTGCCGCAGTTGGAGCCACTGCCAGGCCATATGGAAACTCAATTCGGGCCGGTCTGGAATAGCGCCTGCATGTCGGCTACTGAGCGCAGTGAACCATGCCAAAGCGATGGGCTTAAGACGTACCAAAAGCTCGCATCGGAGGTTGTAGTGCACCCGCAGGCCGAGCAAGGTCCCAAGCCTTTGCCAGGCGGTTGCGTAGGCCGCTTGCGAGCGGCTCTTGATCGCTTCAAGTACACCGCGTACTGCCAGAGACTCCTGACTCCTGCGCCCTTGGATAGCCGCAAGATCGTCTTCGACTAATTTGAAACGAAGATTTAGGGCAGCCAGCTGCCTGCGTCTCACTTCCGCGGTCACTACATCAGGCAGAGCGTTTTCAACGGTATGGCGCAGCCGCTCGGCCAGATGGTGTACGGTTGTGGCCGGCGGAGCCTCACTCAGCAGTTGCGCCCATGCAAGGCCTTGCGCGACAAGTTCGGATTCGATAGGCTGCCACGTTGATTCGTACCAAGCGAGCATCGTCTGGATTTGGCCGACATATTGCAGCGAATAATCCTCAGGCGGGATATCCACAGCTGCCAAGCTTGTCACGCCCAAGGGGACCATTACACGACTCCATTGGTCACGAAGCGTCTGACGTGCAATGGCAAGTTCCGCCACATCGTGTAACGCAAGGAAGTCATCGGAAAATTTCGGGGGTTTCCCATTAACGCGCCACCGATCAATGTGAAGCTTCCAGGAGGGCGCCAGTTTGAGGCGCCACCACGACACCTCACTGTCGGATTTCAGGTGTGCATTTATCTCCTTGAGTACGCGAAGCTGTCCGTCGATAGGCAAGTCATACGCGAGCTCGGGACCGTATTCAAAGAGTGCTCGGGCGACGGATTGGCCCTTCTGTCGCACTTCATCTATTTTTTTGCATAACAGCTGCCAGATTAGCTTAGCCTGACCGGCTTCCATTCCAGCTTGGATTACAGCTAATTTCCATGGGTGCGCTCCCAGCTGCTGAAGCTGTTGGAACACCTGCTTCAAGGTTTGGTGTAGCGACTCCAAGGACAAGTCGGGATTGTTGTTAGTGGAGACCCACAGCTCTTTTCGAAACTCAAGATCAGCCTGACTAAGCTCCCTATACGTCGCAACCCATCCTGAGAATTGTTCAATTGAGGGAAGTTCTCTCAGCTCTGGTAGCGCCTCTGCTAACTCCGCTTCATCTTGCTGCGTCAAGGCGTTGCCGCTTTGTTGAAGCAGCTTCAACTCGGAGTCGCTGAAGGGCGCAGGTGCTGTGGGGTGAATCGGGCCCAGCAGCCAGCTGTGAATGTCCGCTCCATTTGCGACCACTTTGGCTGCCTGTACCGGGTCAATTTCTTGACCGCTTAAGACGATGGGTACATATTCACCTTGAACCGCTGTAAGAAGCTCCGCTCTTGCGACTTGAAGCTGACCGATGAGTACATCCCGTTGATTGCGAAGTTTCTTTGCTTCAAAACGGTACTGGTCTGGGTTATCGCTCAGACGTGAGCCCAATTCACGGATGGCCAGCTCACGTTCCAGTCGGCTTTGTGCGTCGCTATCTAGCATGCTTACGCACAGCGAGCGTAGCGGGTCGGCTACTTGATCACGAACAACGCGTAGCGCCTTGGTCGTATGACTTGTGACAAGGACAGATTTGCCCTCCGACAAAAAACTGCCTATCAGGTTAGCGATCGTATGCGTCTTGCCCGTTCCGGGCGGGCCTTGAACCAGAACGCCATCTCGCTTTGCGAGACGCCGCAAGATCGCGACCTGCTCAGCATTTGCGGGCTTAGTCAATAGAACATCGGTCTGTTCATTGGCGTAGGCACCGTGGACGTCCTCCTCGTCCACCGTTTCTGGGGGTGGACTGATCCCCACAATGCGCATGAGACTTGCTGGGAAAATCTCGGCGGTCGGCAGGTGCCCAAGAATCTCGTCGATGAACTGAGACTTGCCGGTCGCCCTGGATCTCAAAAAGAGGACTGCCCCTCGCCCGAATAGGGGCCGGCGGCTCTGTTCTTCGGGCATCGCTTCAAGGAAATTCCCGTCTTTAATGGACCCTGCCAGACCTTTGAGCCAGTAATCAAGGTTCTCGCCGTCCAAGGGATGCAAGTCTTCCCGTTCCAGACTTTCGGCCCATTTCTTGATGGGCAAGCCTGCGAACTGGGCGGATGCAAAAGCGGGGCTGTAAAGCTCAGGTCGTGCGTCTGAAGAAGTGAATTTGAATTCCCGTGTGGCCGGGTTGAATGAGTGCTCCACCTTGCGCAAGACGATCGGGTGATAAATAAATGTGGCCCCATCCATGTAGGAAAACAGACCGTCCCCAAGGACGAGGTCCCAGTTTTCTCCATCCCGCTGCAGATCGTTGTGCAGCGAAAAAATTCGGTCCCAGATCTGAGCCAACTTGCGGGCGGGCAGCTCAACGGAACGCCAGAGAGCCCGGTGCTCCATCCACTCTTCAAAGCTGCGAGACCTTTGCTCGCTTGCACCAAAGGTCTCACTCTTGAATTCCTCGCCCTGCCGTAAGGTGCGCTCCGCATGCACAGACGGCCGCTCAGCCTGTGGGCTCTCCCACCCATCGATTAGCCACCCATGCAAGGGTGCCGGGGGGGCTGGGCAAGCCGTCAGGTCGGGTTTTTTCAGACTCAACCACTCTCCATCGTCTGGGCAGGGCCTGTGTAGTCGGCAGCTGACATGAGCTGGCAAGTCATCTAGCCATAGAAACCACCGATGGTCTTTTACGGCAGTAATCCGCGGGGTTCGTCGATCCTCAACCGCCTTGAAAAAATTAAACAGCTGTGAGAGCCGCTGTCGGGCAAGATTCGTCGACATAGTTGCTGCTTTATCGCTCAGTGTGGCCGGTGAATTGATCCGGATGCGACCTTAGGGTTGTGTGAACATCATAGTTCACTCACTTTGACCTCCACGGGGCTCATGAAGTGAGCTCGGCGAAACCCTTGCCACATAAAAAAGGCTGTTTCGGTAAACCTATTGTGTCTCGTGCTCGGCGATCACACGATGGGAGCGCGAGGCGTAAAGGAAGTTATATCAAACTATCCCCCGACGCCGAAAGACTTCAAGCCAATCATAACAATTAGGTTCTTGTTTGATTATGTTCGAGCCCAGATACATGACGCTAAGTGGAGTTTCAAAAGTATTGATTCCGTCGATATGGGCACCTTAAATGAGAAGGCGGGTCGCCGTACGTTTGCGATGTCCAGCCAACATCGACGAACTCAAAAAAAGATCATTTCGATCCCCTCTAGCAAATGGATTCCTTGCGCGGAATCATTCAATAAATCATACGCAAAATTAGACTTACAGCCTTGGCTTTTTCAAGTGAACAAGGGAGGCTTTTAGAGATTCAAGCTCCGGATGTCGTCGACATAAAGGCACTGCTTGCAGTCCGGCCCGGGCTCAGGCGCATGGTCGGCATCAAGGCACTGTCGGGCCCGGATCAGCGCGTCCTCTACCCAGCCGT
>CAZKWK010000093.1:6022-8089 GCA_964556335.1 uncultured Bordetella sp. | reverse complement strand
CCCTGTTCATGAAGACCTCTTATGGCATACGGTTTGCATCCCATTGATCCTATGGCCTCTCCCGTTGCTTCCTCTCCCGTTGATGAGCTCCTGCTTGGCCCGGGCGATGGTGCAGACCCTCGCCCTCATGTGGCCGCCTATTGGAACTGGTTGAAGTCGCAGCCCGAGCAGACGATTGAGAAGGCCCGGCAGGATGCGGACCTTCTGTTTCGCCGGGTGGGCATTACCTTCAACGTCTACGGCGATGAGGCAGGTGCAGAGCGCCTGATTCCCTTTGATCTCATTCCACGCATCATTCCCTGGAACGAATGGCAGCAGCTCGAACGCGGTCTGCGCCAGCGGCTTCAGGCGCTCAACGCCTTTATCCAGGACATCTACAGCGAGCAGCGCATTCTTGCCCAGAAGGTCGTGCCTGCCGATTTGATTCTGGGCAATAGCCAGTACCGGGCGGTCATGAAGGGCATCAAGATGCCTTTTGATGTCTGGGCCCATATTGGCGGGGTGGACATTGTGCGGGCGGGGGCAGGCGAGTTTTATGTGCTCGAAGACAATCTGCGCGTGCCCTCCGGTGTCTCGTACATGATCGAAGACCGCAAGGTCATGATGCGGCTCTTTCCTGAACTCTTTGCCCGCAATAGCGTGGCCCCTGTGGAGCATTACCCCGACCTTCTGCTGCAGCATCTGCGGTCGGTTGCGCCTCAGGGCATCGATGATCCCACCGTGGTCGTCCTCACCCCCGGGGTCTACAACAGTGCCTACTTTGAGCATGCCTATCTTGCCCAACAAATGGGGGTCGAGTTGGTAGAAGGCCAGGATCTTTTTGTGCAGGAAGATCGCGTCTATGCCAAGACCACGCGCGGCCCGCGGCGCATCGATGTCATCTATCGCCGCATCGACGATGACTTTATCGATCCTGAAGTCTTTCGTGCCGATTCGGTGCTCGGGGTCAAAGGCCTCATGCGGGCGATCTTTGAGGGCCGGGTGACCCTCTGTAACGCGGTAGGTACCGGTATCGCCGACGACAAATCGGTCTATCCCTATGTGCCCGACATGATTCGTTACTACCTCGGTGAAGAGCCCGTCCTGGCCAACGTACCCACCTACCTCTGCCGGCGTCCCGACGAATTAAGCTATGTACTGGCCCATCTCGACGAGCTTGTGGTCAAAGAAACCCACGGGGCGGGCGGCTACGGCATGCTCATCGGGCCCAAGGCCACGAAGGCCCAGATCGAGGATTTTCGGGCCCGCATTCTTGCCTCGCCCGAGACCTACATCGCGCAGCCCACCTTGGCCCTATCCACCTGCCCCACCTATGTCGAAGAGGGCGTTGCCCCTCGCCATGTCGATCTGCGCCCGTTCGTGCTCAGTGGAAAAGAGATTTCGATGGTGCCCGGTGGGCTCACCCGCGTCGCCTTAAAGAAGGGCTCGTTGGTGGTGAATTCCTCGCAGGGCGGGGGCACCAAAGACACCTGGGTGCTCTACCATGCTTAGCCGGCTCGCCGACCACCTCTACTGGATGTCCCGCTACACCGAGCGGGCCGAGAACACCGCCCGCATGCTCGATGTGCAGCATCAGGCGAGCATGTTGCCCAATCCGGCCGCAGACCCCTTTGATCACTGGCGGGCAGTGCTCGAGATCACCGAGCTTCAGCCCATGTTTGCCCAGCGCGGCCTGGCAAGCGATGGCGAACGGGTTTTACGCTTCATGGTCACCGACCCACAGAACCCTTCCAGCATCTACAGCTGTATCACCGCCGCCCGCGAAAATGCCCGCGCGGTACGGGTGGTACTCACCACGGATATCTGGGAAGTCGTGAACACCATGTGGCTCGATATGCGGACTCTGTTTCGCGACCCCTCCTGGATCCGTGACCCCAACAAGATCTTCGACTGGGTCAAGGTGCAGTCGCATCTCTTTCGGGGGGTGTTTTTTAACGAGACGGCGACCACCGAGATCTACACCCTTTCCCTACACGACGCTCTTCCGATCTGCAGGATCTGAAAATCGATCAGATCGCGGGGACACACCGCCTCCAGCCGTCGACGCCGGGAACCGAGCAGCTCTGC
>CAZKWK010000093.1:4583-6012 GCA_964556335.1 uncultured Bordetella sp. | reverse complement strand
CCTCCTGGATCCGTGACCCCAACAAGATCTTCGACTGGGTGAAGGTGCAGTCGCATCTCTTTCGGGGGGTGATGATTGGCACGCTGCTCAAAGATGAGGCCTTCTTCTTCTGCCGCATGGGCACCTTTATTGAGCGGGCCGACAATACCGCCCGCATTCTCGATGTGAAGTATGTGGCCCATCGCAACCACGAGAGTCAGAACCAAGACCGAGCCGACTACTATTTCTGGGCCTCGGTGCTGCGGTCGGTATCGGCCTTTGAGATTTATCGCAAGGTCTACCGCGATGTCATTACGCCCTTGCGTATCGCAGAGCTGCTGATTCAACGGGGCGACATGCCACGGTCGTTGTTGGCTTGTCTGAATGAGCTCACCGTGAATCTTGAGCAGGTCTCACCGGGCCATGGTGCGCGCGCCCTGCGTATGGCCGGGCGACTGCGGGCCGATCTGCAGTATCTGCTCGTCGATGCCGAGTTCGAATCCCAGATCCACGACTTCCTCACAAGCTTTCTGGTGAAGGTTAACCAGCTTGGCCAGGCCTTAAGCGAAGAGTTTTTGGTGCCTTTGTCGACAAGCGATTAAACTGCAGGGCATGACCTACTGCGTGGCCACCCGCCTTCACGAAGGCATTGTCTTTCTGTCAGATTCCCGTACCAATGCGGGCATGGACCAGATCTCGACCTTTCGCAAAATGACCGTCTTTGAGCGCGCTGGCGAGCGGGTGATTGTGCTGATGAGCGCGGGCAACCTGGCCATCACCCAGAGCGTGCGAGAGATCCTTACCGAGTCGTCTGAGGCCGAGTCGCTCTGGTCGGCCACCACGATGTCTGAGGCAGCCGCCATTGTGGGGGCCGCAGTGCGCAAGGTCTACGACCGTGACCACAAGTCGCTGTCGGACTTCGGCATCGACTTTAACTGCAGCTTTCTCGTCGGGGGACAAATTCAAGGAGAGTCGTGTCGGCTCTTCAATGTCTACTCTGCAGGAAATTTTATTGAGGCCGGTTCCGACTGCCCCTACTTTCAGATTGGTGAATCCAAATACGGCAAGCCCATTCTTGATCGGGTGATTAAGCCCAACACCGACCTCGATGAGGCGGCCAAGTGCCTGCTCATTTCCATGGACTCTACGCTGAAGTCCAACATCTCGGTGGGCATGCCGCTTGACCTGCTCATCTACCGTACCGACGATCTCAAGGTGGCACGGTTTGTCAGCATCACGGATGAAGACCCGTACTTCGCCCATATTCGTTCGCGGTGGGGTCAGCTCTTGCGCGAGGCCTTCCATGAACTGCCCCAGCCCGATTGGGCCACGATGCCCACCGAGGGCTCGCGCCCTGTCTTTGAGCGGCAGATTCGTACGCCCGACCAGTAGGTGCATTCTGCGGTCACCGGCCCCGTTCGCAACTAGGGCGACCAGTTTTTGTTACTAC
>CAZKWK010000093.1:2251-4483 GCA_964556335.1 uncultured Bordetella sp. | reverse complement strand
GCACGCCCCGCGCTTCTGGCCTTTAATGGCGATGTCTATGAGGGCCTCAATGCGGCAACGCTCAGCGTCAAAGACCTGGCCTGGGCCCAAGACCATCTGCGTATTCTCTCGGGCCTCTATGGGGTCTTGCGGCCACTCGATCGGCTACAGGCCTACCGACTCGAGATGGGCACGCGACTGGCAAACCCGCGGGGCAAAGATCTCTATGCCTTCTGGGGCCACCGGATTACCGCGGTGTTAAACGACCTGTTGTTAGCCCAAGCAAAAAAATCCAAACGCGCGCCGGTGCTTCTCAACCTGGCCTCGGAGGAATACTTTAAGTCGGTGCGCTGCGCGCCCGTAGCCGAGACCGCCTCCGATCCCGGAGGACCAGGGTTGCAGGCAGAGGTGGTGAGCCCTGTCTTCGAAGACGAAAAAAACGGGGCCTTCAAAATTATTAGCTTCTATGCCAAGCGGGCCCGTGGGCTCATGGCTCGCTATGTCATCGACCACCGCATCGACACGCCTGAGGGTCTGACCGCCTTTGATCTTGAGGGTTATCAGTTCGCGCCCAAGGTCTCGACCCCGCTGCAGCCGGTGTTTCGGCGCCTGGAAAAACACCAGCCGAGTAAGGGCGCTTAGGCCAGAGCAAGGGAGATCAGGGTCGCCTAGGCCGCATGCAGCGGCGGCAGAATCTGCGGCTCGGGTTCTAGCCAGACCCCAAAACGGCTCATCACCGCCTGCTGAATATCGCGGGCCAGCCCCAGAATATCGTGACCGGTGGCCTTGCCATGGTTCACCAAGACCAGCGCATGGCGCGCATAGACGCCTGCCTCGCCCCGACGTGCCCCTTTGAGTCCCGCCGACTCAATGAGCCAGCCCGCGGAGAGTTTCTTGCCGGTGGCGTGTGGGTAGACGGGCATATCGGGGTACTGCGACCGTAGCGCAACTGCGAGCCCTTCAGGGACGACGGGGTTTTTAAAGAAGCTGCCCACATTGCCAAGTTCTTCCGGGTCGGGCAGTTTTTCTCGGCGCAAGGAGATCACCGCGTGGGCGATCTGTAGGGGCTGTGGCCGATCCGCCATACCCATCTGGGCGAGTCGCTCTGAGAGCCCCGCATAGGTCACAACCTGCGGGGCCCGCGTGCTGGGCCAGAGGCAGAAGTCCACCGCGGTAATCAGAAACCGGGGCGCATTCCAGGGGCCCTGCATGGTGGGCTCTTTAAATACGCTATGGCGGTAGTCGAATCGGCAGCTTTCTCTGGGGAAGACCACATGGTCTTTGGAGGTGAAATCCCAGGCATGCACGGCCTCCACCCGTTCCGCAAGTTCGACCCCATAGGCGCCAATATTCTGAATTGGGGCGGCCCCGACGGTGCCAGGAATTAACGCGAGATTTTCAAGCCCCCCGAGGCCTTGCGAGAGGGTCCACATCACAAAGGCATGCCACGATTCTCCCCCGGCGCAGCGAATTCGTACAAAGCCTTCTTTCTCGGGCAGCCGAACAATGCCGCGTAGCCGGTTGTGCAGCACGACTTCTTCAAAGGGCTGGTCGTGGTTGGACTGCAGCACTAGATTACTGCCCCCCCCAAGAATCACCCGGGGTCGGCTGCCCAGCGATTCAGAGATCGCGAGCAGGTCTGCCGATCGCTCCAGGGCCACCAGCGATCGGGCAAAGGCTGCCAGGTGCAGGGTGTTGAGATCGGCGAGGCTAATCAAACGTGCGGGCTTGGGTAATGGGGCCTTCGGCCCTTAAGCGGCCACGGGCATCGACTGGGCAAGCCGCACATAGATCGGTGCTAAGGGCACCGCCTGGGTAATCTCCACCAGCCCTTCGCGGGCGAGTTCCAGCAGCGCCAGAAAATGCACCACCACCACGGGGAGCCCACCGCCCTGGGTCAGTGACTCTTCAAAGAGGTCGGCGAACTCCACAAACTCCGCCGCCTGCAGTTGCCGCAGAATCTTAGACATATGCTCACGCACCGAGAGGGCCTCGCGGCTCACCTGATGGTGGGCCACCAGTCGCGCACGGCGCAGCAGATCTCGCCAGGCCGTCTGTAGGTCGATGGGCTGCACCTGCGGCAGTCGCGGAATGGTCTGTTCGATCGACACTGCGGCGGCCACGATCTCTCGGCCCACCTGAGGCAGCGCATCAATCTTCTCCGCCGCGAGTTTGATCTTCTCGTATTCGAGCAGGCGACGCACGAGCTCGGCCCGAGGATCTTCAGGCTCGGGCTCGCCTTCACGAGGCCGC
>CAZKWK010000093.1:0-2151 GCA_964556335.1 uncultured Bordetella sp. | reverse complement strand
ACGCACGAGCTCGGCCCGAGGATCTTCAGGCTCGGGCTCGCCTTCACGAGGCCGCACCGGCAGCAGCATGCGCGACTTGATCTCGATGAGCATGGCGGCCATCAGCAGATATTCGGCCGCCAGTTCCAGGTTGTGGTTGCGTACCTCATCGATATAGGTCAGGTACTGGCGTGTGACCTCAACCATCGGAATATCGAGGATGTTGAAGTTCTGTCGACGGATCAGGTAGAGCAGAAGATCCAGCGGCCCTTCAAAGGCCTCGAGAATAACCTCGAGCGCATCGGGCGGAATGTAGAGATCCCTGGGGAGGTCGACCAGAGGCTCGCCGTAGAGGCGCGCAATCGAAGTGAGTGCGGTCGTCTCAGGCGTTGTGATAGACATAGGGCTTCTGTGGCACGCGCATCTTTTCGCGGCGCGCCTGCTCTTCGAGGCTCACCGGGGGGCGGTCCCAGAGTCGCAGGCGGCCTTCCACCTGGGCGGCCTCGAGCTCGGGCCGTTCGGCCTTGAGGTGCTTCAGAAACTGGGTGATCTCTGACTCATAGTGGGGGCGGGTCAGACGCATCGTCGTTCTCCTTGCAAGATCGGTAATTGGTGAGGTTCGGTTCGCCTAGCTTCGGTTGGCCTCGATGAGGGCATCGACCTGGCTGCGGTCGATGCGCGTCACCAGGTGAGAAAAGGGCTGCACGTGATCGACCTCCGGCATGTCGATCTCTGCCCAACGCCATCCGAAACTGCGGCCAAAGACCTCGGCCAGCGCCCGGTCGGTGGTACGGGGAAGAATGGGCGAAGCGGCTGCGCAGAGTCGCGCAAAACACCGCAGTGTCGTGGAGCAGACACGATGCAAGAGTCGCTGCGCCTCAGGTTCAGGCAGCTTCTTGGCGAGCTCCCAAGGCTTAAAGAGGTCTACATACTCGTTGACGGCATCCATGAGGCTGCCGAGGTCGCGCACGGCGCGCGCGGTATCGCGTTGCTCATAGGCCTCGGCCAGACTCTCGCCGCAGGCGGCTAGCCGCGCCTCTAGGGCAGCATGGGGAGAATCCGGGGCAAGCAGTCGCGCGTCTTTGAGCAGCGCACCTGCGAAATGCTTCACCACAAATCCGCAAGACCGGCTGGCGATGTTGGCAAACTTTCCCACCAGATCGCTGTTGACCTTGGCGATAAAGTCGTTGAAGTTGAGGTCCAAGTCTTCGAGGCTGCCGTTGAGCTTGGAGGCAAAGTAGTAGCGCAGCCACTCGGGGTTGAGCTTCTGGTCGATGTAGCTCTGGGCGGTAATAAAGGTGCCGCGCGACTTACTCATCTTCGCGCCATCGACGGTTAAAAACCCGTGGGCAAAGACCCGTGTCGGTGTGCGGTGGCCCGAGAAATGCAGCATGGCCGGCCAGAAGAGCGTGTGGAAATAGAGAATGTCTTTGCCAATAAAGTGCACCTGCTCCACCGTGGAGTCGGGCGACACATACGATGCAAAGTCGGCCTTATTCTCCTCACACCATTTCTTGAGGCCCGCGTAGTAGCCAATGGGCGCATCGAGCCAGACATAAAAATACTTGCCGGGCGCCCCGGGAATCTCAAATCCAAAATAGGGCGCATCGCGTGAGATATCCCAGTCGCCGAGACTGGCCTCGGCATTGCTCTCTGCGCTCTCGGGGGCGGTCGACTCTCCGAGCCACTCTTTGAGTTTGTTCGCGGCCTCGGCCTGCAGTCGCCCCGATTCCAGGGCCCACTGCCGCAAGAAGGACACACAGCGGGGATCGGAGAGCCGAAAGAAGTGGTGGGCACTCTGCCGTGTGATCGGCTGGGCACCGCTCACCGCGGACACCGGATTTTTCAGGTCGGTGGGCGCATAGGTGGCGCCGCAGGCCTCGCAGGAATCACCGTACTGATCTTTGGCCCCGCACTTCGGGCACTCCCCCTTAATAAAACGGTCGGGCAGAAACATCTCGCGCACTGGGTCGTACATCTGGGCAATCTCGCGCACCTCGATAAGGCCCTGGTCTTTCAAGGCCTCATAGATCTGCTCAGAGAGCAGCCGGTTCTCTTCAGAATGGGTGGAGTAGTAACGGTCAAACTGAATGCCAAAGGCGGCAAAGTCGCGGGTATGTTCTTGCCAGACGCGGTCGATTAAGGCCTCGGGGGTAATACCCTCTTTCTCGG
>CAZKWK010000092.1:0-8186 GCA_964556335.1 uncultured Bordetella sp. | reverse complement strand
AATCGAACCCCCGACCCACAGCTTAGAAGGCTGTTGCTCTATCCGACTGAGCTACCGGCAGTTGAGGCTGACTCTTCCCACGCAATCGACTGGATGGTTACAACCATGGTCGGGGTGGAGAGATTCGAACTCCCGACCCTCTGCTCCCAAAGCAGATGCGCTACCAGACTGCGCTACACCCCGAGAGACTGGGAGTATAGCCCAAGGGCCTCTTCGGCCGCCACTCGGCCTTCGTCTGTGGCCACCACCCAGACCTCTACGGGGCTGCCGCTGGCGTGAATCGCTACCGGATCGCCACGGTCTAATCGCTGCGCAACCGACGCGTTCGCGGCGGCATCAAGCCGAATGCCCAGAAAGCCGAGTCGACTGCAGACCTCGGCGCGCAACAGGGCGTCGTGCTCGCCGATACCGCCGGTGAAGGCAAGAACATCAAGCCCCCCCAAGACAGCCGCGAGCCCCCCCGCCTCTCGTATAACACGGTGGATAAAAAGAGCAATCGACTGTTGGGCAGCGGGGTCTGCAGAGGCCCGAAGGGGCCGAATGTCCGACGAGATCCCCGAAACGCCCAAGAGGCCAGACTCCTTGTAGAGAATCTGAGTGATCTCTTCCACTGTCCGCCCCTCTGCCATCCAATAGAGCAAGACGCCAGGGTCGACTGCACCAGACCGTGTTCCCATCATGAGCCCATCGAGGGCAGAAAAGCCCATGGTCGTTGCCCGACTCTTTCCCGCGATCGCCGCGCAGAGGCTCGCGCCGCTGCCGAGATGCGCCATGAGCATCCTCTGGGCTGCGCGCGGCGTCGACATCGACAAGCGACGCACGAGGTACTGATACGACAACCCATGGAATCCGTAGCGCTGAATCCCTTGGTCGTAAAAACGCGTTGGCAGCGCAAACCGCGTCTCTGTTTCCGGAAGGTCTGCGTGAAAGGCGGTATCAAAGCAGCCGATTTGCGGTACGTTCGGAAAAGCCACCTGGCACGCCCCCACGCCCTTCAAGTTAAAGGGCTGATGCAAGGGCGCAAGGCTATTGAACGCGGCGAGGGCAGACAGCACGGGGCCTGTGAGTTCGGTGGCATGCTGGTATCGCCGCCCCCCATGGACGATGCGATGGACTACGAAGGCCAGGTTCTCAGGACCCACCGAGGCTTCGGCAAGTCGGTTCGTGAGGTCCTGGAGCGCTGAGGCCTGGCCTGCCGCATCAAGCTGCTCATAGACACCCCGCAGCCGAGCGGTGGGGTTGAGCGCCCCCGCTTCGATGGCATAGAGGGCGTATTTGAGACTCGAAGAACCAATGTTGACGGAGAGGGCCGCCCATCTCTCCTGATACGACGATCCAGGCACAGCCTAGGGGCGCTGGCGCCGATAGGCATGGGCCACGAGCTTCACCATGGCTGCTGCCGCCACACGCGAGCGCGGTGGATCCGCACGGCTCGTAAGGGCCATAGGAATACGCGCACCGAGCACGACCCCCGCGCCGGCAGCCCCAGCGAGATACTCCAATTGCTTCACGAGCATATTGCCGCTCTCGACATCGGGCACCACGAGAATATCGGCATCTCCTGCCACCGCGGACGTGATGCCCTTCACACGGGCAGCCTCTGCCGAAATGGCGTTATCAAAGGCCAAGGGTCCGTCGAGGTCTGCTCCTTGAATCTGCCCGCGATCCGCCATCTTGCAGAGGGCCGCGGCATCCAAGGTCGAGACCAGATGCGGATTGATGGTTTCCACCGCAGACAAAATAGCCACCTTTGGCCGCTCGACGCCCAGCATATGCAGAAGCGAGACCGCGTTTTGCACGATGTCGCTCTTCTCCGCAAGCCCTGGGCGAATATTTAATGCAGGGTCCGTAATAAACAGAGGCTTGTGATAGAGCGGTACATCGAATCGCGAGATCTGACTCATGCGGCGCACGGTGCGCAGCGTACGCTCTGCAAGAACGGCATGCATAAACTCGTCGGTATGCAGGCTTCCCTTCATGAGGCCCTCGAGTTCATCCCGCGTGGCCATTTCTGCCGCCACACTGGCGGCGTGGTGGCTGTGGAGAGCAGGAACCACCCGAATACCCGCAAGGCTCACGGCAATCTGCTCCGCAGTAGCCTGAATCTTGGCCTTTGGCCCGATGAGCACGGGATCGATCAGTCCGGCCTCTGCCGCATCGATCGCTCCTTTCAGACTTACCGCATCACAGGGATGCACCACCCCGCAGGTGATAGGCTCTAAAGCACGGGCCGCCGCAATGAAGGCCTCAAACTGGGCCTGGGCGTCATAACGAGCGGAGGCCACCACCGCAGGGGCCTGAACAATTTCGTCCATAGGGTTCTTCATTTTTTGTGGAGAGAGCTTTAAGCCATCATGAAGTAGCCGCCATCCACATAGATGGTCTGACCGGTCATGCCAGAGGCCTGTGGGCTACAGAGAAACCGCGTGAGATGGGCGATCTCTTCGGTAGAAACCAGCCTACGCAGTGGGCTCTTCGCGGCAACCTCCTTCATCAGGGCATCGAAGTCTGCAATGCCTGAGGCCGCACGCGTGGGTACGGGGCCTGGCGACACCGCATGCACACGAATATTCTGGGGGCCCAATTCAGCAGCCAGATAACGCACCATCGATTCCAGGGCTGCCTTTACCGGGCCCATCAGACCGTAGTGCGGCACCACCTCTTCTGCGCCGTGATAGGTCATAGTAACCAGGCTACCACCTTGCGACATGTGCGGTACTGCCAGCCGAGCCAATTCGGCAAAAGAGTGACAAGAGATCGACATTGCGCGGGCAAATCCTTCGCGCGAGCTATCGATCACCGGGCCATGCAAATCTTGCAAAGGCGCCCACGCAATCGAATGCACAACAAAGTCGAAGCCGCCGAGTTCCTTCGCTGCCTGCGCAACAAATGCCTCGAGCGCACCGTCTTGCTCGACATCGCACTGCAGTAGCGAAACGCCAAGGGGATCGGTCACCTTCTTGGCAAAAGGCTCCGCCTTTGCATTTAAGCAACTCGCGACCACCCGGGCTCCAGAGGTTGCGAGAGACTGCACCACGGCCGCTGCAATGCTGTGGTCGTTGGCTACACCCATTACGAGGCCGCGCAGGCCTGCAAGAGAATCTGAAGTCATCGAGGCTGTCCTACCGTGAAAAGAGAAAAAAGGGTGGGGCCCGCGCACACCTGTGACGGCTACTTGGGGTAAACCCGAGGATACCCGAAGTTTATGACGGACTGGCAACAGCGGCAGTGACACCGCCTGTTTCACCTGCAAGGTCTGCGTGCGTGTTGAGATTGGAGAACGCCATGGGATCAGCCTGGCTGTGAAAAAGGCCGTAAGCAGGACGCTGGGCCTCCGCCCAGTCACGCAGCCGACGCCGCCCGGCAAGCAGGTAGTCTGCCGCAGACAGAGCCAGTGACTGATGCACAAGCATGAAGGTGTAATGCGGTGCCATCTGCCCGTCAGGCGCCTGCGATACGGGTACGACGACCAGAGAAGAGCCGAATCGTGCTGCAGTCAGTCGGGCCACGAGATCCAAAGGGAAGTGGGGACCATCACAAGGCACCACCTGCATCCAGTCGGTATCACAGCAGGAAAGGCCTGTCGCAATGCCTGCCATCGGGCCAAGATACCCGGGAAATCGATCTTCGAGCACCGCAGCACCGCGCCGCCCATAGTCGGCGTGAGACCGATTGGCGCTGATCATCAGACGCATCACCTGAGGCCCAAGGCGTGCGAGGGCATGGTCGATCAGCGGCAAGCCGCGGTAGGTGAGCAGGCCTTTATCTTCACCCCCAACGCGACGGCCCTCACCACCTGCAAGAATCAGCCCAGTGACCCGCACGGCTTCAGCGTGAAAAGAACCGGGCGCGGGCCGCCATCAGCCCCTCGTAGCCACTGACCAGAATAATGCCCAAAATCACGAAGGCGGACCCCACTAAAAAATGCATGGTTAGAGGTTCCTGCAAGAGCCAGACGCCTAAGGCCACCCCGAAAAGCGGCGTAAGGAACGACAGGGCCCCAAGGCGAGAGGCGAGGTAATGCCGCAGCATCCAGAACCAGGCAAGATAACTCGCAAAGGCCACCACCACCGTCTGAAAGAAAAGGCTGCTCCATCCAAACAGGCTGGGTGCAAAAACAAAGTCATCGAGCAACCAGGCCGCAGGCAGTAACAATACAAACGCCCCACCCAGTTGATAGAGCAGCGTCTGCGTTGCCGGAAGGCGCGCAAGCCCTGTGGTCCGCACGACGACCGTGGTGGCCCCCCAGAAAAGCCCCGCCAACACGCCCAGGAAGTCCCCCCAGAGCATGCGGGACACCGCAACATCGTCTGACCCCGAAGACTCTCCACCGAGAAAAGCGAAGGCCATGCCGGTAAAAGACAGTGTGATGCCCAGCCACTGCGGCCAAGCTAAGCGCTCCGCCGGAATGAACATATGCAGCCCAAGAGCGGCAAAGACCGGTGCGGTATACAAAAACACCGCCATGTGGGAGGCCGAGGTGAAATTCAGGCCCTGACCAATGAGAAGGAACTCCACGGCAAAGAGCAAGCCCACCAGAAGCCCCGGCCGCCAGACCCCTTCAGCCCAGACCATCCTCTCTCGGCGCGCCACCATAAAAAGCCAGACCAACAAGGCGGCAACACCGGAGCGCGAAGCGATCTGCAAGGTGGGTGAGATTTCTGTGGCGGTGGCCTTCAGAGCCACCTGCTGCAGGGCCCAAATCAGGCAGAGCACCACCATGAGGCCCGTAGCCTCTAGCGTAAGGGGTTTGCGTGTATCCACAGTCTGGGGCCGCGTGAGCGTAAAGACCCATTATGACGCTGGCGCGCGAACAAACTGCGAGAGGGCCGCCGCGCCCACGGCCCGGGACAAGGGGGCCGTGGGCGCCCCCTTGTCCCGGGCCCTCCCCTAGGAAGAGAAGTTGGTGGGGAAGCCGAAATGCTTCGCGTAGCGAGGATTCATCTCGGACAAGCGCAACAGCATGAGAAAGTCTGCCGTATTGAAATCGGGGTCCCACGACGGGGGGCTGCAGACTTCCGCGCCAATCCGAACATAGCCCTTCATGAGCGGGGGCAACTGCGCTGCGGGATCAGGCGTAATGCGATCGAGCGGCAGCGCATGCTTCGGAAAGCCCTGAAGCTCCTCGGGTGCGAGAGACGATGCCGTGAGCGTCTGCCAGAACTGGGCTGCAGCACGCCCTCCATCGCGCATGCTGACGCTCGCGCAACCAATGAGATAACGGTAGCGGTAATGCCGCATGTACGCCGCAATACCTGACCAGAGGAGCATGATCACGGCGCCGTTGCGATGGTCTTTGTGCACGCAGGAGCGTCCGAGTTCAACCAGAGAATCACGAATACGATCGAGCCGTGTAATAAAGAACTCTGTCTCGCTGTAATAACTTCCAATGCGCTCCGCCTGATGGGGCGGCAAAATGCGGTAGGTTCCCACCACGTCGCCAGACTGGTTATCTCGCACCAAAAGATGGTCGCAGTACTCGTCGTAGAAGTCCTCATCAACCCCGGACTGTCGCGTACGAAGGGTGGCCTGGTATTCCTCGGTAAAGACGTCAAACCGCAGGCGCTGGGCCCGACGCAGGTCCTCTTTCGATTGCGCAAAGGTAAGGCTATAGCGATCGTCTGAGCCGCGGAGCAGCCCTTGGGCTGGATGGTCTTGACGCTGATAAAAACCAAGGTTCTGCAAGAGATGAGTCGACAGGGGGGCATTCATCGCAGGGGCACTCCTTTCATGGCCGGTCATGCGTTAATGATCGGAAGGATGCGGAGGCATCTTTACAGCGCGATGAAAAGGCGATGACAATCCCGTGAAAATGCGACTGCTTGCGCGGGACAGATGGATGGTGCGACCGTTATAGAAGTTTCATCTCGTCGTCATCTGACTGACATCTTTCAGATGCAGACTGGCGACCCATGAAGAGAGAAACGGAGTTGTACCCGCAGCTTCCAAGCCAGGAGTCCTGCCACTATCGATCAATCTGGATATCGGACATCCATCTCGGCACGCCCGGCTGCAAGGCAGAATTTCTTCTCGATTTCCTCAGGCACAACGATTCCGATCAACTCTATCTGGTCGGAGATGTCATCGATGGCTGGCAGCTGCGCAAGCACTGGTATTGGAAGCAGAGCCATAACGATGTCGTACAGAAAGTACTGCGTAAGGCGCGTAAGGGAACCCAGGTGACCTATATAGCCGGCAACCACGATGAACTCCTGCGGCAGTTTATTGGGCTGGCCTTTGGCGAGATCAAAATCGTGAACGAGGCCTGCCATACGATGGCGGACGGGCGAAGGCTCTGGGTAACACACGGAGACCTATTTGACGGCGTGATTCAACATGCCAAATGGCTCGCCTATCTGGGCGATTCGGCGTACACGCTTGCGCTGGCTCTGAACGACAGGCTCAACTCTATGAGACACCGATTTGGTATGTCGTATTGGTCGCTCTCGCAGTACCTTAAGCACAAGGTAAAGAATGCTGTCTCGTACATTACCGCCTTTGAGGAGGCCCTCACTACAGAGGCACGGCGCAAAGGATATGACGGAGTCGTCTGTGGTCATATTCACAGGCCCGAGATTCGCGATATCGACGGAGTTCTCTACTGCAACGACGGCGACTGGGTGGAGAGCCTCTCTGCGCTGGTCGAGACCCATCTGGGCGAGTTGAAAATCATCTATTGGCCCTACAGGGAAGCTCCTCCCGCCAGTGCGGTGGAAGAGGCGGAACAACGAGAGGCAACCTCAGTTGCCTAAAGCGCTGAGGCCGCTAAGCAACTTTTAGCCGAAACGGCCCGTAATGTAGTCTTCGGTATCTTTCTTCTTGGGCTTGATGAAGATTTCGTCAGTGCGCCCAAACTCCACCAACTCACCCAGATACATGTAGGCCGTAAAGTCGGAGACCCGCGCCGCCTGCTGCATGTTGTGAGTCACGATGGCTACGGTGTAGTCGTTCTTCAACTCGTGTACGAGTTCTTCCACCTTGGCAGTAGAAATGGGGTCAAGGGCAGAGGTGGGCTCATCGAGCAGAATGACTGAGGGCTTGACCGCCACCGAGCGGGCGATGCACAGACGCTGCTGCTGACCGCCAGAGAGTGAGAGCCCGCTCTGGCCAAGCTTGTCTTTGACCTCATTCCAAATAGCCGCTTTAGAGAGCGCCCACTCTACCCGTTCGTCCATCTGCGCTTTATTGAGGTTCTCGTAGAGTCGTACGCCGAAGGCAATGTTGTCGTAGATCGACATCGGGAACGGCGTGGGCTTCTGGAAGACCATGCCAATACGGGCGCGCAACATATTCAGGTCTTGCTTGGGATCCAGGATATTTTGTCCATAGAAATTGATCTCACCCTCGGCGCGCTGCCCTGGGTAGAGGCTGTACATACGGTTGAGCGTGCGCAAAAGCGTAGACTTTCCGCAGCCTGAGGGGCCAATAAACGCGGTGACCTTCTTCTCTGCGATATCGAGATCCACATCCTTCAGACCCTGGAACTTTCCGTAATAGAAGTTCAGCTTCTTGGTCTGGATCGCAAGTGGCAAGCCCGCGGCAGCAGAGTCGGTGGTCATCATGGTTTTTTGTCCTGTAGTGAACCGTTAGAAGAGCGGGATGATGCGGGTGCGGTTAGACCTTCACCTTTTCGCGGAACATGACCCGGGCAATGATATTTAGAACCAGTACAGTCAATGTAATCAGCAGCGCACCGCCCCAGGCCAGGCGAATCCAGTTGTCATACGGGCTCATCGCAAACTGGAAGATAACGACGGGCAGGTTGGCCATCGGGGCATTCATGTTGGTGGAGAAGAACTGGTTGTTCAAAGCGGTAAACAGCAAGGGTGCAGTTTCACCGCTAATCCGGGCAAGGGCCAAGAGTAGGCCTGTGACGACCCCTGCCTTAGCGGCTCTTAAGGTGACGAACGTGGCAACCTTCCACTGCGGTGCCCCTAAGGCATAGGCGGCCTCGCGAAGGCTTCCCGGTACGAGCCGCAGCATGTTTTCGGTAGTGCGTACCACCACCGGAATGGCAATAAGCGACAACGCAAGCGAGCCAGCCCAGCCCGAAAAATGCTTTACCTGCGCCACGAGGATGGCGTAGACGAACACGCCCAAGACGATAGAGGGCGCGGATAACATGATGTCTGTGACGAACCGAGTTACAGCAGCCGTCTTACTGCGATCCCCGTATTCTGCAAGAT
>CAZKWK010000091.1:0-8212 GCA_964556335.1 uncultured Bordetella sp. | reverse complement strand
TCTGCAGCCCCGCGACCGCCTCTGGCTAGAGATTCTTATCCAGGCCCTTGACCCAGACGGCTTTCTGCGCGACGAGCCCCACGAGCTGGCAGCAAGTTTCGACACCCTCTTTATCGCGCAGTTTGAAGAGCCCCTGGATGCCGACGAGGTGGCCATCGGCGTGAAACTCCTGCAGTCGCTCGACCCCATAGGCGTTGGCGCGCAGACTCTACAGGAGTGCCTCTGTCTGCAGCTTGCCGACCTCCAGCCTCGGTTCGACGGCCCCGAGGCGGTGCTCGCGCTCGCGCACCGTCTTTTGAAGGAAGAATTCGAGGCCCTGGGCACGACCAATCCGGTGGTCCTTGCCAAGACACTGCAAGTCGATCGTGAGCTTCTACAAGAAGCCCTGCGCCTGATTCGGCGCCTAAACCCCCGGCCCGCAAGCAGTTTCCGCGATCAGCAGGCGGGCTATCTGATTCCCGATGTTCTTGTCTACAAGACACCATCGGGGCAATGGCGGGCACGGCTGGCCCGTGGGTCACTTCCCCGGCTCTCCATTAACCAAGACTATGCGCAGGCCATCAAGCAGGCGGGCGCTGAGGGAGGGTTACAACAGAAGCTTCAGGAGGCACGTTGGATGCTCAAGAACATCCAGCAACGTTCGGAGACGATTCTGCGGGTCTCGCAGGCCATTGTCAGCGCCCAGCGGGCCTTCTTCGATGAGGGCCCAAAGGGCATGCGGCCGCTCGTGTTACGGGACATTGCCGATCGGTGCGAACTCCACGAGTCCACCGTGTCCCGGGTCACCAACCAGAAGTTCATGCTGACCCCGCAGGGATGTTTCGAACTGAAATATTTTTTCGGCAGCCATGTCGCGACCGACGATGGCGGAACCGCCTCAGCAACTGCCCTGCGGGCCCAGATCCAAGACTGGATCAAGGCCGAATCGCCCGATAAGCCCCTCTCGGATCAGGCGATTGCCGATCGGTTTTCAGAACAAGGCGTCGTGGTCGCCAGGCGCACCGTGGCGAAGTACCGAGAGTCCCTACGAATTCCGAGTGCGAGTCAACGAAAACAGCGCTAACCTAGCCGTACGTAGTATCTGCTTTGTGCAGTGCCAACATCCGCAGGCCAGAAAAACAACGACAAAAGGAGAGACCCCATGCATGTTCAGATCGTTGGTCATCACTTGACCGTCACCGACGCCATCCGCAACTACGTTGAGCAGAAGTTGGCGCGAATCTGGCGGCATTCCGGCTACGGTCAGGAAGCGCATGTCGTCTTAAGCGTTGAAAAGCTTGAGCAAAAGGCAGAAGTTACCGTTCACTTTCAAGGAAAAGACCTGCACGCTGAATCACGGCACGCAGACCTCTATGCCGCCATCGACCTACTGGCCGACAAGCTTGACCGCCAGGTGGTGCGCTACAAAGAACAGCACCAAAATGGGGTCCACCAGGCCCGCCCCTTGGTGGCCGAAAAATAAGGCGCACAGCCCCCAAAGCGTTGTCCACAGCGCCTGACGCACTTTTATTTTGCAACGCAACAAAAATTGGCGGGTGTCGCTATAATTTCGGTTCCTGATCGCCCACCGGGTCCCCCACGGGGCCCGGCATTCACGGGGTCAAGGACAGACTTGAAAAAGGATCGACATCGCCATGAACCGAATTTCCGGCCTCCTGAGCGTCAAAAACATCCTGCTCGACGTCGAGGCCACCAGCAAGAAGCGGGTTTTCGAGCAGGCCGGGCTCTTGTTCGAGGAGAACCATGGCATTGCCCGTGCCAAGGTCTTCGACTCCCTGTTTGCCCGAGAGCGGCTCGGCTCCACGGGGCTTGGCGAGGGAATCGCCATTCCCCATGGCCGCATCAAGGGCCTGGAAGAGGCGGTCGCCGCCGTGTTTCGTCTGGCAGAGCCCGTCTCCTTCGATGCCCCCGATGGCAAGCCCGTAGCCATCTTGATCTTCCTGCTGGTGCCAGAGCATGCCACCCAGCAGCACCTCGAGATCCTCTCAGAAGTTGCCGAAATGCTCTCCGACGGCAGCCTGCGATCCAGCCTCCTAGACAGCCAGACCCCCGACGCGCTCTACCAGTCCCTTATCGGCTGGGTACCCTCGGGCAGCTAAGACCCGCCGCCCCCGGCACCACCCATGCTTAAGGTCGGTGCTTTTTTCCAGGATTACCAGGAGCCCTTGCGGCTTACCTGGATCGCAGGTCGGGCGGGAGAAGACCGGCCCATCTCCGGGCCAAGTTTTGAGAGTGCAGACCTCGTCGGCCATCTCAACCTCATCCACGCCAACCGCATCCAGGTGCTCGGTACCGCCGAGGTCGATTACTACAACCGTCTCGACCCCCAGCGTCGGTCTTATCTGACGGCAGAGCTCCTCTCAGCCGCCCCACCCGCACTCGTTATGGCCGATGGCCTCGTGCCCCCGGCGATGCTCTTTGAGGCCTGCGAACGCGATCATGTGCCCCTCTGGCGGTCTACGCTCTCGGCGGCCCAGGTCATTGAGATCATGCGCATCCAGCTTGGCCGTATCCTGGCCCCGTCAGCGTCCCTACACGGCGTCTTTATGGATGTGCTCGGTCTGGGCGTGCTGATTTCCGGGGAATCGGGCCTGGGCAAGAGCGAGCTCGCCCTTGAACTCATCACCCGCGGCCATGGCCTGGTGGCCGATGACATCGTGGATTTCTCCCGCATTGCCCCGCATGCGGTGGAAGGACGCTGTCCACCCCTATTGCAGAACCTGCTCGAGGTGCGCGGGCTGGGGCTCTTGGATATTCGGGCCATCTTTGGCGAAACCAGCGTGCGGCGCAAGATGCGGCTGCGGCTCATCGTGCAGCTGGTGCGGCGCTCTGCCATCGATGACTACGAGCGGCTGCCTCTGGAGGCGCTCACACAGGACATCCTCGGCCTAGCCATCCGCAAGGTGGTCATTCCAGTGGCCGCCGGCAGAAACCTGGCCGTGCTTGTGGAGGCCGCGGTGCGCAACACCGTCTTGCAGCTGCGCGGCATCGACACCATGCGAGAGTTCACCGAGCGACAGCGCCTCGCGATGCAGGCCATGCAAGACCAAGATCCGGCCCAGGGGGGTTCGTAATCGTGGCCCACGACGGTCGGCCTATGCAGTTGGTGCTGGTCACCGGCATGTCGGGATCGGGCAAATCCATCGTGCTCAATGCACTCGAAGATGCGGGCTTTTTCTGCGTGGACAACTTGCCGATTGGTTTTTTGGCCCCCCTGGCCCGTTCTCTCGACGACCAGGGCCACCGCAAGGTGGCCATCGCGGCCGATGTCCGGGTCGGCGCCGACCTCGGGCCACTGCGCGAGACGATCGACAGCCTGCGGTCTGGGGGCATTTCGGTGCAGGTGATTTTCCTCAATGCCCAGACCCAGACCCTCATTCAGCGCTACTCCGAAACCCGCCGCCGTCACCCCTTAAGCCTGCGGCCACAACGCGTCTCTGGCCAGGAAGGCGAGGCCGCCGCCGCCTCTCTGCTGGAATGTATTGAGCATGAGCGGCGCATTCTGTCGGACATCGAATCGCTCGGCATGTCGCTTGACACCACCGACCTCAAACCCGCCAGCCTGCGGGCCTGGATCCGCGAGTTTCTCAGTCTCACGCCCGCCCCTGTGAGCCTGCTCTTTCAATCCTTTGCCTACAAGGCAGGAATCCCTCTGGATGCTGACCTCGTCTTTGATGTCCGCTGCCTGCCCAACCCGCATTACATCGAGGCGCTCAAACCCCTCACAGGGCTTGACCTGCCGGTGGCCCAATATCTTCGAGGCCAGCCAGAAGTCGGCAGCATGATCCAAGACATTGCCGCCTTTGTGCGGCGGTGGCTGCCCGCCTACGAGGCCGACCAGCGCAGCTACCTTACGATTGCCCTGGGCTGCACGGGCGGACAACATCGGTCCGTCTACTGCGCCGAAGAGCTTGCCCAGCAGTTCTCAGAGACCTGTCCGACCCTGGTGCGCCATCGGTCCCTCACCCAACGGGGCCTCAACTAACAGCCGACGAATGGGTGCGGGCAGTCCAAGATGCAAGAAAGCCTCTCGGGGTTGGAAGGCTAAGGCCTGACCCAGCGCTGCAGCCTGCGCGCTTAGGGCCAGCAGCCTTCGCTTACGGGTCGGTGCAACCACACGCACTTCGGCCTCGAGCGTGAAATGGGTAAACCCATGGGTGACCATGGTGAGCACACAGCTGTCGTCTGGCCAGGCCACTGACTCCGGCAGCACCCAGGGGGTCCAGAGCCCGCCCCAGAGTCCTTGCGGTGGTCGCTGCCAGAGCCCTATCGAGCCTTCGTAGGTCACGAGCAGCCATCGCTCCTGCCGCACGGGCCGTGGCGCACGCAGTCGCGGAACCGGAAAGGCCTCTACGCGCCCTGTCGCAAAGGCCTTGCACGAGAATGACACCGGACAGTCCCCACACCGCGGACGGCGGGCGGTGCAGACCGTCGCACCGAGGTCCATCAAGGCCTGGGTGTAGCGCGGCATCGATTGCCCACTGTCGGGTAGTCGGGCCTGCGCCTCCTGCCAGAGTCGGCGGTCGAGTGCCGCCGAGCCCCACGGCTCCGGGGCCGCAATCTGTCGGGCCAAGACCCGACGCACGTTCGCATCCAAAATGGCAGCCCGATGGCCAAAGCAGATCGACACCACGGCCGCCGCAGTAGACCGCCCCACCCCTGGCAAGGCCTCCCAGTCTTCTACCTGCTGGGGCATCGCCCTCGGGAACGCCGCGCATATCTGCTGGGCCGCGCGATGCAGGTTACGGGCCCGGGCGTAGTACCCCAGACCGCTCCAGAGAGCGAGCACCTCATCCAACGAGGCAGTGGCCAGAGCTTCTACGGTAGGAAAGCGCTCGATAAAACGCGAAAAATAGCCGCGTACGCTCTGCACCTGGGTCTGCTGCAGCATGATCTCGGAGACCCAGACACGGTATGGGTCGGCCGGTACACCGGGCTGCGGCTGCCAGGGCAGATCCGTGCGTCCATGGTCGCGCGCCCAGCGCAACAGGGCACTGGCAAAGGTGGTCATACAAAAGTCGCCATCACCACAGGCAGCCTATGCGACAAGGGCACGGTTCGGCCTAACGCTGACATGCAGCGCAGAAATAGGTCGCCCGCTGTGCCTGCACACGCCTGCGAATCGGTGCGCCACAGACGCGGCAGGGCGCTCCCTGCCTGCCATAGACCCGATGGTCCGCCACAAAATGCCCCGCCCGGCCATCGGCCGAAACGAAATCCCTCAGGCTGCTTCCGCCACCCGCAATGGCCTCTGACAACACATCGCGAATACTCTGGGCCAGCGCCGCGCACCGTATCGCAGAAAGACGGCCAGCCGCCCGTGCCGGATGAATACCCGCCCGAAAAAGCGCCTCACTCGCGTAGATATTCCCTACCCCAACAACCAGATCGCCCCGCATTAGCCATGGCTTGATGGCCTGCCGGACACCCCGACTCGCCGTATAGAGCCATGGCCCATCAAACCCAGAATCCAGCGGCTCGCAGCCCTGAGCCGCCTGTCCGAGCAACCCCTCGGGCAGGGGGGCGCTCTCTGCCTCCCGCCGGGCAATCCGCAGATCACCGAAACGCCGCGGGTCGTTGTAGACCAGCTGGCCATCATCAAAGGTGAGCCAGACATGGCTATGGGCAGGTCGCACCGCCTCTTTCGGGAGCCAGAGCAGCTGGCCCGACATGCCGAGATGGACCACCAACCACCAGTCATCGAGCGTGAAGACAAGATTCTTGGCGCGGCGCGCAATTCCCAAAATCGCCTGACCCGCGATCGGCAGGGCGGGCATCTGCCCAGAAAAAGTCCGCAAGGCCTTGCCGCTGAGTCCCACTGCCTGGATACGCTTTCCAGAAACATAGCCGCGTAGACCGCGACAGACCACCTCGACTTCGGGCAATTCGGGCATGAATTGAGTCAAACTGGGATACTTGGAGTCGTGATGATGCCTGTAAATCTCTCTCCCCATCCGCAGCCCATGCGGGCGCTGCGGCCACTGGTCTGTCTCGCCCTGTCGGCCTGGCTATCTTCGGCTGCAGTGGCCGTGCAGGCGCAGACCACCGATCCGGCTGCGACCAAGCCGCCGTCTGCGGCCAGCGCCGTCTTTCAGATTCTCGCCAGCGAACTTGCCTTGCAGCAGGGCCAGGCAGGGGTGGCCGTTGCCACCTATGTCGCTCTTGCAGAACGCACCAAAGATCCTGGTGTGGCAGAGCGGGCCACTCGGGTGGCCCTACAGGCCCGGCAGGCCCGACAGGCCCTGCGGTCCGGGGCGGTCTGGCTTGAGGTGAGTCCCGAGAGTACCGATGCGCAAGACATCGTCGACCTACTCCGGCTCCAACTCGGTTTCTACACCGACCTACGGAGCAACCTGCTGGCGCGCAAGGCCCAGGCCCAGAAGTCGGGAACCCTCGATGCATTTCTCGAGCGCCTTGCCGGGCTCGCCTCTCAGGGACAAGACACTGCCAAGTCGTTGGCCGTTCTTGAGGGTGTCGCCGAAGCCGATCGAGATCGGCCAAGCATCCTCTACGCCCGGGCGATGCTCTACGAACGACTCCAGGACCACAAAACCATGGAGTCGTTACTGCGCACCCTGATCGAGCGGCATCCCGACCATGCCCATGCCAAGAATGCGCTGGGCTACAGCCTGGCCGATCGCGGCATTCGGCTCGAGGAGGCCGAGGCCCTTATCGAAGAGGCGCACCGACTCCTTCCCGAAGACGCCCATATTCTGGACAGCATGGGCTGGCTCTATTTCCGCAAGGGAGAGCTTGAGAAGGCTGTGCAGTGGCTCTCTGACGCCCATCGTCGACAGCCCGATGCCGAGATCTCCGCCCACCTCGGCGAGGTGCTCTGGGCCCTTGCCCGCCGCGAAGAGGCCACCGCCGTGTTTCGTCTTGGCCTCTCCCATGACCCCGGCAACGCCATACTCAAGGGCACGCTGCAGCGTCTCGGCATTGCCCTCGAGTCGCTCTCTGAATCGGCCCGGGTACGGCAATAAACATTTTCCTCGCTGTGAACTGCATGGCCCCAGCCCGCGAGGCGCTTCGTGCCGCCCTGGGCGCCGCCCTCACGTCGGCCCTCCTTTTGCTTTCTGGTTGCGCGACGCCGCCTGTCTCACACGATGCTGTGGGTCTGGAAGGAAAAGGCGGTCCCACCGTCTCGGGCCGATTTGGTCTCAAGGCGTCCTTTCTGCCAGAACCCGCTCAAGGGCGATTTGAATGGCGCTGGCGCGGCGACCAAGACCATGAGGTGTTGGTGCAAGACCCTTGGGGGCAGGTGCACGGCATTTTTCGCCGATCCTCGGTCGCACCCGGCCCCTGGGCGGGCTGGTCACTTACCGATAGCCGCGGCAGACGGCTGTCACCGGAGTCGCGTGGCAACTGGCAAGAGGCCTCCGCATTGACCCCTGAGGCACTCACCGCACTTGCAGAGATGCTAGACACCCTGGGCGAGCGACTGCGCCCGGGCCCCACGGGTGCGGCTACCGACCCAGACCCCACTGTCGCCTTTAGCCTGCGGCAGGCGCAGGCAGGCCACTGGATCGAACTACGGGTCGTGAGAGATGCCCAAGAGACGCCTCCCTGCAGGCAGCCTGCCCCCTGCTAGCGCACCCGATGGCAACCAAGGCAAGCCTGCAGGCGACCCAGACCGCGGCGGTTCCCGCCAAGCTCAACCTGTTTTTGCACGTTACCGGACAGCGCCCAGACGGCTACCACCTGCTCGAAAGCGTGTTTGTCGCAATCGACTGGTATGACACCCTTGCGGTCACGGTAGACGACTCCGGGCAGATTCAACGCACAGGCGATATCGACTGGCTGCACGAGAAAGACCTGGCCGTGCGGGCGGCCCAGGCACTCTATGCGCAGGGCCGAAACGATGGTCGATTACCTGCCCAAGCGGGCTGCCAACTCATGCTGAAAAAAGCCATTCCCCACGGTGCGGGCCTTGGCGGCGGCAGTGCCGATGCGGCCTACACCCTGCGCCTTCTAAATGCTTTATGGCAGCTGAACTACCCCACCGACCGCCTCGCAGCCATCGGTCTTGGTCTCGGGGCCGATGTGCCCTTCTTTTTGGGTCCCCCATCGGCCCATGTGCGAGGTATCGGTGAGGAGATCGTTCACTATCCCATGGCGGCCCAGACCTTTGTGGTGGTGGTGCCACCGGTGCAGGTGCCCACAGCGGCAATTTTCCGAGATCCCGGCTTGGTGCGTTCAACCCCATCCCTTC
>CAZKWK010000090.1:2773-8310 GCA_964556335.1 uncultured Bordetella sp. | reverse complement strand
ACCGCTGACCTCTTGCATGCCATGCAAGCGCTCTCCCAGCTGAGCTATAGCCCCACAGGACTGCCGTTGTCTGCGCATTACCAACTAAGCTGCAAATTCGGGCAAACGCGAACTTTAGAGGGTATTAAAGATTTTGTCCAGCGACGGCACCGGGCGCACTGGTCACGCTGGGGCTGCGTGCTAGCATCCTTGCATGCCAGCTCATCGTATTGACGGACTTGCGCTCGCCGCCTCTATTCGCGCCGAAGTCAAACAAGAGGTGCAACGCCTGCTGCCCACGCACGGGCGTCCGCCAGGCCTCGCCGTCATTCTTGTTGGCGAGAACCCTGCCTCCCAGGTCTATGTCCGCAACAAGGTAAAAGCCTGCCATGAGGCCGGGCTGCACTCCGTATTACTCCAACTTCCCCACGAGATCAGCCAGTCGGGGCTCCTTGCCGAAATCGACCGTCTGAACCAGGACCGTACGATCGACGGCATCCTGGTGCAGCTGCCGCTCCCGCCGCAAATTGATGATCACGTGATCATCCACGCGATTGCACCGGAAAAGGATGTGGACGGTTTTCATCCACTCAACACCGGCGCCCTCATGTCAGGCAAGCCGCGCTTTCGGCCCTGTACGCCCTATGGGGTGATGAAGATGCTGGAGTCACTCAAGACACCCCTACGAGGCGCCGAGGCAGTCGTCGTGGGCGCAAGCAATATCGTGGGAAAACCCCTTGCGCTGTTGCTCTTACAGGCCGGTGCAACCGTTACGCTTTGCAATAGCAAGACCGTGGCCTTGGCCGAGAAAACCCGTCGCGCCGATGTGCTTGTGGCGGCCGTGGGGCGCCCCAAACTGATTCGACCTGACATGGTAAAACCCGGCGCTGTCGTCATTGATGTCGGCATCAATCGACTGCCCTCCGGCAGCCTGGTCGGTGATGTCGATTTCAACGCCGTGCTGCCGGTGGCAGGCGCAATTACGCCCGTTCCCGGCGGCGTGGGGCCCATGACAATCGCCATGCTGCTTGTGAACACCCTGGAATCTTTTCATGAACACACCCGTTAAAGGCTCCGCAATGACAGATCCTGCGACCCACCAGACAAACCCGCTGCTCAGCAGTTATCTCGATTCCGAAAGTCTGCCCCCCTACCACCTCCTAAAGCCCGAGCAGGTGGGCCCCGCCATCGATACCCTCATTACGCAGGCTCAGGCCTGTCTCGCGGAGGTGGTAGCCGACGAGACCCCCGCCACCTGGGCGGCGGTTATGGCCCCGCTCACGAGCGCCACCGAACGACTCGGCCGCGCCTGGTCCGCGGTGCACCACATGGGTGGGGTCATGGACAGTCCTGAGTGGCGCGAGGCCACGAATAGTAGGTTAGAGGCCGTCACCCGCTTCTGGTCGTCTCTGGCCCAAGATCCAAAGCTCTATGCCAAGTTCAAGACGCTCGCCTATGCGCCCGATGTCGTGGGGCAGTCGGCCCGAGAAAAGGCCATTGCCAATAGCCTGCGTGACTTTAAGCTCGGCGGCGCAGAACTTCCCCCTGACCAGCAGGCGTCATTTGCAGAAATGAGTGCGCGGTTGGCGGGCCTCAACCAAAAGTTTTCCGAGCAACTGCTCGACAGCACCAATGCCAGCCTCGTGATCGCAGAGGAAGAAGCGCGTCTCGAAGGTATCCCAGAGCCAGTGCGTGCGGCCGCCAAGGCAGAGGCTGAGAAGCGTGGTCTCTCGGCTGCAGCCGTCTTTACCCTGCAGCAGCCCAGCCTCCTGCCGGTACTGCAGTTCGCCACCGACCGGGCCTTGCGTGAAGAAATCTATTCTAAGAATGCGCGTCGTGCCTCAGAGATCGCCGAAGAGGGGCCGACCCATGACAACACCCCGGTCATGGGCGAAATCCTCGCGCTGCGCCAGGCCCAGGCCCAGCTGCTGGGGTATCACAATGCCGCCCAGACCTCCTTAGCCCCTAAGATGGCCGATAGCCCTGAGACCGTCACTGCCTTTCTGCGTGACCTTGGCTTAAAGGCGAGAGCCAGCGCAGAAAAAGATCTCGCCGAACTGCGAGCCTTTGCACAGACCACCCTCGGACTTGAGACCCTGCAGCCGTGGGATGTCTCCTATGCCAGCGAGAAGCTACGCCAGGAACGGTATGCCTTTTCTGAAGAAGAGGTCCGAAAGTATTTCCCATTGCCCAGTGTGCTTACGGGGCTCTTCACGGTGGTGAAGACCCTCTTTGGGGTGGAGATCCGGCCGCTGCTGGGGCTCGCCCCTGCCCCCATCTGGCACGAGGATGTCCAGGTCTTTGGCGTGCATCGCGGCGACGACACCGTGGGCCACCTCTACCTCGACCTCTATGCCCGATCCACCAAACGCGGTGGCGCCTGGATGGACGACAGCCGGGGCCGCAGACGAATTGGGGGCAGCCTGCAGAAACCCGTGGCCCTTCTCACCTGTAATTTTGCCGCGCCCACCCAGGGCAAACCGAGCACCCTCACCCACGACGACGTCATCACCCTCTTTCACGAGTTCGGCCACGGCCTGCATCACCTGCTTACCCAGGTCGACGAGCTCGAGGTCTCGGGCATTAATGGTGTCGAATGGGATGCAGTGGAGCTGCCCAGCCAGTTCATGGAAAACTTCTGCTGGGAGTGGGACACGCTCAAGCAGATGACGGCCCATGTCGATACGGGTGCTCCTCTGCCCCGCGACCTCTACGACCGCATGGTGGCCGCAAAGAACTTCCAGAGTGGTCTCTTTATGCTGCGTCAGGTGGAATTCTCGCTCTTCGACATGCGCATCCACGCGGAACTCACCACGCTCTCGGCAGCCCAGCCCGATGCAGCAGGGAAGGCCATTGCGCAGGTGCTTGCCGAGGTACGACAAGAAGTGGCGGTGCTGCAGCCGCCTGCCTATCACCGGTTTGCCCAGAGCTTCGCCCATATTTTTGCGGGTGGCTATGCCGCGGGGTACTACAGCTACAAATGGGCAGAGGTGCTGTCTGCGGACGCCTATGCTGCCTTTGAAGAAGCGGGCCCAGCGCAGTACAGCCAGGTGGGCGAGAGATTCTGGCGGGAAATTCTTTCGCGCGGCGGTTCACGGCCGGCCATGGAGTCGTTTAAGGCCTTTCGCGGTCGTCCGCCCAAACCCGATGCCCTATTGCGTCACAACGGTCTGGCAGAGGCGGCCTGAGTGGTCTCGTGAAGATCGCAAGCTGGAATGTCAATTCGCTGCGCGTGCGGCTGCCGCATCTCCAACGTTGGCTCGAAGACGCGCAGCCCGATCTCGTCGGGCTACAGGAAACCAAGACCGTCGATGAGAAATTTCCCATCGAGGCGTTGTCTGCGGCCGGCTATCGGGTGGTCTTTGCGGGGCAGCCCACTTACAATGGGGTAGCCGTTCTCCTGCGTGAGGGATCGTTCTCCCCAGAAATCGACTGGTCTGCCCAAGACCCCCGACTGCCCGACGACCAAAAGCGGATGATCGCAGTCACCGTCACACCGAAGACATCTGGGCCCCCCTTACGATTCATGAATGTCTACATCCCGAATGGCTCGGAAGTGGGCAGTGAGAAGTACGACTACAAACTGCGCTGGCTGAAGGTGCTTCAAGAGCGGGTGGCAGAGGAGCTCAAGACCTTTGCGCATTTTGTCCTCGTGGGTGACTTCAACATCGCGCCAGATGATCGCGATGTCCATGACCCCGCCGCCTGGCACGAGAAGATCCTCTGCTCGACCCCAGAGCGCGACGCGTTTCAGCGGCTCTTATCGCTCGGCCTCACCGACAGTTTTCGTCAACACTCCGAGGCGCCCGGACAGTTTTCCTGGTGGGACTATCGGCAGGGAGGCTTTCGCCGCGGGCTCGGACTGCGCATCGACCATGTGCTGCTTTCTGCGGGTCTTGCCACATACTGCCAGGCCTGCGACATCCATGTGGCCCCTCGGCAATGGGAGCAGCCCTCAGACCATGCACCGGTCGTGGCCTCGCTCTCGTCGAGCCTGTGGACGTCCTAAGCCTCTTTCCCATTTCGGCATTTCTGGTCGGCTTTTGGTCCTCGGCGCATTGCCTTGCGATGTGCGGAGGGCTTGCAGCGGCCGCAGGCCAGCGCAGCCGCATCAGCCCCATCCGAACTCGTAGCGAACGCGGCATGGAGTTGCTGGCCTGGCAACTCGGTCGGGTCTCAAGCTACATCTTTATGGGCGCCCTGGCTGGAGCCATTGGCGCCAGATTTCTGAGCCTCGCACCTATTGAAGGAGTGCGCCACGCCACCATGGCCTTTGCAAACCTCTTACTGATTGCGCTTGCACTCCACCTCTTACGAGTCTCTCAATGGGTGGTGCGACTCGAACAGTTAGGAAGTCATCTCTGGAAATGGCTCGCCCCCCTGGCCGCCAAGAGCCTCACCCCAGCCCCGATCGAAGGGCTCCTACCTCCGCCACCGCTCTGGCGCACCATGGCGCGCGCAGCACGCATCGGCCTTCTCTGGGGGTGGCTACCCTGTGGCCTCGTCTACACCATGGTGATTACCGCATCGGTCTCCGGCGGTGTCGCCTCCGGCGCCCTCTGGATGCTGGGCTTTGGCCTAGGCACAATTCCCGCCCTCTGGCTTGCCTCCATGACTGCGGGCCAGGCATTCACCCAGGGGCCCAGGGCAGACCGGCTACGGCAGGCCGCGGGTGTCCTCATTCTCGTCTTTGGACTCTGGGGCCTTGCCCGCGCCGTGGGGCTGGCCCCCCCGGGCTGGCTCGATGCCTTCTGCATCACGCCCTAACGGAGCCATCTTCTTAGGTTCGGAACTTATCGCGCGGGGGCCAGAGTCGTCATCCAGAAGAATGCGCTGGGCAGGTGTCTCAAGGTCATCGAACTGTCCGCCGGAAGACATGCGAAAGAATAACCAGACGACGAGGCCCACCACCACAAGGCTAATCACAATCAACAAGGGCAAGACATCCATACTCTAGGCGTCTTTCATGAGCCGGGCCGCATTGGCCATCACGAGCAGCGAGGAGCCCGCCATGCCAATGGCTGCCCAGACCGGTGGCACCCAACCCACCGCCGCAAACGGAATGGCTATGAGGTTGTAGCCGATCGCCCAGGCCACGTTTTGTCGCAGGATTACCCGGGTACGTAATGCGAGGCGAAAAAAGGTGCCCACGCCGGTGAGGCCAGGGGCTAAGAGATAGGCATCGGCCCGCTGCTGTGCGAGTGGGGCGCTGCCTGAGACCGCAAAAGAGAGATCTGCCTGCGCAAGCACAGGCGCATCATTCACGCCATCCCCCACCATCGCCACGCGATCTCCATGCGATTGCAATGCCGCCAGCCGTACCTTCTTCTCCTCGGGGCTGAGCCCCCCAAAGGCCTGGTCACGCGGTATACCCAAGGCCTCGGCCACGGCCCAGACCCGGGCCGGGGCATCACCACTGAAGATCCACGGGGTCATGCCTTCAGCCTTCACCGAGGCTACCAAAGCCTTTGCCTCGGGCCGTAAGGTGTCTGCCAGCCAGAAGGCTGTCACCACCGTCTGGCTGTAAGACAGGAAAAGCGTGGCGATGCCAAGCGTGG
>CAZKWK010000090.1:0-2763 GCA_964556335.1 uncultured Bordetella sp. | reverse complement strand
AGCGTGGGGTCGCATGGGGAACTATCCACGAGCCCCACAAAGCTTGCGGATCCGAGTCGCACCTGTTGCCCATCGACCATCGCCTCCAGGCCCAGCCCTGCACGTTGCACCGTCCCCTCGAGTAGAAGCGGTTCAGCAGCGCTGGCATCGCCTAGGCGCGTGGCCTCAGCAAGGTTTGTCTGCGCCGCGAGAGCCATAGCCCGGGCAAGCGGATGATGGCTGGAGGCGGTGAGTGCCGCGATGAGTCGCCAGGCCTGCGTCTGGGTGATACCCGCCCCGGCCATCCACTGGCTCTTCACCGAGGACGCCTGCGGCTCGGTGAGGGTTCCCGTTTTATCGAAGACGAGATGCCGCAATTCCCAGGCCTTCTCCAGCGTATCGGGCTCAGAAATGGCAACGCCGCGCTCCAAGAGCCGCGCCAGACTGGCTGCATAGGCCGAGGGCCCCGCCACCGAAAGCGCACAGGGACAGGACACCACCAGAATGGCCACGATACGCGGAAGCCAGTCGTCAAAAGACTCGCCTGCTACCAGACCCCAGGCCAAGGAGACGGCAGCCACCACCAGCACGCCTACGGTAAACCGTGCGGCGATCGCATCGGCCCAGTCGGTCCACCGGGGCCGATGGGCAGCGGCCGCCTCTGCCAGTTGCGCGAGCCGAGCCAGCGACCCCGAGGCGCTGTCGCTCACCACCTCGGCCTGCGCCTCAGCGCCCAGATTAATTGCCCCTTCCGGACAGACCTCGCCTGAAACCCGGCTGACCGGCTTGAGCTCACCGGTAAGAGAAGACAGATCGATATCGGCTACAGCGGAACGCAGACGGGCATCGGCCGGGAAGCGTTCTCCCGAGGGGATGCGAATGATGTCTCCTACTGCCAGCCGCCATGGAGGAACAGTCTCCCTCTGCGGCAGAACCCGATAAGCCAGGGCCGGCGGATCAAGCGCAATCTCCTCCCGCCGCCGCAGCGTACGCCGGCGGATACGTGCCTCAAGCTGCCGGGCGGTGAGTACAAAGAACAGAAACATCGTGACCGACTCAAAATAAACATGCTCGGCCCGGGCAAAGAGGCCCGCCACACTACCGAGAAACGCCAGCCAGAGACCAAGGCTGATCGGCACATCCATGTTCAGACGCCCCTGACGCAGCACAGACCAGGCACTGCGCCAGAAGGGCGCCCCGCTATAAAGAAGCACAGGAAGCGTGATCACAAGCGAGGCCCCCCGTAGAAGATCGAGATGCTCCGGGTCGATGGGCCCCGCCCCCACATACTCGGGCATCGCCAACATCATGACCTGGGCCCAGCCCAACCCCGCCACAAAAAACCGGCGGTTTTGCTGACGTTCGGCCTCACGCCGATGCGACTCCAAGGCACCTGCCCCAATGGGCACTGCCGCATAGCCATAGGCCAGAAGGGCGTTGGTCATCACCTTGAGACTCGTGATGGAAGGGTCCCAGACGAGCCGCAGTCGTGCCGTCACCGCATTGGCCTGCGCCTGAAGGACACCTGACAGCGCCAACAAGATCTTCTCAATCAGCCAGGCACAGGCACCACAGCGCAGCCCTTCAATCGCGAGCGTCGTCTGCTGCACCGTACGTCCGGCGTCACTGACTTGCTCCTGGACATGCCGACTAGTCCAGGCCGGGTCTTCCAAGAGGTCCGCCCACGGGGAGAGTTGCGCGAGTCGACCAGGCTCTAGCGCCTGCTCCGTGCGCTGCTGATAGTACTGCGCCGCCCCCGCCCCCACGATCGCCTCGGCCACTGCCTTACATCCCAGACAGCACATGGGCTGCGCCTCTCCGAAGACCTGGACAGACCAGAGGGCACCACTTGGCACGGGTTCATGACAGTGAAAACACCGAAGGGCAGGGGTCTGCATGGTGGTCGGAGTCTAACAACCCCACCGGCCTGGAATTACGGGAAAACCCTAGTGGGTTGGTCAGGTTTCACAACTCTTGACCTGGGTCAAGGTGTATATATGGCTAAAGGAATACATTCATAAGAACAATTATCACAAGGGAGCAACCGTTTATGGCCGCCGTAATGACCCCCCATGGGTCGGTCTCGTCACACCCCGGCGCTGACACGACCGCAGAGCAATACAACTATCGCATCGTCCGGCTCTTTGCCTATGCCACCGTGCTCTGGGGTGTCGTAGGCATGCTGGTAGGGGTCTGGATCGCCGCCCAGCTCGCGTTCCCCCAGCTGGCCGAAGGCATCTCTTGGCTGTCCTATGGCCGCCTGCGGCCACTGCACACCAACGCGGTCATCTTCGCCTTTGGCGGCTCGGCGCTCCTCGCCACCTCCTACTATGTCGTCCAGCGTACCTGCCATACCCGGCTCTTCTCCGATGGACTGGCGGAATTCACCTTCTGGGGCTATCAGGCAGTCATCGTCCTTGCCGCCATTACGCTGCCCTTGGGCATCACCACCAGCCACGAGTACGCAGAACTCGCTTGGCCTATCGACCTGCTGCTCGCCGTGGTATGGATTGCCTATGCCATTGTCTTCTTCGGAACCCTCTATAAGCGCCGCGTAGAGCACATCTATGTCGCCAACTGGTTCTACGGCGCCTTCATTCTCACGGTGGCTCTGCTGCATGTGGTACGCAGCCTGGCCCTACCGGTGGGTCTCTGGGACTCCGTCGGGGTCTTCGCCGGCGTACAAGATGCGATGGTGCAATGGTGGTACGGCCACAACGCGGTGGGCTTCTTCTTAACGGCGGGCTTTCTGGGCATGATGTACTACTTCATCCCCAAACAGGC
>CAZKWK010000089.1:0-8352 GCA_964556335.1 uncultured Bordetella sp. | reverse complement strand
CTTGTGCAGGCCGGGACGAAACGGGGGGGCAGAAGGGCTGCTGGCGGAGACGGAGTCCGCCTAACAGTTATTTCCCAAGATCTCAGATCAGTTCTCGATGATCATTAAATCGGCATTTTTAATGGATTTATAGGTCATTTTGTATCTAGACGCTCCACCTAGTATCTGACAATCTCACGAATAGAGTGGGGCCGCAAGTAGGGCCGGGTATGCAGGAAAGTAATGGCACGAACAGAAAAAAAGCTATCAGCGCGAGCAGTTGAGACGTTGAGTCGTCCGGGTCGTCATTCAGACGGCGGTGGGCTTTATCTTAGCATTGACGCAAACGGTCGTCGGCGCTGGGTGTTCATGTACACGTCCAATGGACGACGCGTAGAGCTGGGGCTCGGGTCAGCCTCGACACGGTCTCTCAAGGAAGCGAGGGAAGAGGCGGCGTTGCATAGGGCATCCCTCGCTCGAGGAATGGATCCAAGGGCCGAGAGAGGTAAATCCACAACAAAGCCAACTTTTGGAGAGTTCGCCGACGAGTATGTTGAGGCGATGCGTCCTTCTTGGCGCAACGCTAAGCACGCAGCTCAATGGTCAATGACACTCAGGGAATACGCCAAACCATTGCGGCGTCTGCCCATTGACGCTGTGACAACGGAAGAAATCCTTAGGGCACTAAAGCCGATCTGGAAGCGCACGCCAGACACGGCGGAACGTCTTCGAGGGCGTATTGAGAATGTTCTTAGTGCTGCCAAAGCAAAGGGCCTCCGCAGCGGAGAGAATCCAGCAGCTTGGAAAGGGCATCTGGACCAGCTTCTGCCAAAGCGCCAACGGTTGACGCGAGGGCATCATGCGGCCTTGCCGTATGAAGACTTGGCAGAGTTCTATGGCCATCTGTCAAAAAAATCAGCGATGGCTGCAAGAGCCCTTCAATTTCTCATCCTTACTGCGGCGCGCTCAGGCGAAGTTCTCGGCGCCACATGGTCTGAAATCGATCTGGACCGAGGGTTATGGATCGTACCAGCATCAAGAATGAAGGCAGGTAGGGAGCACCGCGTTCCGCTGTCTGAGGCGGCACTTAACGTCCTTGGAACGGTGGACGCTGAACTGGGACCCGAGGATTATGTATTCTGGGGAAAGTCACCTGATCGTCCACTTTCATCGATGGCGATGTCTATGCTTTTAAGGCGCATGGTGCCGGGAGTGACTGTGCATGGATTTCGATCCAGCTTTCGCGATTGGGCAGCTGAAGTCTCGTCATTTCCACATGAGGTCTGCGAAATGGCACTAGCCCATACCATCCCCAACAAAGCTGAAGCCGCATACCGGCGGGGCGACCTGCTCGAGAAGCGTCGAGAATTGATGGAGGCTTGGGCTCAATATGCGGACAAAGCGAAGACATCTGCTGATTCTGAATGAAAACCGGCGAACAATAAAGGGTCAACTGCGTGGCATTTTCAAATCCATCCCAAGTCGCATTGGAGATCGAGCGCATACTAGCGGCGTTGACCCAAACCGAGAAAGGAAGCGAAGCGGCGCTTGATTTAATCGGTCAAGCTGTATCTGAAATCACCTACTTTGCGAGAGATCATATCAACGCAGCTTTCCCAGAACTCGGTGAAGTAAACGAGAACAATAAGCTTGAGTTTCAGCGCCAGACAACCGCAGCCTTGCGCCCATTCCTGATGGCTTATGGCTTTTTCGGTGAGGTAGCCGATGAATTATTGAGAGGCTTCTGGAGTCTGGAAAACGGAGATACGCCGCCGGCGCTAAAGGCTACTCCGCGGCCCGGCGCGAGGCTCAGCATCCAAATGCGGGAGCTAAGTCTTCGTCTCGTCAGTTTAGCTGACTTCGTTAAAAACACAGTAGATAAGACTGAAGCTTATAAAGTCGAACTTAGAGAGTGCGGTCTTAACGAGTCCTCGATCAGAGCATACAAAAAAGAGCTCGGCCTTTTCAGCACAGATCAGGTGGAGGATCCCTATCGAGCAGAAAGCTTGCTCCGGATCGCAAATGGGCAACCTGCTCTGACTTTGGATCAAAAGTTTAAATTGGCCAAAGACGAGATGCGGGCGATTAAAAAGTCGATTGATGAGCACCTGATCATCAAAAAAAGCACGACCTAACGTAGAGGTTCTACTCCGCATTGTTGATGCGCCCTGACGCGTCGTGTGTATTTTACGGAGTACTGCACATCCAGTGTAGTGCCGGAGCCATATGTCCCCGGCCAACCGAACCGGAAGACCCCTATGTCTAAACTTCTACCTTTTTCCGAAGTATGCATGCGAGCCTCTATTAGCCGCTCTACGCTTTACAGGCTAATTCAAAACGGGCGTATTAACGTCGTCAAAATTGGTCGGGCTGTTCGCATCCCCGAAACGGAGATCGAGGCATTCATTAATGACCTAGTGGAGGCGTCCAAATGAGCGCCCCTACCGATCAAGACATTCTAGCCGCATTTCTCTCATCAATGGAGTCGGAAGGCGTGATTCCAAGCCGACCAATTGCGCAAGATTTGATGAGCGGCAAACTTTTCCGCTTCGAATGCGTTGGTGATCGACCCGGTCGGGAAAACGGCTTTGCGGCACTCAACCTTGGACGCAACCCAAATGGCGTTTTTGGTAACTGGCGGACAGGGGTTCGCGTCAAATGGTACGCTGCAAATCAGAGTGAAATTTTCCGTGAACGACGCCCAAATCAAAACCAGACATACAACTCCAACACAATTGCTCTTCAGCAGATAGTAGCGGAAAAGGCGGCAAGTCTCTGGAGGAGTTGTCGACCCGCAGACCCCTCTCACCCCTATCTCGTTCGCAAGGGGATCCAGTCAGATTGCATTGGGCAACTCCGGGAAAGCCTTGTGGTTCCGATGGCAGACATTGACCAAAAGATTTGGAATCTGCAGTTTATAAAGCCGGATGGTGCCAAACGGTTCCTAAAAGGCGGGCGCGTCTCCGGCCTGTTTTGGACGCGACCCGGCACATCACAACTATGTGCGTTAATTGGAGAGGGCGTAGCGACCATGGCCGCTATCGCTGACGCAACCAACAAAACCGTTGTTGCTGCATTTTCAGCGTCGAACCTTCTGCCGGTCGCAACCCTTATATCAGCACGCTACCCCGAGACCGAGCTCATCTTGTGCGCAGATAATGATGCACATCTTCCAAAAAATGTCGGCCTTGATGCTGCGAAAGAAGCTGCAGCTGCGGTTGGGGCGTGGCTCGCTGTTGCGGAACGGGCGGCTTGCGATGACTGAGCAGACAAAGCCTCAGACACTCGATTTTGCCGATCTGAACCCGGACGAAAGGCGAGCTGCTATTAGCCGAGCTGCGCGGGTTGGAGAGAACTGGCCCGACCCGACCCCACTTCCAACTGGCTTGCCTGCAGTGCCCAGATTGGACCCTTCTATAATTCCAGAACAACTGAAAGGTTGGGTGGAGGACATTGCCGAACGCCTCTCGGTTCCGCTTGATTATGTAGCCGCGACCGCAATGGTCGCTGCTGGTTCCTTGCTTGGCCGTAGGATTGGAATTCGGCCTCAGACACGCACAGACTGGACGGAGGTATGCAATTTATGGGGCTGTATTGTCGGTCCCCCCGGCGCATTGAAGTCCCCTGTCGTTCGAGAGGTTCTGGCTCCTTTGCGCATGCTAGAAAAACGAGCATTTGAGGAGCATACCGCAGCGATGCGGGCATATGAGGCCGCAGAACAGGTTTTTAAGATTGAAGCAGAAACCGCAAAGAAGAATGCTAAGCGCACACTAGAGAGTACAAAGTATGGGCCTAATGCCCGCGAGGAAGCTCAAAATCGCTTCAAAGAGATTGTGCAACCCACGCCGCCGATAGCGGTGCGTTTCACGACAACTGACACAACATTCGAAAAGCTGGGTGAGATTTGCAAAGAAAATCCGACAGGGGTTCTTGTGCATCGTGACGAGTTGCTAACGATGTTTGCCGACTTGGACCGAGAGGAGAAAGCTCCAGCTAGGGGTTTCTTCATGACCGGCTGGAGTGGCCTAGATGGTTACACGTTTGACCGCATCGGGCGTGGCACTATTGCGATAGAGGCAGTGAACATCTCTGTGTTTGGTACTACTCAGCCGAGTAGGTTGACCAAGTATGTCCGTGATTCATTAAGCCAACGAGATGACGGAATGGTTCAACGCCTCCAGATACTGGTGTGGCCCGATATTAATAAGGATTGGGAGGAGATTGACCGTTATCCGAATTACGATGCGAAGAAGGCCGCATTTAGCTGCTTTGACTGGCTTCATGCGCTAGATGCAGCTTCGGTAGGAGCGGAGATTGACCCATACGGCGGCACAAACTCTGTCCCATTTTTAAGGTTTGACGAAGAGGCGCAACTCCTCTTTTCACAATACCGAGCATCACTGGAACTAAAGTTGCGCGATGAGGACCTGCCATCCGCAGTGTCCGCACACCTCTCCAAATATCGGGGATTAATACCCCGTCTTGCCCTAATATGTCATTTGGCGAATGGATGCAGCGGCCCTGTTAGCGTTAAGGCTGTTCAAATGGCACTTGGATGGTCTGACTATTTGGAAGCCCACATGCACCGGGCTTACGCATCTGTTGGCTCCGATAATGTTGATGTGGCACGAGCAATCCTAAGGCGCATTATGAAGGGGGATCTCCAGCAAGGCTTTAGTGTCCGCGAGCTCAAACGACATCATTGGAGTGGGCTTTCTGGAGATAGGGTTAATCTTGGACTGGACATGTTGGTCGAGCACGATTGGCTACGTTCTGAGTTTACGGAAACAGGCGGTCGTCCGTCAGTTAAGTTCGCAATCAACCCAAAAGTTTTTGAATAGAATGAGTGAAACGCCCGAACTGCTTAGTGCCAAAAGTGTCAAAAGGCGTTTCGGCACTTTTGGCACCATAGCGTCTAGCGCTTTTGCCGCGTTCGGTTCGACGTTCAAGCCCAGATCAGCCCTGAAAGCAGGTTCACAGTATGCGTAATGAAAAAGGCAGATTCATTAAAGGCACTTCAGGCAACCCTCTCGGCCGGCCCCGCGTTATACTGACTGTCCGTGACATCGCCCGGGAGCATACCGAAGAGGCGATCGAGACTTTGGCTTCAATCATGCGCGACGCGGAGGCGCCGGCTGCTGCTAGAATATCTGCCTGCACAGAGCTTCTAAATCGCGGCCACGGTCGGCCCGTGGATCAGCGCGCGATGCTAATGATCGGGGCGCAGCTTAATAGTGAGAGGCCTGTCCGGGAGTGGACTACAGCCGAGTTAATTGAAAGAATTAACGATTTAAGGCTCTTTAATGAGCCTTCTTCCGTCATTTCTTAAATCAATCATGTTACTATAAAGCTTTGATAATCCATAAAGGAGAATTACTCGTTATCTTTAATGGGACTCGTGCGCCCAATACTCTTTACGTTCTGAGGACTAACGCGTGGCTAACATCGACGGTACAAATAACTCTGAAACAATCCGCGGAACGATTGGGAATGATGTCATCAAGACACTGAATGGCAACGATACTGTCTATGCGGGCGATGGTGACGACCAGATTAACGGCACGCCGGGCTCGAATGGGTCTTACACCTATTCGAAGGTTTCTGGTCCGCTGAATATAGACGGCGGTGCTGGAAATGATTTTATCGTCGGTTCGACTGGCAATGATTCACTTATTGGAGGCGATGGCGACGACACCCTCCACGGTCTTGAAGGCAATGACACCCTCGATGGCGGCCTCGGCGCAGACAAGCTCTACGGTGGCGATGGGGACGACGCCCTAACTGGCGGTGATGGTGACGACAATCTTCAGGGGGGCCACGACAACGACGTTTTAACAGGTGGATCGGGCAACGACTATCTCTGGGGGGGTAACGGTGATGACACCTTAGACGCCGGTGACGGCAACGATACCCTTGTTGCGGATAATGGACGTGACACGCTTCGCGCTGGCCGAGGCAACGACACGCTTTTCGCGGCTTCGGGCTCCTCCGGTACAGCCCTGATGTTCGGCGACGATGGGAACGATACGATCACCGGCGGCGCCGGCAATGACACGCTCGATGGAGGGCTGGGAGCAGATAAGCTCTACGGTGGCGATGGGGACGATTACTATGTTGTCGATAATCTCTCGGACTATGTTCAGGATAACCAAGGCTCCAACACAGGCTTGGTAACGGTGGACTTCTATAAGCAACCGACTGGAGTTGCTTGGAAGCTAGCAGACGGTGTTAAACCTCTACCGTACTGGCTTGATGCGCTGGTAGGCGGGGGTAGTATTTACAGTAATGCGCAGATCTTGAGACAGGATGGCATTATAAAATACGCATTTCCGCAAATTCCGAATAGTTCGTGGACTGATAAAGACAAAAACAGTTTCACACCATTGAATGAAAGCCAAAAAGCTTTTGTTAGACAAGTACTTGAATACATAGAGACTATCATTGACGTTCAATTTGAAGAAGTTCCTGATCCCACAGCCGATTGGGTTCTTACATTCGCAAACAATGCCCAAGACAAAAGTGCTGGATATGCATATTTAGGCCCAAGCAAAGTCAACTGGGGAGTATTTTTCAGTAATTCCGGGCGTATAGGGATAGATAACGCCTCTCCAAAAGAGGGTGCCGTCTCTGCCGCGGTATACATCCATGAGATTGGCCATGCTCTTGGCCTTGAGCATCCGTTCGAAGACGATACATCGTCTCCTCCGAACCTAAGTAGTGAGGAGAATAAATCCACTCACACTCAGATGGGTAACATTGGTTATCCGTCAGACTGGGTATCAAGGTTTCGAGCGTTGGACGTAGCCGCCCTGCAGTATCTATATGGCCCAGCCAAGAATGCTGGTTCTTCTGAGAACCAAACGGGTGATACTCCTTATAAGCTGAGCGCACTGACAAACAACTTCATTTGGGATGGCGGAGGCTCAGACACCCTCGACGCTTCAAGCGAGAAAAGTCGAGTGGTGCTATCTCTGGAGACAGGTGCGCATAGCTATTTTGGTAGCCAGCCGCAGAATCTGATCACTTCCGCAGGCCAGATTACTATTAACATCGGCACTGTAATCGAGAATGCGTATGGCACTCCATACGACGACATCATCACTGGAAATTCAGTTGCTAACTACATTCTAGGCAATGCTGGGAATGATAGCCTGTGCGGTGGCGCAGGAAATGACGACCTTGGTGGTGGATCGGGTAATGACACCCTCGAGGGCGGCCTAGATGCTGACAAGCTCTACGGCAACGATGGAAACGACATTCTCAGCGGGGGCGCGGGCGACGATGACTTGTATGGCGGAGCCGGCAATGATGCAATCGATGGCGGTGATGGGACCGACGTCGCGCGCTACTCTGGGCAGGGCTTTGTCACGGGCATAGTAGTCGACTTACAGACCGGAGACGTTACCGGTGGCGCAGGCAATGACAAGCTCACTTCAGTTGAGCGCGTTTGGGGATCCGAAAAAGACGATAAGTTTTATGGTAGTTCACGCGATGAATACTTCGTCGGCGACGCCGGAGATGACTACGCAGATGGCAGAGATGGAACCGACTACTTCCAGATTAACAACGATTTTGCGGAATGCTCGTTCTATCTGGATGGGGCGACGTGCGTGGTTGTCTCTAAAAGTCTCGGAACGGACAGGTTAGTTAACATTGAGTGGGTAGCATTCGTTGGCGCAACAACCGTCTGGAAAACAACCGCAGAACTAAAAGTGCTTGCCAGCACTAACCGCGAACCAACTTTCGACGCGGCCTCCCAGTCTGTTGCAGTTAACGAAGACACGGCAAAGACGATTACTGTGGCGGCAACAGATGCTGATGGTGACAGTCTCACTTACACGGTGTCCACAGCAGCCGGCAAAGGCACGACGACCGTCTCTGGCAATGCGATCGTCTACACGCCGAACGCTGACTATAATGGCAGCGATAGCTTCGTTGTGACCGTAAGCGACGGCAAGGGCGGTACCGCGACCCAGACCGTCAATGTGACGGTTGTTGCGGTCAACGATGCGCCGTTCAATCTATCTGCCCAAGGGATCCGGTCTAGTAGGGTCAATACAGGCCTTACCGTTGCTGAAGACGCGCAAGCTAATTTCAGTCTAACGGCATTTCAGGATGTGGATGGGGACACTCTTTCCTATAGCATCTCTACCGCGCCGACCTCAGGTGCAGCGCAAATTGTGAGTAGCGTTTCGTCTGCGGGCGCCACGGTCTATAGCCTGCGCTACACACCGACCGCCAACTATAATGGCAGTGACACAGTTGTGGTCACGGTGAGCGACGGCAAGGGTGGCACCGCCACCCAGACTTTCAATATTACAGTATCAGCTGTTAACGACGCTCCAACTTTCTCAGCTAGCTCACAATCGGTAA
>CAZKWK010000088.1:0-8357 GCA_964556335.1 uncultured Bordetella sp. | reverse complement strand
TTCGGGTTGTCGATGATGGCTTCGGGGGCGCCGCTGGCCAGCACCACGCCGTCGTTGAGAATGGTGGCATGGTCACAGATGCCGAGGGTCTCCCGCACATTGTGGTCGGTAATAAGAACGCCGATGCCCCGGTTCTTGAGAAACCGAATAATGCGTTGGATCTCGATCACGGCAATCGGGTCCACGCCCGCGAACGGCTCATCGAGCAGAATAAATCGCGGGTGGGTGGCCAGCGCCCGGGCGATCTCGACCCTCCGGCGTTCCCCGCCCGAGAGGGCCTGCCCCATGCTCTGGCGAATGCTCACGATTTGCAATTCTTGCAGCAAGTTGTTGAGCTGACGCGCGATCTCTGCCTCCGAGAGAGGGCGCCCTTGATCATCTTTCTGCAACTCCAAGACCGCACGAATATTGTCGGCCACAGACAGCCGTTTGAAGATGGAGGCCTCCTGCGGGAGGTACGACAGGCCTCGGCGGGCCCGGACATGAATCGGGCTGCGGGTAATGTCTTGGCCGTTAAGCAGAATCTGGCCCCCGTCTGCGGGTACGAGCCCGACGATCATGTAGAAGCAGGTGGTCTTACCGGCGCCGTTGGGGCCGAGTAGCCCGGCGATCTGGCCACTCTGGACCGTTAAGGAAAAGTCGCGGACCACCATTCGCCCCTGATAGCCCTTCTGGAGATTGCGCACCTCCAGGACCGAGGTAGGTTCGGCTGGCGCAGGTGCCTGTGACGTCTGCGGCGCGGGGCTCGGTGGTGCGGCGCTCATGGCGTGGCTGGGGCGCGCGGGGCTTCTGGCGGGCCTGCAGGCCTCGGGGCGGTGGCTCCACTGCCCGCGGCGCCTGCGCCTTGGGGCTTAGGCATCAGGGTCATCCGGGCCCGTGGCATACCTGGGTCGGTCTCCACCTGATAGGTCTCAATGAGGTTGTTATAACGAAGCCGGTCTCCCGCCACCTGATCGAGAAGTTCTTCATTCTGCAGGCGACGCATGGTGGCCTGGCCCGTGATGGTGACAAGTTCGGCGGTACCGTCGTACTCGATCTTCAGGCCCTCGCCTTCAATCCACTCGTTGGTCTCTCCACGCTGCTGGCGGAACTGTGCCGGTGATCCGGTGATGAGGCTCATGATGGTGCCGTTGGCCTGCTGGCGTAGTTCTAATCGTTCCCCCTTGAGCATGAGACTGCCTTTGGTGAGCACCACATTGCCTGAAAAGATGGTGGTCAGCCGTGGCTCATCGTGGGCGAGTTGGTCGGCATCAATCTTGGTGGGCGCTTGACGGTCTGTGGGATTCGCAAGGCTCGGGGGCAGGGGAGCGACCAGCATTACCCCGAGCAGGCCCATCCAGAAAAAGGGGCGGAGTCTCATGGCTCTGTCTGCCGACTGGGCAGCACCATCTGGGTCTTGGACAAGATCTCGATCTGCTCTGTGCGCTGATTAAACTTCATGCCTACCCCTGTGAGCACCGTGGCGCCTTGATTGACGCGCACCGGGGCGGTGGTCTCTGCGGTCTGCGCGGACACATCGAATCGCACCCAGTCGGTGAGAATGCGTACCTCTGCCTCTTTGCCGTAGGCCTGCCGCTCGATGCGCGCATCGCCCTCTAAGGTGATCTCGTTCTGATCGGCGCTCACCAACGCACGGTTGGCCCGGGCACGCACGGCGGGTGCATCTTGTCGAAGCGCCACTAGCAGGGGCGCCTGCATCTGGGAGCGGCCGTCGTCGAACAACGAGAGCTCGGGGGTCTGTATGCGGTACTTCGGCCTCCCTGTGGTGTCGGTCTGCAGCACCTCTGCAGACCGAACCTGGGCGTTCATCTGACCACTTCCCCGCGGGGCGGCATCCCACGAGGGCCGCAGGGCCAATTGGCTTAACAGCCAGGCTGTCATCGCGAGCGCGCCAAGAAGTCCCAGAGAGACCACAGCGCTGAATCGTTCAAAGAGGGTGCCTGTCATATCCGGCCCGCCACTAAGAAGTCACAGGCCTCGCGTGCCGCGCCATAGCCCCCCTGTAGTACCGAGACCCAATGGGCCTGGGTGCGGACGATGGGCGGTGCATTCGGAACGCTTGCGGCAAACCCCGCCCAGGCAAATACCGGAAGGTCGGCGACATCATCGCCCATGTGCCCAATCTGATGGGGTGCCCAAGGGGTGTTTGTAATCCAGTCGGTCAGGCACTGCCGCTTATCGTCGATTCCCAGAAAGACGGTGGTGATGCCAAGTTCTTCGGCCCGACGCAACACCGCCGGGTGGCGGCGGCCACTGAGTAGGCCGACGCCGATTCCCGCAGCCTGCAATGACTTGATGCCCTGACCATCGAGCACACAGAACCGCTTGAGGGCCTCGCCTTGACTGTCGTAGTAGAGGCCCCCATCGGTGAGCACGCCATCGACATCAAAGAACATAAAGGCCAGGCGGTCTGCCCGTGCGCGGGGCGAGAGGCTCATAGAATTTTGGCCTCCAGAAGGTCGTGAATGCCGATGGCTCCCACGAGTCCGCCGGCCTGATCCACCACCAACAGGTGGTTGATACGCAGTTCGTCCATGACCCGAGCCGCCTCAGAGGCCAGGGCATCCGGTGCGATGGTCTTGCCGCCCGCAGTCATAAGAGCGGCGATGGGCGTCTGTGGTGCGAGTGTCTGTTGTTCGAGCACGCGCCTGAGGTCACCATCGGTAAAGATGCCTGCAAGCCGATGGTCGTCCTGCATGACGCAGGTCATCCCCATGCGTTTGCGCGTCATCTCCATGAGCGCGGCCGAGAGGCTCGCTGTGTGGGGGATGCGTGGAATTTCGTCGCCCGTGCGCATGACATCGGCCACCCGAATCAGCAACCGTCTACCCAGACTTCCGCCGGGATGGGAGCGGGCGAAATCGTCGGCACTAAACCCCTTACTTTCAAGCACTGCAACCGCTAGCGCGTCTCCGAGGGCCATGGCGGCGGTCGTGCTGGCCGTGGGCGCGAGGTTCAGCGGGCAGGCCTCCTGCACAACCGCGGCATTCAGATGCAAGTCTGCTAATCGGGCGAGGCTAGAGTCGGGCCTTCCCGTCATGGCCACCAGACGAATGCCCATGCGTTTGATATGGGGAGCAATCTGCAGAATTTCGTCGGTCTCTCCAGAGTAGGAGATTGCAAGCACCATATCTTCTTGCGGCTGCAGCATGCCGAGGTCGCCATGCTGCGCCTCTGCGGGGTGCACAAAAAATGCGGGTGTGCCGGTGGAGGCGAAGGTAGCGGCCAACTTCTTCGCCACATGGCCCGACTTGCCCATGCCTGTGACAATCAGCCGCCCCGTGAGTGCTCTGATCCATGAGACAGCAGTCACCGCCTCAGGACCGACCTGGTCTGTGAGCGCGAGTACGGCCTGAGACTCGATCGTCAGAACACGGGCAATCCGCTGCGCGATGGCCTGCGGGTCAGAGATGGCGCTGTCGGTGGGATTTTTCATGACCCAGGGGGGGCGTAGCGACGGCGCATCGAGCAAGAAAATAGGCTGTAGCAAACATTAGGCCAGTTTAATAGAAATGCGGGGCTGGCAGTCGTGGTGAACGCCTCCATGGGTCGCTATGCAGGCCGCTTAGCGCCGCGCGCCGGCTAGCCCGTAAAATGACCCGATGAATCCCGCCCCCCCGGCCGTCTTGTCCTTTCAGGAAGTCACCTTTGGCTATGGTGCCTCGGTGGTCATCGACCGGCTAACGCTTGAAGTGCCCCGAGGCCAGGTCTTGGCCATCATGGGCGGATCGGGGGTCGGCAAGACCACCCTACTGCGACTCATGGCGGCGCTTGTCACGCCCCAGTCTGGGCGGGTAGAAGCCTTTGGCCAGGCGCTTTCAGTCAAAGACCGTCAGGCCTTATATGCCGCGCGCAGACGCATGGGGCTCTTGTTTCAGTTTGGCGCCCTCTTCACAGATCTGAGCTGTTTTGAGAATGTCGCCTTCCCTCTGCGGGAGCACTGCACCTTGCCCGAGTCGATGATTCGAGACCTGGTCTTACTAAAACTCGAGTCGGTGGGGCTACGGGGTGCGGCGTCGCTCATGCCTTCGCAGATTTCAGGTGGCATGGCGCGGCGCGTGGCCCTTGCCCGGGCGATTGCCTTGGACCCAGAACTCATTCTCTATGATGAGCCCTTTGCCGGTCTCGATCCGATTTCTCTGGGCGTGACCGCCCGGCTGATTCGTCGTCTGAACGATGCCCTGGGCGCGAGCTCTGTGGTCGTTACGCATGATGTTGCCGAGACATTTTTGATCGCCGATCAGGTGGCGGTGCTTGCCCCAACGCCCACCGGGGCGCGTCTGGTGGCGATGGGAACGCCTGCGGCTTTGCAGGCATCTGACGATCCCTATCTGCGGCAGTTTCTCAAGGGCGAGGAGCAGGGGCCGGTGGCCTTTCACTATCCCGCCACCGATATTGCGCAGGCCTTCTGCCTGGGGGAGACGCACCGTGGTCATTAGCGTGAGAGCTGTCGGTGGCTGACCGACTGGCGATGCTCGGTCAGTGGGCCCTGGACCGACTCTCGGCCTTGGGCAGCTTTGTGCTGCTTTTTTTCGCACTCTTGGCGCGCATGGGCCCGGTGCTGCGGCGCGGCCGCCTGATTGCGGCCCAGACCCATTTTCTGGGTAACCATTCCCTGGCCATCATCCTCGTCTCCGGACTCTTTGTGGGCCTAGTCTTGGGCCTGCAGGGCTACTACACGCTGCGTCGGTATGGATCGGAAGAGGCCCTGGGGCTGCTGGTGGCCTTGTCTCTTGTACGTGAACTGGGCCCAGTCGTAACCGCGCTGCTATTCGCGGGTCGCGCGGGCACGGCATTAACTGCCGAGATCGGCCTGATGAAGGCCGGTGAGCAACTCTCCGCGATGGAGGCCATGGCGGTGGACCCCTTGTCCCGTGTGCTCGGGCCACGGCTGATTGGCGGCGCCTTGGCGATGCCGATTCTTGCCATTCTGTTTTCGGCCGTGGGGGTCTTTGGGGGCTGGCTGATTGGGGTCGGCATGATTGGCGTGGATCCTGGCGCCTTCTGGTCACAGATGTCAGAGGGGGTGGACTTCTGGGACGATGTTGTCAATGGCATTGTGAAGACCGTTGTCTTTGGGCTGGTGGTCACCCAGGTGGCCCTTTACATGGGCTATGCATCCAAACCCACGCCTGAGGGCGTTTCGCGGGCCACCACCCTGACGGTGGTGGTCGGGTCCCTGTCGGTTCTGGGCCTGGACTTCATTTTGACGGCCCTGATGTTTGGTGGGCTCTAAGACTGATACTCTTTCACTATGCAAAGACCTGTAACGATCTGGGTGGGACTCTTTCTTGTGCTGGGGCTCATCGGACTTCTTTTTCTGGCTTTAAAGGCGAGCAACCTCACGAGTATGGCGACCGGCCAGACCTATGCTGTCACCGCCCTCTTTGATGATATTGGTGGGTTGAAGCCTCGGGCCGCGGTGCGTTCTGCGGGTGTCCTGGTGGGGCGGGTACGCGACATTGGTTTTGATGACAGTCGCTATCAGGCCATCGTGACTATCGATCTCGATCGGGGCATTCAATTTCCGAAAGACAGCTCGGCCCAGATTTTAACCTCCGGTCTCTTGGGCGAAAAATACATTGGACTGCAGCCAGGGGCAGACGAGGTGATGCTCAAGGATAACGACCGTATTCAGATGACACAGTCGGCAGTGGTGCTCGAGAACCTGATTTCTCAATTTCTCTACAACCGTGACACCTCTTCGTCCTCCACTGCAACGCCCGCGCCCGCCTCCGATGGGCTCGCCCCGCCTGGGCTGAAATGAGGCAAAGCCGTCTCTGGTTCTTGGCGTTTTGCCTCTTTGGCCTCTTCGGATGTGCCAGCATCCCCGAGGGGCAGCAGGCAGACGGCCGCGATCCGTGGGAGCGCTATAACCGCACCGTATTCGCTTTCAACACGGAAGTGGATGCGGCTGTGGTCAAGCCCTTGGCAGAGGGCTATCAGGCAGCGGTGCCCGAGGTCGTCCGCGGCATGGTGCGCCACTTCTTTGGCAATCTCAACGACCTGGTAACGAGCGTGCACCATCTCTTGCAAGGAGAGCCTACGGAGGCCCTCACGGCTGCGGGACGATTTCTGGTGAACTCTACACTGGGCTTTTTTGGTGTCTCCGACCCTGCCAGTGAGTTGGGCCTTGCGAAATCACGCGAAGATTTTGGCCTCACCCTCGGAGTCTGGGGGGCGGAGTCTGGGCCGTATCTCGTGCTCCCGCTGCTGGGGCCAAGCACCGTGCGCGATGGCCTGGGAACCGCCGTCGACATGACGCTAGACCCTCTTGATCCGGTATTTGACTCCAGCCAGTCGGCCCAGAATACCGCCGTGGGACTGCGGCTTCTCGACACCCGGGTGAGCCTGCTCGGACTCGAACCGGCCCTCTCGGCCCTGTCCTTCGACCGCTACTCAGCCGTACGGGATGCCTACCTGGCGCGACGCGCCCAGCAGGTCAATCCCAACGCGCCGTTTCGCGACGAGACGGAAGAATAAAAAAGACAGACACTCCTCTAAATAAAGCCGCCTCTATGCAGAACCACACACTCTTCGCTTGCGTACCCCCCCTGTTTAGGGTGGCGGGCCCTGGCTTGTCTACCGCCCTGTTTCCTGCGCTGGGTAGGTCTGCCCTGTTTGTTCTGGCGGTCGTATTGGTGGGGCTCTTGTGGTCCGCCCCGAGTCTTGCGCAGCAGGCCACCGCGGTGACGCCGATGTCGCAGCGGCCCCCCCAGGAATTGGTGGCCTCGGTGACGCGCGACATTCTGGAGACGATTAAGAACGACAAATCTCTGCAGCAGCGTGACCTGCGTCGCCTGTCTGAATTGGTCGATCAGAAGGTGATGCCCGTAGTGAATTTTTCGCGCATGACCGCCCTGGCGATGGGCCGTCATTGGCGCACGGCAAGTCCAGACCAGCAGCAGCGTCTGGTAGCGGCCTTTCGCGATCTGCTCATGCTCACCTATTCTGAGGCGTTGCGATACGCCCCAGAGGCAACGATTGATATTCGTCCGGCCCGTTATCTACCCAGTGACGAAGATGTGATTGTGCGCACCGCATTAATCCGGCCTGGCAAAGAGCCGATCCCGTTGGATTATCGTCTGCAGAAGACGCCAGACGGATGGAAAATCTACGACTTTAACGTGCTGGGGCTCTGGATGGTGGAGCATTACCGCAGCCAGTTCACACAACTGGTCTCGGCCAAGGGAATCGATGGGCTGATTACCACCTTGGAAGAAAAAAACCAGTCGTTACGGCAGGCGGTGGCCTCCGGCAAGGGCTAGGGGCCAGTGGTGCCGATTGCCCTGTCTGGCCCCCTGACCCGCGGGGAGGTAATGAACCACCTCGCGCAGCTACAGAGGCAGATGCAAGACCACCTTCGCGCGACACAGGGGGCCGGTGGCTCAGCCCCCATGGAGGTCGATCTCGGGGGCCTCACACAGGTGGATACCTCGGCCCTGGCCATGATGCTTGCCGTCGAGCGTGAGGCGAAAACCCATGGCGTGACGGTGCACTGGAGATCCATGCCTGCGTCGTTACGGGCGCTGGCCCGACTCTCCTCCGTAGAGCCCTTCTTTCATTCGGTATGAAGTCTGCGGTCTCGTTTCGAGGGGTGACCAAGCGATATCCGCGCGCCGGCAGTGCGGCAGGAGTCCTGGCGCTTGATCACGTCAGCCTTGAGATTGCGCCCGGTGCATTTTTTGGCCTTCTGGGCCCTAATGGGGCGGGTAAGACCACCATGATTCAGATCATGGCAGGTCTCGTGCAGCCCACGTCCGGGGCGGTGGAGGTGATGGGCGTGCCGGTGGGCGTCGACCCGAGTCGTGCCCGTCGCATGTTAGGGGTGGTGCCACAAGAACTCGTCTTTGATCCATTCTTTACGGTGCGTGAGACCCTGCGTATTCAGTCGGGGTTTTTTGGTCTGGGCCAGAACGACGACTGGATCGATGCCTGCCTGTCTGCGCTGGGGCTCATGGACAAGGCAGACGCCAACATGCGTACGCTCTCTGGTGGCATGAAGCGCCGCGTACTCGTCGCCCAGGCGCTTGTGCATCGGCCCCCGGTGATTGTTCTGGATGAACCGACGGCTGGCGTGGACATCGACCTACGCCAGAGTCTCTGGAAGTTTATTCAGTCCCTCAACGCGCAAGGCCACACCATTTTGCTGACGACCCATTATCTTGAGGAAGCGGAGACGCTCTGCGGGAGGGTCGCCTTTTTAAAGCAGGGACGTCTGGTGGCCGAGGAGGATACCCATCGCCTGTTGTCTGGCGCGCGCCGCATGGAAGATGTCTTTCGCGAGGTCTTGTCGCAGGCCACCGTAGAATAGGCGCCATGGTTACTCCTGAAGACATTGAACGTTATCTGGCCGA
>CAZKWK010000087.1:0-8365 GCA_964556335.1 uncultured Bordetella sp. | reverse complement strand
GGCCTTTACCGCCATGCGTGCCCGGGGTGCCAAGGCAACCGACATCGTCATTCTGGTGGTGGCCGCTGATGATGGCGTTATGCCACAGACCAAAGAGGCGATTGCCCACGCCAAGGCTGCTGGTGTGCCCATCGTGGTGGCGTTGAACAAGATGGATAAGCCCGAGGCCAACCCCGAACGCGTGAAGAGCGAACTCGTGGCAGAGCAGGTGGTGCCAGAAGAATTTGGTGGCGAGTCCCCTTTTATTCCGGTCTCCGCAAAGACGGGTCTGGGGATCGATTCTCTGCTCGAAAACGTTCTGCTGCAGGCCGAGGTGCTCGAGTTGAAGGCGCCTGTGGTCTCTATGGCCAAGGGCCTGGTGATCGAGGCACGTATTGATAAGGGCCGCGGCCCCGTGGCAACCGTCTTGGTGCAGTCCGGTACGCTAAAGAAGGGCGACATTATCTTGGCTGGCAGTGCCTTTGGTCGGGTACGTGCCATGCTGAATGAGACGGGCCGGCAGATCGATGAGGCGGGCCCCTCCATCCCTGCAGAGATTCTCGGACTCACCGAAGTGCCCCACGCGGGCGACGAGATGATTGTGCTTGGCGATGAGCGCAAGGCTCGTGAGATCGCGCTCTTCCGTCAGGGTAAGTTTCGTGATGTGCGTCTAGCAAAACAGCAGGCTGCCAAACTCGAGAACATGTTTGAAAACATGGGTGAGGGTGCGAAGGTCTTGTCGCTCATCGTCAAAGCCGATGTCCAGGGCTCGCAGGAGGCGATTTCTGCTGCCATGCAGAAACTCTCGACCGATGAGGTTCGGGTCAATGTGGTGCATGCAGCGGTGGGTGCGATTACCGAGTCGGACATCAACCTCGCGATTGCCTCGAAGGCGGTGGTCATCGGATTTAATGTCCGTGCGGACCAGTCGTCTCGTAAGCTCGCCGAGGCCAACGGGATCGACCTGCGGTATTACACGATCATCTATGACGCTGTTGACGATGTGAAGAACGCGATGCAGGGCATGCTTGCGCCTGAGAAGCGTGAGCAGGTCTTGGGCTTGGTCGAGATTCGGCAGGTCTTTAAGGTCTCGCGTCTGGGCAATATTGCTGGCTGTATGGTCCTGGAGGGCATCGTGCGCCGAGGCGCACAGGTGCGGCTGCTGCGCGATAACGTCGTGATCTGGACGGGTGAACTCGATTCGCTCAAGCGATTTAAGGATGACGCCAAGGAAGTCAAAGAAGGCTTTGAATGCGGCCTGACCCTGAAGAACTACGATGACATTCAGGAAGGAGACCAGCTTGAAGTCTTCGAGATCCAGGAAATCGCCCGAACGCTCTAGCGCTGCTATCGGCCGGGGTTTTCGGGTGGCCGACCAGATCCAGAAAGATCTGGCCCTGCTGCTGATGACTGAGGTGAAAGATCCTCGCATTGGGCTGGTCACGCTCACCGAGGTAGAGGTGAGCCCCGACTACTCACATGCGAAGATTTTTTACTCAGTCCTTCCCGACACTACGGACCAGCAGCAACGCACCGCCCAGGGGCTTGCAGCCAGCCGTGGTTTTCTGCGGGCGCGTCTTGGCCGTATGCTGCAGATCCATCAGACCCCTGAACTGCATTTTGTGCGTGATGACTCGGTTGCCCGTGGGGCAGCGATGAGTCAGTTGATTGATGCGGCCGCCCGTCTGAGCGATCAGACAGACCCAACGGCATCATGAGAGCGTTACAGCGCAAGCCTGGGCTGTCTGAGCGCCCCGCCCGTCGGCCGGTGCACGGTGTGTTGCTCGTGGATAAGCCGTTGGGTCCGTCCTCCACCCAACTCTTGGGCAGAGTCAAGGCCCTTTTCCGGGCGCAGAAGGCCGGCCATGGCGGCACGCTCGACCCGATGGCGAGTGGCCTTCTGCCGATCTTGTTTGGGGAGGCAACCAAGTTTGCGCAGGTGGGCCTTGATGCCGACAAGTCGTACCGCGCGTCGATTCGGCTGGGCCAGACGAGCAGCACCGGCGATGCAGAGGGCGCATTGTCTTCACCCGTTGCGGTGGGCTGCAGCCTGGCTGAGGTAGAGCAGGCCCTGGCCGACTGTATTGGGCCGCAGCTGCAAACCCCCCCGATGTATTCCGCATTAAAGCATCTGGGGCGTCCCCTCTATGCCTATGCGCGCGAGGGCCAGGATATTGCACGTACGCCCCGGTCGATCACGGTCTATGCCATGACGCTGGTATCGTGGCAGAGCCCCGACCTGGTCATAGATGTCCGGTGCTCAAAGGGCACCTATGTACGCAGCCTTGCCGAATCTATTGGAATGCGGTTGGGTTGTGGTGCTTACCTCACGGCCCTGCGACGCACGGGTTTGGCAGAGTTTACTGAGTCTGACCTCGTTACGATGGATGCGATAAGCCAGGCGCAGACAAGCCCGTCCTCGGAGGATCCTGCTGCCGACTTCTCTCGACTCGATCGGTTCTTGTTGCCGGTCGATGCCCTCATCACCTCATGGCCCGAAGTGGCCCTCTCGGGCGAGCAGGCGAGAGACTTCGTACAGGGCCGTCGCCTCGCCTGTGCGCTTTCACTACCCTGCCTGGCCGATGGTCAAGGTATTCGTGTCAAAGACCCTAGCCAGCGTTTTCTCGGGGTCGGTCATTTTTCTCTGGGGGTCTTAAGTCCAAAGCGACTCGTGGCCTCCGATTTTTCGTCTACCCCTTCTCTTGGAGAGTCTTCCCATGCGCCAATTGCGCAACATCGCCATCATTGCCCACGTTGACCACGGTAAGACCACCCTGGTCGATAAACTCCTGCAGCAGTCGGGCACCTTTCGCGCCCACCAGGCCGTCAACGAACGGGTCATGGACTCCAACGACCTCGAGAAGGAGCGCGGCATCACGATTCTTGCCAAGAACTGTGCAGTGGAATATGACGGCACGCATATCAACATTGTGGACACCCCGGGACACGCCGACTTCGGTGGTGAGGTGGAGCGGGTCTTGTCGATGGTCGACGGTGTCTTACTGCTCGTCGATGCCGTGGAGGGTCCCATGCCCCAGACCCGCTTCGTGACGCGAAAGGCACTGGCGCAAGGCCTTAAGCCCATTGTGGTGGTCAATAAGATCGACCGTCCGGGTGCACGCCCCGACTGGGTGGTGAGCCAGACCTTCGACCTCTTTGACAAGCTCGGTGCCACCGAAGAGCAGCTGGATTTTCCGGTGGTCTATGCCTCTGCGCTGCAGGGCTTTGCGAGCCTCGACCATGCCACACCAGGCACCGATATGCGTCCTCTCTTTGAGTCGGTGCTGAAGTATGTGCCGGTACGCGATGATGATAGTGATGGGCCTCTGCGTCTGCAGATCTGCTCTCTGGATTACAGCAGCTACGTGGGCAAGATCGGTATTGGGCGGGTAGCCCGTGGGAAGATCAAACCGCTGCAAGAGGTCGTGATTCAGGATGGTCCCGAGGGGACACCGATCAAGGCCCGGGTGAATCAGGTGCTGAAGTTTAAGGGTCTCGAGCGTGAGACTGTGGAGCAGGCCGAAGCCGGCGATATCGTTCTGATCAATGGCATTGATGCGTTGAATATTGGTACCACCGTCTGTGACCCTGGCACGGTTGAGCCCTTTGAGATGCTCAAGGTCGATGAGCCCACGCTCTCCATGAACTTTATGGTGAACAGTTCTCCTTTGGCGGGGCGCGAAGGCAAGTTTGTGACCAGTCGGCAGATTCGTGAGCGCCTTGAGCGCGAACTGAAGGCCAACGTCGCGCTGCGGGTCGAGTTCGGCGCAGATACCGATACCTTCAAGGTCTCCGGTCGGGGCGAACTCCATCTGACGATTCTTTTAGAGAACATGCGTCGTGAGGGATACGAGATGGCCGTCTCTCGCCCGCGGGTGGTCTTTAAAGAAGACGCGCAGGGTGAGCGGCTCGAGCCCTACGAGATGCTGACCGTGGATGTGGAGCAGGAGCATCAGGGCCCGGTGATGGAGACCCTTGGTCTGCGCAAGGGCGACCTGCTCGACATGGTGCCGGATGACAAGGGGCGTGTGCGGCTTGAGTATCGTATTCCTGCGCGGGGGCTCATTGGGTTTCAGGGTGAGTTCCTGACGATGACTCGCGGTACGGGCCTCATGAGCCATATTTTTGATAGCTATGGTCCCTACAAGGGCGAGTTGTCCGAGCGTCGTAATGGTGTCTTGGTCTCTCAGGACGATGGCCAGGCAGTGGCCTATGCCTTATGGAAGCTACAAGAGCGGGGCCGCATGTTTGTCTCGCCCGGCGACGTCTTGTACGAAGGCATGATTATCGGCATTCATTCCCGAGACAATGACCTCGTTGTGAATCCTGTGAAGGAGAAAAAGCTCACCAACGTGCGTGCCTCTGGCAAGGACGAGCACATCGATCTGGTTCCGCCGATTCAGTTGACGCTTGAGAAGGCCGTGGAGTTTATCGCCGATGACGAGTTGGTGGAGATCACGCCGAAGAGCATTCGCCTGCGCAAGCGCTATCTCGTAGAGCACGAGCGTCGTAAGGCAGCACGCGAGGCCGCCTAATGTCTCGGCTTGCGGTGGCCTCCGCGCGGGCTGAGGCAATTCGACCGTTTTATGTCATGGAGATCATGGGCCGCGCCGAGCGTCGGCCCAAAGACGCGCCACCAGTGGTGAGTATGGTGGTGGGCGAGCCCGATTTTCCGGCCCCTGCGCCGGTGGTTCAGGCGGCCGTCGAAGCGCTGGCCGAAGGCCGTATTCACTACACCTCTGCGATTGGTCTGATGGCCTTGCGCGAGGCCATCGCGCACGACTATCTTGATCGTGATGCGCTCCAGGTGTCACCGGGCCGAGTTGCCGTTACGGCGGGTGCGTCGGCGGGCTTACTGCTTGCGCTGGCCGCCGTGATTAATCCGGGTGATGAGGTTCTCATTACCGACCCTGGTTATCCCTGTAATCGACAGTTTGTCCTGGCCTTGGGGGGTGTGCCCAAGACTTTACGGGTGCGGCCGGAGAACCAGTTTCAGCCCACCGCCGAAGAGGTGGCCAAGGCCTGGGGCCCGAAGACACGCGCACTGCTGTTGGCAAGCCCTGCGAACCCAACCGGATGCATGGTCTCAGAGGGGGAGGCCCAGAAGATTTTTCAGGTCATCGAAGACCGCGCGGGCTGGCTGATTGCGGATGAAATCTATCTGCGACTGGTCTTCGCGGGCCATCGGCGGTCGTTGCTTTTCTTAAGCGAAAACGTGATCTCAGTGAACAGTTTTTCAAAGACCTATTCGATGACCGGATGGCGCCTAGGCTGGCTGGTGGTACCCGACCGCCTCATGCCGGCTATTGAGCGGCTCTCGCAGAACCTTTTTATTTCGCCCTCTACCCTCTCGCAAAAGGCAGCCATTGCTGCCTTTCTTCCCGAAAGCAGGCATGTGGCCGATGACTATCGTGCCCGGTATGTGGCCCAGGCGCAGTATCTTCTGCCTGCCCTGCAGGGATTGGGCTTTCGGCTACCGGCCCAGCCCGCAGGCGCCTTCTATGGATTCTTCGATGTCTCCGCCGTGACGAACGACAGTTACGCCCTGTGTGAGGCACTCTGTGATGAGGCGGGTGTTCTCATGGCACCGGGTAAAGACTTCACCGAGGTCGATGCCCACCGCTATCTGCGGGTCTCGTTTCCCAAGCCCCTCGCTCAATTGCAAGAAGGGATCGCACGGCTCACGGCGTTCTTCTCTTAACCGTGCTTACTTCTCGCCTTTGCCGTGCATCACCATGATGGTCTGCTGCATGAGGGCACAGAGCGTCTCTTGGCCCGCTTTCTTCGCAAAGACTTCTGCCTGGGTAATAACTAATGTGCGGCCTGGGCGTCCCACGCGGCCCCGGGCGATCAGCATCTCTCCGTCTGCGGGAGAGACCAGGTTCATTTTGTATTCCACAGTGCGCACTGAGGCGGTCTCGGGTACAACGGTCATGGCGGCGTAGCCCGCCGCCGAATCGGCAATCATGCCCACGACACCACCGTGTACGAATCCATGCTGTTGTTCAATGCCCTCCCAATGGGCCACATGGATCTCGGTCTCCCCGTGCCGAATCACAGATATTTCGGCCCGTATGAGCGCCATGGCCTGTTGGCGTGCAAAGCTCTGGCGTACGCGGGTGGCGACATCCGTCAGAGTGGGCTGGGTAGGGCGGGTCATGGCGTATTCCTCTCGTGATGCGTCTCGGGCCATTGGGGCCTTTTCAACATGATTCTCTCAGGAAGTCTTTTTGGGCTCGCGGCCGGACTCTTCTGGGGTCTGGTCTTTGTGGTGCCCTTAATGCTGCCCGAGTATCCGGCGGTGGTGCAGTCGGTGGCCCGGTATCTCGCCTTTGGGCTTATCTGTCTGCCTCTGGCCTGGCTCGACCGTAAGGCCTTACGTGCGCTTTCGCGGGCTGATTGGCGCGCGGCCCTGCATCTGTCTCTGGTGGGAAATCTCTTTTATTACGGCTTTCTTGCCGCCTCTATTCAGCGCACGGGAGGACCCGTGACCACGCTCATCATCGGTACGCTTCCTGTGGTGATTGCGGTGACGGCCAACCTGCAGGCCAGGGGCGCAGTCGGTGCGCAATCGGGCCAGTCCTCCGCAGAGGAACGTATTGCCTGGTCTCGGCTGCTCCCCCCGCTGATGCTCATTCTTGTCGGCATTGGTCTGGTGCATCAGGCGGAGTATGCAGCGGTCACAGCCTCGGGCCGCAGCCCAGGAGAGTTCTTCTTAGGTGTAGCCCTTGCCTTCTGCGCGCTCGTCTGCTGGACCTGGTATCCCTTACGTAACGCCGCCTGGCTGCGAGGACATCCCGGCCGACAGTCGCGTGCCTGGGCCACTGCACAGGGGTTGGCCATACTCCCTGTGCTGCTGGTCGCCTATGCGATGCTCTGGTGGGTGTTCCCTGAGGAAGGCACGGGAGGGTTTGCGATGCCCTTGGGCCCCGACCCCGTGGTCTTTGTTGGCCTCATGCTCCTGCTTGGCCTCTTTGCGTCTTGGCTGGGAACGGTCTGCTGGAACGCGGCAAGCCAGCGTCTGCCCCCCACCCTGGCAGGGCCCTTGATTGTGTTTGAAACCCTGGCAGCGCTCGCCTATACCTATATCTGGCGAGGGCAGTGGCCCGAGATGGTGATGCTGGCGGGTATCGCCTGCCTGGTTCTGGGGGTGGTCTGGGGGGTGCGTGCTGGCGCCACGAGTCGTGTGGCCCAGACGTAGATCGGTTTATCTCCGTCTATCCGGTGGTCAGAGAGTGCGGTTTACATTACTCTATCTGCATATATTCCATTAAGTAGCTCATCTGTGAGCCCCTAAGGAGACCCATCATGGCTGAACTCACCGGCGTTGCCCCCCCTTCGGTTCGTCGTCCCTTGCTCTGGTTTCGTGATCCTGCGGACACAACCCCCTGGATTAACGAGACGGCAGTTCGCATTCGGGCCGGCATCTTGTTGGCCATACCGATCTACATGGCGTTCACGCTTTGGGACATCGTATTAGGTACGCGTTGGGAGGTGACCGGCAATGTCATCACGGACACCTATGACGTCGACTTTGATGGCCGGATTCTCTACATGGTCGAGGCGGTTCGCCGTACCTATGACTACACCGTGCAGACCTGGTTGCTCTTTTATGCGCTCTTTGAAATGCTGGCCGGTATGTCGGTGAAGACGTCGTATCTCTCACCCACCATTTGGCTCTCCACCTTCTTGGCACGAAATGCACGCTCTGTCTGGAAGCCGCTGGCACCGAAGCGCTTTGCCTGGTCTATTGGGGCCACGATGATCTGCATCTGCCTCGTATTTTTTCATCCGGAAAAGTTCGCAGGCGCAGTGAACAAGATATTTGGAAGCGCTCTTCTGCCCCTGGTGATGGTCTGGCTCTGTCTAGGCTTTATGTGGCTTGAGGCGATTCTGGGCTTTTGCGTGGGCTGCAAAATCCATGGCCTTCTCGCGCGCATGGGTGTCTTCAAGGAAGAATGTGAGGCCTGTAATAACCTCGATTTCACCCAGAAGAAGTAGTCTGTAGCGTTCTTCAGAGTTCAGGCCCCGGATCACCCGGGGTTTTTTTCCCTTTTTTTCGGTCATTAATCCCGCCTTAATCTAGCGGCTCTAGCCTGTCCGTCATGAACTTGATCGACACGGCACACCCAGACCGTCCTCTCATTGAGCAGTTTATTGCCGACCGCTACCGTCGCCGCTACGGCGCGGAGGTGATGGATTTTCATGAACTGCTCATCGGAAAGCGGGATGCCGATGGCCATTGGATCGCCGCCTTAGGCATGACGCCTTTAGCCCTTCGTCCTGGCTTCTTAGAGCAGTATCTCGACCGCCCGGTAGACCAGGCAGTTGCGCAGAGGCGGCAGCCTGCGGGCCGACCCCCATCGGTACCACGCTGGGCCCTCGT
>CAZKWK010000086.1:0-8390 GCA_964556335.1 uncultured Bordetella sp. | reverse complement strand
TGCGCTTCTTCCTTGTCAAGCATCCCCTTACCTCCTTCGAATGGGATCTGTTGTCAAATCTTCTCTAATCTGTCGATAACTTGGGGTGAAATGAAAGCGTGAGGATCGGCTTGAACCCGTGTCAATCAGTATTTCGGTTCCCGCTTTCGCCCTGATCCTCCAACTCTGCAAACCGCGCGGTCATAGTTGGGTTGTCGCGGGTAAGCTTCTTTATAGTGAGATCTTCAGCCTTGTCGTTGGCAAGCCGTAGGTTGTTGGCTGATTTGTGAAGTGCCTCCTTGGTCTTCTCAAGATCTTTAATAGCCTCATCAATACGCTTTATCGCTTCTTCAAACCCCTCTGATGCCAGGCGCCAATTACGGCCGAACGAGGTTTTGAAGTCGTTTAGCTGCGTTTCAAACTTGGTGATATCTAGGTTTTGGGCACGAACCTGCGCAAGCTCATGCTTGTACTGCAGAGATTTAAGGGCTGCATTACGCAGCACCGTAATGATTGGGATAAAAAACTGAGGACGCACCACGTACATTTTCGGATAGCGGTGTGACACATCAACGATACCGGAGTTGTACAGCTCATTCTCAGGCTCAAGCAGACTAACCAGTACCGCATATTCACAGCCTTTCTCTCTCCGGTCTTTATCAAGCTCCTTAAAGAACTCGTCGTTCCTTTTCTTCGTGGCTGTGGTGTCACTTTCGTTCTTCATCTCAAACATGATTGACACCACCTCAGTACCGCCCTCGGTAAGATCACGAAAGATGAAGTCGCCTTTGCTGCCATTGCTCGCGTCGTTGTCTTTCTCGAAATACGCGGTTGGAAAGGCCGTGGCACGAATACGATCAAACTCTATTTGGCAGTGCTGCTCAAGGGTCTCGCCGACCATTTTTGTTGAAAGCTTCGCCTTGAAATCGCTAAGCCTAGCAATCTCCGCATCACGCTCTTTGATTCTCAACGCGTGCTCGCTCTTGAGATTCTGCTCGGCAATCAGCTTTTCCTGGGTGGCGGATTGAAGGCTATGTCGAAGTTCGTCACGCTCTTTCTCTACCTGGTGCACCGCATTTGTGATGGCTAGCTGCTGTTCAACACTAAAGCGCTGGAGCTGAGCCCTCAAATCGTCAAGCTGCCGATCCTTTTGTGCCGCTTGGGCCTGAAACTGCTGTTCTCTTTGTGCTGCCTGAGCTTGTAGCTGGGTCATAGTCTGAGCCCTTGCCAGTTCCACAGCATTGGACTTCTCTCGTTCCGCAGCGCCGAGGCGCTCCCGAATCTGTTCCTCAAAAGCGTGGTCTCGCACCTGACGAAGAATCTCTGCGTAGCCCGACTCATCAATCTTAAAAGCCTTGCCGCAGTGAGGGCACTGAATATCGTTCATTAATTTCCCTTAGGAAGAAATTGTTATTTTGATTCTAGCGTGGGGTGTAGATCACTAGATGATCCTGCGTCCCCACATGATCGCAAGGATGAACTCCCAAACACCAGGGGCCTCTGCAAAGGCACCCCCCCAAGTCGGTTCGCAGATACCGCTCACCCGTGAGGCCTGGCTTCTTTTTGCAGTAGATGCCGTAGCGCCAATATTTGCAGAGAAGGGCTACACCGTGCCGCGTGTGCGGGTATCGTGCGCCATTCCGAGCACCTCCGTGCGCGGCAGTGCAGTGGGTCAGTGCTGGAATCGCCAGATGTCAGCCGATAACGTCAATGAGATCTTCATCAGTCCGGTGCATGAGAATCCCGTTGAGGTACTCGACACCTTAGTGCACGAACTTGTGCATGCCGTTGATGACTGCGCCAATCGTCACGGCAAAGAGTTTAAGAAGATTGCCCTTACGGTAGGGTTAGTGGGCAAAATGCGCGAGGCCTCGGCCGGGCCGCAGCTGCGGTTTCGGCTCAGTGAAATTGCCGTCCAACTTGTCAAGCAGTGGGGCCCTTACCCACATGCAGCCTTGCGGGTGCCTCGGGCACTCTTCTCGTCACCCAAGCCATCGCCCAAGGCGGCCTGTCCCGCCTGTGGGTTTCGCGTTTCTATGCTCATGAAGTACCTCGACCATGGCCCCCCAATCTGCCCCAAGGACAACATTCCGATGGAGAAAAAGGGCAAATGGGAGTGATCGTTATGAAAAGTAGTGAGCTTGGATCGCCGTTAGGCAGATTCCCCTCACCAGCCGCCGCGCTGAAAGCGCTTATGCTTTGCGGTTCCTAGTAATCTCGCGGTAGTCGCCTAGGTGAATGATCCTGAAACAAGGAGCTGAAATGTCTGAAGATCTCGTATGGAACGTCGCTCTGCTGGCGTTGGTGGCCAGTCTGGCTACCACCGTCTATCTGTGGTTCTTCAAGCGCCAGCGCTCGGGGCCTTGGATCTGGGTCTCATACAGCATCAGAGCGGCTTGGGGTGTCCTTCTGGTCGCATCAGGTGTCTTTGCGTGGGACGTACTCATAAAAGAGATGCCTATGGACACAGTTGCTGCCTTTGCTGTTCCCATCATGATGATTGGCGTAGTTCTGCTTATGCCTTGGGGCTTGTTACTACGGCGAATGTCCCGTCCAAGCAGCCCTTAAGCGCTCTACCGCTTCTGGATCAGGGCGCAGCGTCTATCCACAGTAGTGGCCATTAGCTGGTGCTCTATTGCAGGTAAAGTTCAGCGTGCGTGAGCCCGCTGCTATTCACGCCGAACCCTGAATAGCCTGCTGTCAGAGGACATGAGCCGCAGTGTGCTGTCCAGCATAAAAGCAACGCCAAGTCCGAGTCCAAGGCCAAGTAGCAAGCCCATGCCAAAGACCACTCCGCTGAGTAGGCCCAGGCAGGGGAAAAATGTCCACACAAAGATACGTAGCCTCAGGGCGGATTGCCGCATCTTTTGTTCACGCTGGGTCATAGCCATCCGCCAATCCTACGCCGCGGCGATGTGCGTTGCCAGCGCTTAAGCCACCAATGCCAGCTCGTAGTTGCTGGCAAAGAGGTCAGGCCCATTCCGGATCTTTTCACAGCCCCGGATGCGCAGGTCCTCTATGAAGGCGAGGTCGTTGGCGGGGTCCTTTAGAGCCAGCCAGCAGTCCCCGTTATTGGCATCCATAAGAAACAGTCCCTCCACACGGGGTTTCAGCAAAGGGGTGTCCAGGCGCTTGACCCAGCTTGCCATGATGGAGCGTCTGACCACGGGACTGAAGGGATCTCGTTGCTTGGCAGCGAGCAGGTCATGAGCGAGGCTTACGATCTGCATACTGTCATCGCTGTGGGCCGACGCCTCCCAGTGGTCATAGGTGATGACATCGACTAAATACTTGAGGCGGGGGTACTGCAGATCGATCGTTCCGTTGTAGAGGGCCTGGTGACGCAGGCCCTTCCCACGAGTACTTCCGTACTTAGGGTTCTCGTAGAGCCTTAGGGCAAAGTTTGGTTTTTCCATCGTTGATTTCTCCTTGATTGTTAGGTTGCGAGCTGTCGCAGGGCAGTTGCTCGAAGAAGAAAACGAGTCTGGTCACTGGGTTGCTGGCTGTTGCCTTCGAGTTATGACCACAAAGGTCGTGGTCCTTACTTCAGTAACTCTGTTACTACATGCAACCAGCAACTCACTTTCCTTCTACTTCGAGACTCAGCCACTCCTAAGCAACTCGCAAAGTTATTTATCTCGGAGGGGAAAAACCAAGGGAAAACCGGAGGATTCTGGGTGCTTCTATGGTGATGTCCGAGCTTTGTGCGGAGCGAATCCCATTAGCACGGTTACGCAGAAGGGTGGGGATGGGGTTTAGATCTCAACATAGTCAACGGAGCAACTTGGCTCGGGCACAGGAAGGCCATCTTCTTTGAGGCCGTCAATGTGAAAAGAAATAGCCTTGCGAATTTCAGCCTCTAAGTCTTGTATGGAGTCTGCGATGGCAATACACCCAGGAAGATCTGGCACGAACGCAGAGAAATTACCTTCGGCTTTTTCCATAACAACTGCGTATCTCATGAGTTCTCCTTTAACCAACCTGCTTGTTTTGCGATGCTGCGATACGTCCCAATTGCTAGTTCATCGCTCGGCTTCCCCGCTAGAGTGACACGGCCGGGTATGACCGGATGTTTAAACTGCCTATGGCTTCCTCTCGTCGCTACAAGGTACCAGCCCTCATCAGCTGGGCGTCGTAATACCTCGTTGACTTTCATGTATTTGCAATCTCAACTTGATTCTTGATTCGAACGCTCTGAACTCTTGAGGCTGACGCTCGTTAGAGAGCATCATGACTTTGATGTTAGTACCAGCATCAAACTTGGTCATCGTCTTGCGCAGGGGCCATCAGTTTTTATTAGGTTTTCCACGCAATGTCCCGAAGGTTTGGCGGGATACCGGCCATTTCCGGTCGCCCAATGCCCCAGTTCGGCCATAACTTGTGTGTGCTCGTCCACGACTCTTGAAAGGAGAACACTCATGAGCACACTGTCATCACTAAAGCTGGTCGCTGCACGCAAGCCCGCAAAACCTTCAGCCCTAGTACAGCGCCGCCACAAGCTCAGCAACAAGCTCTGGGAGCAGCTGCAGTTGGCCCAAGCCCAGGCTGCGGGGGAAAGCTACGCGCCTACCCGGCAGCGCGTGATCAAGGACCCTGAAACCGGCTTACGCCGAGAAGTTACCGTGCCCAAGCGCGTGCGGCCCTGGTGGTTTGTCGCGGAAAACGGCCGGGTCTGTCTCAGCGTCAAGTACGGTAGCCGGGTCATGGAGCTGGCCAAGGGCAAGAGCGCAGTAGAAGTCGCAGGCCCGCAGGAATTGATCAAGACCTTGGAGTCCATCAAAGCTGCCGTGGAAGCTGGAGAGCTAGACAGCCTGATCGACGCTGCCAGCCAGAGCCTGCGGGATGGGTTCGCTAAGTGAGGGGCCGTCAGCTAATGGCGAAGTAAAAGCCCACGAACCTGAAAGGGCCTCAGTTGAGGCCCTTTTTACGCTTGCAGACAATGATGTGGATTGGCACTTCATCAAAATCTCATCTTCAGAGGCTGTTTCAAAAAATAATTCAACAGCCTCTGGCAAATTTGCCGACGCCTCTTGGGCTGTATCTCCCTGGCTTGCGACGTCAACTTCTGGGCAAAAGGAAACATAGCCGTCTCCCTCCCGTTCAATTACCGCGGTAAATTGCCTGTTCATCGACATACTATTTCCTCGTGGGTACGCTGGAGCTGGAGGCTAAAGCAGCATTAAAGCGTGTGGCGTTGGTTTGAGCAAGTGCTTTGGCAAGGCAGCCCTTATCGACCATGCTAGGGGCTGATCCCAAAGCGTCGGTTAACCCGACGTTTCCGGGCAAGGGGCTGAAGTCGGGCCCCTTTTTCTTGGGCTCTCTGTCAGTCAAGGCATAAATACTCGCATGACCATAGAAGAGATCGTTCGTGAATACATCCGAGAGACGGTGAAGCCCCTCACTCCAGAGAAAGCCCGCATCAAGAGCCTGCAGGGCGGGGTGGAGCGTGCACGACAGGCGCTGCAGTCTGAGCGGGAACGCCAGCGCAGGAGCAAGGAGCTAGAGCGGCAGAGGCGGGCGAGTCAGGCGCTAACCAAACCTATTGCGACCTAACGCATTACTGAATTCACCAACTCCATGTTTGAGGTGGAGCAGGGTGAGGCTTTTTCCCTGCGCATGATCTCGACTTGACGGAAAGAAAGTCCCGAGTGTTTTTCAGGACTCTCTCGTAGACCTTTTACGTACGTGGCATTACAGTTTTTGAATTGCATCTTTGTGCGCCATGTAAGTGAAACAAGAACTCGTTCCGTATACAGAGTCAGCGCCGACGTTTGAGCTACTAGAGACCAAGCGAGTCTCGATCGCTGGGGTTGAATTCGAAGAGTCATTTATCGCAGGCCTTGTGGGTGACTACTTCTCGCGTCAATTCCTGGGGATGCGACCGAAGCTATCTACAGCGCTCCAGATTTACATAAAGGAAAAGGATGGCTACCGACGTCACAAATTTTTGGTGGACACCACACGTTGCTTCATGAATTTCACCGAGCAATTTGGCGATGTCTATCTTGACGAGATCAAGCACTACCATGCAGTCCAGTACCGTGACTTGCGCCTTGGGCAGGGGCTAAGCCCCTCGACGATTCGCAAACACATCGCTTGCTTTAATGCCATGCTGAATGTGGCGTTTCGCTATTTCAGCGTCGATCGCTTGAGCCCATTTCGGGCGTTGCAGATCCCTAATGAGGGCAAGTTCAGAAGACCAATGCCTCAGACCACGGTGGAGCTCACAAACATCGTAAAACAGCGTCTCATTGCCCTTCGTCGCCCCAACGCATACATAGGGCTCATTCTTCTCAACACGGGTTGCAGGATATCTGAGCCGGTTTTCGCCAAGCGTGAGGATGTGGTCCTAGACCACGAGATACCTCACTTATGGATCCGTCCTAACGAGCTTTCAGAGCGTAAAAATCAATCGAGTATCCGAGCAGTGCCCTTGCTTGGTGAATCGCTGCGGGCTGCTCGCATCTTGTTCATGCATTCAAAAGACATGCGTAGCCCATGGCTTGTACCTCAGTATGCTCGCCCTAACGGCAATACGTCATGCTCAGCAATACTTAACAAGAATCTTCGGGATCTGGGTTGGCGCAGCCACATGTTCCGACACGCGCTCATTGACCGTCTCAAAGCGTGTGGGGATATTCCTGTACGGCTTGCTGAGTCAATTACGGGGCACAGCAGTGGGGGTTCAGAGTTTGACCACTACGGCACCATTGGATACACCCTACAACAGAAGCTCAATGTCTTGCAGAGGGTTGTTCTCTAGGGAGTGTGATCCAGACGGGCTTGCGAGTCTGAATTAGCTGCCAGGAGCAGCTTCGGTAGCTACGCCTCTTGATGAGGCGACGACGTCGTACTACAGAGTTGGGGGGCGTTGCCCTCTTCGTTAAATCTCTCTTTCGTTCAAAGCATTCAGTTTCATTTTCACTGCCCTTTGTACTTCGGGCATTTCTGCCATTTTTTCCACTGCCAATTGGTTGGCGCCATCCACCACAGCGGAGAAGGTTTTCTTGCTGTCTTGCGGATTGAAGACGGCATAAACGGCGATGCTGAAAATAATGATGTACTTCATATAGAACTCCTTATAAAATTGACTAAAAGGTGATTAATTAACTACTTAACAACATGTTTTTATTATAGTTTTTTACCTATATTTTCGATACAAACAAGAATTAATATTTTTAATAATTGTTAACAAATGAGCATGTTTCTCAGCCCCTGGCCAACCTTTGGCTCGTACAAGAATCCGGTGGCGTTCCGTGTCGAAGCCTCTCCGTACTTTTGGTGGTGGTATGCGCTGACGCTCAATCCAGACTTTCAGGTGGTCTGCGCCGCTGATGGCGATACAAGCGCCATGTCTCCCGCCTACACCGCAGAGGAATGCGCGTCGATGACGCGGGTTTACCGAGATTTCGGAGACGTTCGTTACGAGGGTTCTCGATATCCAGCGTTTGCACAGTGGTGGACGAAAAAGCTAGCGCATGGACAGACCCGGGGCGTTTACCTCTTTGCTGAGCCCGCGCTTGATGCCCGGGTCACGAGGCTTGAGAGTCCAGAAGAGTTTGATCGAGCGATCTCGTCTGGATTCGTCGTGGTGCAGATTCCGCGGGGCTTACAGAGAAAATATGCAGACAAGACACTTGATCGGATCTTAAAAGCGGAGCTGCATAGCAAGAAGGGACGGGTCGCATCACTGCCAAAGAACAGTCTTGCTCGATACCATCTCGATCGCCCACTGCAGGCCAAGGCGCTGAAGAAGATGTTCGATCTCTACGATTTAGAAATGCAGCACAGCGCTCGCGGCACTAAGCTCACAAGGGCCGCGTTGGCACGACGGCTAAAACTTCCGTATCAGCCAAGAGACAGAGGCGACAGTCTCAGTGACTTAAAGGAAGTCGACCGAACGATGACTATCGAGGTATCGCGCTACCTGGCGAATGCCAGAAAGCTGATCCATTCAGCGGCATTGGGTAGATTCGATTACGAGTTGCCTCGGAGCGCCGCGACGACGCTCGAATAGCGCTGCAGTGATTCGCTCTCCGATTAGATACTATTCTTTGGGTACCCAGGTCATTTGGAGGCAAGGTTGGAGGCAGAACCCGTAGAAGATCGCCGAGCAGCGCTGCGTAAGTGGCTCATGGAGAATGTCCTCGTTCCTCCCACTCCTCAGAGCATCACCATCTCGGACATTAAATTCGATTGGGAGAGGGGCAGCGGTTCCTTTGTGTTGGCCTTGGATGGCGAGCGTCTTATGGATCGCTTCAATCTCTCTGTGGAGATGAACGGGAAAGTCACCTTTGGCGGGCCACTCTTTGTCTCACCAATGGGAGTTCCGGCCACATTCTCTGCGGTAGATCTGGATCGACCAACATCACAGGCCATTCAAAAGGGCCTAGAGCGGATTTTCCCCCTTT